>CAZUUU010000061.1:7587-16239 GCA_964622685.1 uncultured Methylibium sp.
GCTGCTGGTGGCGCGCCTGACCGGCCAGCCGGTGGCGGCCTGCACCGGCCGCGGCACCGGGCTCGACGACGCGGGCTACGCGCGCAAGCTGGTGCTGCTGCAGAAGGTGGCGGCGCACCACGCCGATGCGCGCGCGCCGCTGGAGGCGCTGGCCGCCTTCGGCGGCTTCGAGATCGCGGCGCTGGCGGGCGCCATGCTGCAGGCCGCGCACGAGCGCCGGCTCGTCGTCGTCGACGGCTACATCGTCACCGCCGCGCTGCTGGTGGCGCATGCGCTGCAGCCCGCGGTGCTGGACGCGTGTGTGTTCGCGCACCGCTCCGACGAGTCCGGCCACCAGCTGGCGCTGACCCACCTGCATGCGCAGCCCTTGCTGAGCCTGGGACTGCGCCTGGGCGAAGGCTCGGGCGCCGCGCTGGCCTGGCCGCTGATCGCTGCCAGCGTCGCGCTGCTGAACGGCATGGCCTCCTTCGACGAAGCCGGCGTCAGCGACCGCAGTGGCGCCTGATGCGCAAGACAGTCCCACTGGGCAACACCCCGTTCGGACTGAGCCTGTCGAAGCCCAGCGCGCTCCTCCGTCCTTCGACAGGCTCAGGACGAACGGCGTGGTTCACGCCGCGCGGCCGGCGCCCAAGGCCCGGCATCATCGCGGCATGAAGGCCCTGGCCCACGAACTGCGCCTGCTGCTGCTGGCGCTGCAGTTCCTGACCCGCGTGCCCATCCGCGGCCGCCTGGCCGACTGGGTGGGCTGGCAGCCCGAATGGCTGAACCAGAGCGCGCGCTACCTGCCGCTGGTGGGCGCCTTTGTCGGCGCGGTCGGCGCGCTGGTGCTGATGACGGCCGTGCAGCTGTGGCCCATGCCGGTGGCCGTGGGCCTGTCGATGGCGGCGACGCTGCTACTGACCGGCGCCTTCCACGAGGACGGCCTGGCCGACACCCTGGACGGCCTGGGCGGCAGCGCCGAGCGCGAGCGTGCGCTGGCCATCATGAAGGACTCGCGCATCGGCAGCTACGGCACGCTGGCGCTGCTGGTCGTGCTGGGCCTCAAGGCGATGGCACTCGCCTCGCTGCCGTTGGGCTGGGCCGCGGCGTCTCTGCTGGTAGCGCACACGCTGTCGCGCGCGGTGGCCGTCAGCCTGATCCGCGCGCTGCCCTATGCGGGGGACCCGGAGCATGCGAAGGCCAAGCCGCTGGCCACGCGCGTGTCCGCAGAAAGCTGGGCCGTCGCCTGCGCGTGGCCGCTGGCGCTGATGGCGCTGCTGACGCTGGCGCGGCGCGGCGAGGTTGCCTACGCGCTGCCGGGGCCGATGGCCTGGGTGGCAGCGCTGGTCGCCGCGGCGGGCGTCGGCTTCGTCTGCGCGCGCTGGTTCCGGCGCCGCCTGGGCGGCGTCACCGGCGACACGCTGGGCGCCGCGCAGCAGATCAGCGAGCTGGCCGTCTACCTGACGGTGCTGGCGATGCTGGGCCGCTGAACGCGACCGTCGTCACCATGCTGATCGCCTGGCGCCACCCGCGGCCCCGCGGCTCGGAAGGCCGCTGCATCGGCGCGCGCACCGACCTGCCGGTGGACCCGCGCAAGGCCAAGCGCCTGGCGCACCGCATCCGCCACGTGGCGCGCCGCGAAGGCCTGGCGCGCGTGGTGGCCGTGTCGCCGCTGCGCCGCTGCCGCGACGTGGGGCGCTGGCTGCGGCGATGGGGCTTTCGCTGCGTCGTCGATGCGCGGCTGATGGAGTGCGACTTCGGCGCCTGGGACGGCCGGCGCTGGGACGACATCGCGCGCGCGGAGATCGATGCCTGGGCGGCCGACCTGCACGACCACCGGCCGGGTGGCGGCGAGAGCGTGGCGATGCTGCTGGAGCGGGTGAGGGCGGTGCGGAGGGGAGCGCCGACTGGGCTGTTGGTGACGCACGGGGGGTGGTTGTCGGGACTGCGGTGGCTGTGCGACGGCGATGGGCGGCGTGCCGATGCCGGCAGTTGGCCGGCGGCGTCGGGGTTTGGTAAAGCGGAGCGGGTGGGTTGGGGCGCTTCGCAATGAGCCTTTGCTGTCAGTCATGCTGCCAGTAGCGGAGTCTGCTTTGCGGCGGTTGCGGTCGCCCGGGGCAACGCTCCGAACCCTCGCTCTTGGCCACATGCCGGTCGTGGCGGTGTTGACGAGACTGCAGCACCGGCGGCCGGGTTCAAAGCATCAGAAATGCGAGTTCGCGTCGCAGGTCCCTAGAACAACAAGCGGAAGAGCCGCTGTAGCCAGCGCCTAAGGGTTTAAGCTAGGGCTGTTTCTTGCTCAGCGTTTAACATTGACCGCAAGAGGTTCTTTGTAGAGTGATCGATTTACATGGATAGTACGAGCCTAATCACGGAGACAGCATTGCGGCACCTTGTCGACATGCAGGTCCTCGGCGCCGTCGTCGTAACCGGGGTGCCGCGAGGCTTCATCGTCAAAGTGCAGTCCGGCGCAGGGGTAGCCAAGACCTTGCAGACAGTCCGCGGAGAGATCAAGTGCTTCGCTTCTCTCGATACCGCCAGCGCGTTCCTCAAGGATGTCGGCCTGACGAACTTTGTAGTGGAGACAAGCGGCTTTGAGCCAGGGCGTCTCCGGGGCGCGCGGCCTGACCGGTCCGTAGCCCTCAGGAAAACAAGAACTCAACCAAAGCAGCAGGAGTTGGTATGAACTTGATCAAGAGCATTGACGCGCCGAAGACCTCTGCTGCAACCCAAGATTTCCTGCAGGCGGTCGGAGGCAAGCGGTTCAAGACCATCCTCGCCGATCCTCCGTGGCAGTTCCAGAACCGGACCGGGAAGATGGCGCCGGAACACAAGCGGCTGAACCGCTATGGGACCATGACGCTGGAGGACATCAAAGCCTTGCCCGTCGTTGAAGCCGCGGACGACACGGCACACCTGTACCTCTGGGTCCCGAACGCGCTGCTCCCGGATGGCCTCGCCGTCATGGCCGCTTGGGGGTTCAACTACAAGAGCAACCTGATCTGGCATAAGGAGCGCAAAGACGGTGGCTCTGATGGGCGAGGTGTCGGGTTCTACTTTCGGAACGTTACTGAGATCATTTTGTTCGGCGTGCGTGGAAAGAACGCCCGCACGCTCGCTCCGGGTCGTCGTCAGGTCAACTACATGAGCACGCGCAAACGTGAACATTCGCGTAAGCCGGACGAACAGTACGACCTGATCGAAGCCTGTAGCCCCGGACCTTTCCTCGAATTGTTCGCCCGCGGCGTCAGGCCGAAGTGGACTGTCTGGGGTAACCAGGCGGATGCAAGCTACGTCCCAACATGGGACACCTACGCGCATCACTCGGCGTCCGCGGCACAGAGAGAGCTTTTGCGCGACGCGGCCTGAACCGGGTTGATCCGTGGCAGTGCCATGCCGCGCGACTGATAGATTCCGAGGGTTTGCCTAACAACAAGCCCACCGATGATTGACCTAAGGCGCCTACGAACCTCTCTGACGAAGCACGGCGCTCACAAGCTCGCCAAGCTGTTGGACGTGTATCCCGCCAGTGATGTCCCGAAGCATCTCTGGGGGGACATTCCTGGCGTCAAGATCGAGGCGGTACAAGCCCGCAAGAACCTATCTCTCGACGCGGCTGGAAACGTTCCTCCGGTATGGGCAAAGGCGAAGGCGGCGGGCAGCGAAACTGTCGGTGCCCTTGTCCTACTTGCGATCATCTTCTCGCACTACGACCTCATGGAGGCGCTGCGCAAGGCGAAAACATCGCCATTCCGAGGCACGATCAACAGAGACGTGGACATCGACGATAAGGCGTTCACCAACACCGCGCATATCTTCGAGGAGCTTGGCTACAGCGTCTCGCACACGAAGACTCAGGTCTCGTACAACCTGTCTCGGCTATTCGAGATCCCTGGCCTAAGCGAACTCGCTCTTGAACTGCTCGCGCTCAAGTTTCAGGCGGCTGGCTGGGATGGCAAGACAAATCTGATCAGTGAGATGCTCGACCGCAACCTCAATGAAGTTCTCGCAATCTCCGAAGAGCAATTCCGCAACTGGCTGACGAGCGGCGACATCGACGCCATCGGTGACACGCTGGAAGACCAGGACTTCTTTCTCGATACTGACTCCAGCACCGCGCCAACAAGTCCCTTCAAATTCACGCCCGGCCACGTACCGAAGAAGACCGGCAAGGTCGCGGTCTCCGCACCGACGACCGGCACGATGGCTGCGCTCCTGCACAACGAGCTGCAAACCGCGCTTTACAACGCCCTCGTGAAGATCCACGGCAACGACTGCGTGCGGACAGAGCTACCAACTGGCCTTGGCACGTCGATTGACCTCGTCGTGAAGACAGCGACGTTTTGCTGGTTCTACGAGATTAAGGTGGCGAAGTCGCTCAAGGCCTGCATCCGACAGGCCCTTCCTCAACTCCTTGAGTACGCTTATTGGCGTGATGACACCGACGTTGCTGACCGCTTGTATATCGCTTCGAAATTCGCGATGACAAAGGACGCAAACGCGTTCATCGAGTTACTGCGCAGCCGGTTCGACCTGCCGCTGTACTACGAGCAGATTAAGCTGTGACATCAGCAGACTAGCGCACGGACCGAAGTGGACAGTCGCTGACCCAGCCCTTTGACCGGCCGGGCCTGGGAAAAACTGTCTTTCGTTGACCAGCATGGCCAGCTGCGGTCAGTCTTGACCAGGCCCGCACTTGGTCGACGCGACCGGCATCAACTGAAACCGACGCGGGCCAACACACCTCGACTACTGCGGCCGCTCCGCTTCCACCGCGCCTTCGCCATCACGCTGCTCCGCGTCGTTCCCGCCCTCCCGCTGCTTCCTCCGCTGCAGATACGCTTCGCGGATGAAGTGGTATTTGTCCAGCGCCACGTCGTCGATCAGCTTCGTGGCGTCCAGCAGGCTGGCGCGCTTGTCGATGACGTCGATCACCGTCAGCGCGTTGGCCGCCCCCGTGTCGCTGATCTGCGAGGACGCGCTGGCCAGGCTGTTGACCGGCAAGGCGGCGAGACCGCGGTAGTCGGAGGGGCCGAACAGCGGCAGCACCAGGTAGGCACCGCCGCCGACGCCCCAGGTGCGCAGCGTGTCGTTGAAGCTGTCGCCGTGGCGCGGCATGCCCCAGTCGGTGGCGACGTCCCGCACGCCCAGCAGGCCGACGGTGGTGTTGGTGCCGAAGCGGCCGAAGTCGGAAAGCCCGTCCTTCACGCGCCCCTGCAGCATCAGGTTGATGCCGGACCACGGGTCGCTGAGCTTGGACAGGAAGCTGGAAACGGTGGTCCGCACTGTGGCCGGCACGGCCGCGAAGGCGGGGAGCCCTTGCGGGCTTGCAATGGACGGCGACTGTCGAGCCGTCGTCGGGCGATCGCTACGACGCCGCCCTCGCGCGCACGAAGTTCACCACCTCGTCCAGTGCGCGCCGTCCGGCCTCCTGATCCAGGTCGAACTGGTACTCGTGCCCCAGCGCCGGCACGTGGTCGTCTGGAAAGAACAGCGTCTCCACGCGCACCCGCAGCGTCGACAGGCGCACGGCGAGGTCGTGGGACTGCGGCAGCAGCGGGTCGGCGTTGCCGGCCGAGATGAAGGTCGGCGGGAAGTCCGGGGTCAGGTGGTCGATGACGGACGCGGCGGCGAAGCGGCGGTCGTCCAGGAAGTCGCGCTGGCCGCTGTAGGCCCACAGCACGGTGCGCAGGAACAGGCCGAAGGGACCGTCCAGCCGGCCCTTGCGCAGGTCGTAGGGGCCGCAGAAGAGCACCACGCCGCGCAGTTGCCGGCTGGCCAGGCCGGGCACGACGCCGATCTCCACCGCATAGGCCGGCAGCGCGATCGCGTTGGCGACCTGCGCCGCGATGTGGGCACCGGCCGAGTCGCCGGCCAGCACGATGCGGTCCGGGTCGATGTGCCAGCGCGCGGCCTGCATCGCCAGGTGGCGCAGGGCGGTGTTCAGCTGGCGCACCGGCGTCGGGTAGTGCGCGCCGGGCGCGATGCTGTAGTCCACCGCGACGACGGCCAGGCCGCGGCCGGCCAGCACGCGCGCGTAGTTGCCGATGTCGCTGCGGCTGCCCGACACCCAGCCGCCGCCGTGCACCCACACCACCGCCGGCAGCGGCGCGCGCACGGCACCGTCGGCTGGTGGCGGCGGCAGGTAGACGTCGAAGCGCGCGTCGGGGTCGGCCGGGTCGTAGACCTCGCCCAGGTGCTGGACGATGCCGGGCGGCACGTGCTTGCGCAGCGCCTCGGACGCCTGCTGCGCGCCGCGGTCGAACAGCAAGCGGATCGCCAGCGCGCCCGGCCAGGGGCTGACGACGAAGGCCGCGGCCAGCAGGGCCAGCAGCAGGGCGACGACCCCCAGGCTCGTCGGCAGCCAGCGCAGCGGTCGTGCCATGAGGCCTCCGGCGAGCGCGTCTGGCCGCTAGGCGGCGGCCTTGTCCGCGTAGCCGCAGGCCGCGAACACGGCGCACTCGCCGCAACGCGGCTTGCGCGCCTGGCAGACGTAGCGGCCGTGCAGGATCAGCCAGTGGTGGGCGTCGTGCAGGTAGTGCGGCGGCACGCGCTTCAGCAGCCGCTGCTCGACCTCGAGCGGCGTCTTGCCTGGCGCGAGGCCGGTGCGGTTGCCGACGCGGAAGATGTGGGTGTCGACCGCGAGTGTCGGCTCGCCGAAGGCGACGTTGAGCACGACGTTGGCGGTCTTGCGGCCGACGCCGGGCAGGGCCTCGAGCGCGGCGCGGTCGCGCGGCACCTGGCCGCCGTGGCGCTCGATCAGCAGGCGGCAGGTCTCGATCAGGTGCCGCGCCTTGCTGCGGAACAGGCCGATGGTCTTGATGTGTTCGATCAAGCCGGCCTCGCCCAGCGCCAGCATCTTCTGCGGCGACGGGGCGACGACGAACAGCCGCCGCGTCGCCTTGTTGACGCCGACGTCGGTGGCCTGCGCCGACAGCAGCACCGCGGCCAGCAGCTCGAAGACCGAGGCGTATTGCAGCTCGCTCGATGGGTGCGGGTTGGCCGCCTTCAGCGTGGCGAAGAAGCTCTCGACCTGCGCGGCGTTCATCGTCGTCATGGGCCGCGATTGTGGACGCGCCCGGCGCCGCGCGCTCAGGGCGGCGGTCGCTTGGCGCGGGCCCGCGCCAGCGCAGCCTCGATGACGCGCCGCTTGGCATCGACCTCGGCCGGCTCGGCGAGGCGGGTTTCCTCTTCCAGGTGCGCCAGCTTGTGCGCGGCCTTCGCGGCGAGGCGTTCGTCGTTCTCGCGCTTCGCGCGGACGCGACGCTCGTTGCGGGCCTGGTAGCGATCGCGCGAGGCCCGCGCCTGCGCCGGCGACCAGGCGGCCCAGCCGGTGGCGGGGCCGGCGGGCTCGAGAGAGATGCAGTCGACGGGGCAGACCGGCAGGCACAGCTCGCAGCCGGTGCACTGCGACTCGATCACGGTGTGCATCTGCTTCGCCGCGCCGACGATGCAGTCGACCGGACAGGCCTTGATGCACAGCGTGCAGCCGATGCACCAAGCCTCGTCGATGACGGCCAGCTTCAGTGGCCCTTCGATGCCGTGGACGGGATTCAGCGGCACGACCGGCCGGCCGGTGATCGCGGCCAGGCGCGCGATCCCCGCGGCACCGCCCGGCGGGCACTGGTCGATGCCGGCACGGCCGGCGGCGACGGCCTCGGCGTAGCGGCGGCAGTCCGGCTCGCCGCAGCGCGTGCACTGCGTCTGCGGCAGCGCGGCGTCGATCGCGTCGACCAGCCGCTGCTGCGCGTTCGGCTTCACTTGTGATGTTTCAGAATGAAGTCGCGAATCTCGGGGTAGGCGAACTCGCGCCAGCGACGGCCCGAGAAGATGCCGTAGTGCCCGGCGCCCTTGACCTCGTAGTGGCGCTTGCGGGTCTTCGGCACGCCCTTGCACAGGTCCAGCGCGGCGGCGGTCTGGCCGCTGCCCGAGATGTCGTCGAGCTCGCCTTCCACCGTCAGCAGCGCCGTGGTCTTGATGTCCTGCGGGCGCACCAGTTCACCCGCGACCTTCCAGTTGCCGTTGACCAGCGCGAAGTCCTGGAACACCACCTTGATGGTGTCGAGGTAGTACTCGGCCGGCATGTCGAGCACGGCGTTGTACTCGTCGTAGAACTCGCGGTGCGACTCGGCGCTGTCGCCATCGCCGCGCACCAGGTCGAGGAAATAGTCGTAGTGCGAGCTGAGGTGGCGGTCCGGGTTCATCGCCACGAAGCCGCTGTGCTGCAGGAAGCCGGGATACACGGCACGACCGGCGCCGGGGTAGTTGACCGGCACACGGTAGATGACGTTGTGCTCGAACCAGTTGTGGCTCTTGTTCATCGCCAGGTTGTTGACCGCGGTCGGGCTCTTGCGGGCGTCGATCGGGCCTCCCATCATCGTCATCGTGCGCGGCGTGGCTTCGCCGTTGCTGGCCATCAGCGAGATCGCGGCGAGCACCGGGACGGTCGGCTGGCACACCGAGATCACGTTCACGTCCGGGCCGATGTGGCGGATGAACTCCTGCACGTAGGCGACGTAGTCGTCCAGGTGGAACGGGCCGGCCTCGAGCGAGACCATGCGTGCGTCGGTCCAGTCGGTGATGAACACCTTGTGGTCGCGCAGCAGCGCGCGCACGGTGTCACGCAGCAGCGTCGAGTGGTGGCCCGACAGCAGCGCCACGACCAGAACCGTC
>CAZUUU010000062.1:0-15903 GCA_964622685.1 uncultured Methylibium sp.
GGCCGTACTTCGGCGCGAGCTTCGCCATCGTCTGCTTGTAGACGGCGTTCAGGTCGAGGCCGGCCTTCACGCCGGCCTCGACGCTGGCGCGCACGTCGCTGATGAAATCACGCGTGCCCTGCAGCCCGGCGGCCACCTGCTCGGGCGTCACCAGCGCGGCGCCGCGGCCGGGCACCAGTTTCTGCGGCTGCAGCGCCGCCACGGCATCGAGCGTGGCCGGCCAGTCGTTGAAGTAGGCGTCGCCGGCATAGGGCGTGGCGTCGAACTCCACCAGATCGCCGCTGAAGAGGATCTTCTGCTGCGGCAGCCAGGCCACCGTGTCGCCCTTGGTGTGGCCGCGGCCCAGCTGCAGCAGCTGCACCTCGAGCTTGCCCAGCCACAGCGTCATCTTGCCGGTGAAGGTGATGGTGGGCCACGTCAGCCCCGGCGGCACGCTCTCGACGTTGCGGAAGAGGCGCGGGAAGCGCCCGATCTCGCTGGCCTTGTCCTGCTCGCCACGCTCCACGATGAGGTCGTAGGTGTCCTGGCTGGCGATGATCTGCTGCGGGTTGTAGGCACTGGCGCCGAGCACGCGTACCGCGTGGTAGTGCGTCAGCAGCACATAGCGGATGGGCTTGTCCGTCACCTCGCGGATGCGGCGGATCACGTCCTGCGCCATCACCGGCGTGGCCTGGGTGTCGAGCACCAGCACCGCGTCGTCGCCGACGATCACGCCGGTGTTGGGATCGCCCTCGGCGGTGTAGGCGTAGGCGTTGTCGGACAGGCGGGTGAAGCTGACCTGCTTCTCCTCGAGGTCGGCTTGCGAGGCAAAGGTCTTGGTCATGCGCATCTCCGGCAGCGGCAGGGCCCGGACGGCCCGTCATCCATCGCCTGGATTATCGAAGCAGCATTCGCCTATGTCAAACTTGTTTGCTAAAATGCAATGCTCCGGAGGCGACGATGAAAGACGAGCCGAACCCGCGCAAGGAGCAGCGGGCGATCCAGTCGATCGAGGTCGGCGGGCCGCTGCTGCTGGCGCTGGCCGATCGCGCAGGACCGATGAGCCTGAAGGACCTGGCCGCCGCCGTGGGGCTGACGCCTTCGCGCGCGCATCCCTACCTGGTCAGCTTCGGCAAGCTGGGGCTGGTGGAGCAGGACCGCGCCAGCGGCCGCTACGCGCTGGGCCCGGCGGCGCTGCAGATCGGGCTGAGCTGCCTGCACCAGTCCGACCCGCTGAAGGCGGCGACACCGGTCGCCGAGGCGCTGGCCGCCGAGCTGGAGCACGCGGTGGCCATCGTCGTGTGGGGCAACTTCGGGCCGACCGTCGTGCGGCTGATCGAGGGCCGCCAGCCGCTGCACGTGAACCTGCGCGTCGGCGCGGTGATGTCGGTGCTGGGCACCGCGACCGGCCGCGCCTTTGCCGCGGTGCTGCCGCGCGCGACGCTCGATGCCGCGATCGCCAGCCAGGCCGGCGGTGCCGCGCCGCCCGGCAAGACCACGGTCACTCGCGAGGTCCGCGAAGCGGCGGCCGAACTCGCCGAGCACGGCGTGGCCCGCGCGATGGGCCGGCCGATCCCCGGCATCAACGCCTTCAGCGCCCCGGTGTTCGACCACGAGGGCCGCGTGGCGCTGGTGCTCACCTCGCTCGGTCCGGCCGACAGCTTTGCGGCCGACTGGCGATCCCCCTGTGCCACGGCCGTCCGGCGCGCGGCCGAGCAGGTGTCGCGGCGGCTGGGCTGTCGGCGCTGACGGCCGGAGCTGACGATCGGGAGTGGCCAGAACAGCCATGCCGTCCCGCAATGAAAGAGGGCTCACTTCACAGTGAGCCCTCTGGGGTTCTGGTGCGGCTGGCAGGAAGCCGTCCCACAACTCCGGCCACAGGGCGCTCAGGGTTCTTAATTGGGCGTTGTAGCACAGACTTGTAGCTGGGTCAGCGTTCATCGAAGTCGAAGCGGGTTCGGACTAGAACGCCCACGGGCACTCTGGTTGCGGCAAGCCACCCTGGCGAGCGCTGGCTCTGCGGCCCCGGCGCCGCTTCGACCATGAAGAACCGTCTACGATCGAGCAGGTAGCGCTTCGGACCCGCCGTTGCTGCGAGAATGATGACTATGGTTCCCATTTTGACCACCCCCTACGGCCAGTTGTTCGAGCACGACTGTCTGGATGTTTGCCGCGCGCTCGAACCCGACTCGGTGGACCTAGCGTTCGCTGACCCACCGTTCAACCTGGGCAAGCAATACAGCTCCAACATCGATGACTCGATGGCAGTGGAAGACTACCTGTCATGGTGCCGGATGTGGCTTGATGAACTAGTGCGAGTGTTGAAGCCCGGGGGCTCACTCTTCGTCTGGAATCTTCCTAAGTGGAGCCTGCCGCTAGCGCGACGCCGCGCTCTTTCGCTCCAGCGCGTGCTTGAGCGCCTCTAGTCCGGCTTCCTGGTCGAACGGGTTGATCGGAGGCAGGTCGAACTTGATTCGTCCGATGGCCTCGATGAGCTGGCTAGGAAGCTTGTCCTTGCGGTAGACGTTCATCATGATGGACTTCCCGCGCTCGTGTCCCGTCAGCTGACTGACCGTCGCTTCATCCAGCCCAAGATCGTTGACGCACACGTTGACGAATCCGTGGCGAAAGCTATCGTCGTCAGTTGGAAAGTCGGTCAAGGGTGCTGCTCCGGCAAGTGAACCTGCCGGGATGCTTGCCCTGGAACTCTGGCCTTCAAGGGGAGCGCGCGGATCGAGGACCGCCACCGCCCCACTTCAGATGCCGATCCGCTCCACCTCGTCGAGCTTGATCTGGTCGCCGCGCCGGTCGTACAGGCCCGTCGTGCGTGAAGACTCGTGGTTGGCCATCTGCTGCGCGATCTCCAGCTTGCCGCCGTTCAAGAGGTACTCGGTGATGCCGGTCGCGCGGAACGAGTGACACCCGATGGCCGTGGCGATACCGGCGGCTTCCGCGCGCCGCCGGATCATCCGGTACACGTCGGCCTGGGACATCGGCCGCGAGGTCAGCGTGTCGGTGGCGGCGCGCGCCGACCTGAACAGCGGCCCGCCCGGATCGTCGGCGATGCCGGCGGCCTCCAGGTAGTCGTACAGCCACTCCTCCAGCCGGTGGTGGCACGGCATCTCGTGGCGCTTGCCGCCCTTCTCGTCCAGCCGCACCCACAGGCGCCGCCGCTGCGTGTAGACATCCTCGACGCGCAGCCGCGTGACCGCGCCGACGCGCGCGAAGGTGTAGACCATGGTCCCGATCAAGGCCCGATCGCGCATGCCCACCCGGGACTCGGCGTCGATGGACTCGACCAGGTCGCGCACCTCGCTCCCCGACAGCACGGGCGTCTTGCCGGTCTTCGCCGAGTACCGCGGCCCGCGCACCGCCGCCGCCGGATTGATCGGCATCACCTGCCCCACCACCAGCCAGTCGAACAGCGAGCGCAACGCCGCCAGGCGCTGCTTCACCGACGGTGCGGCCAGGTCGAGCTGCTCGACGTAAAGCGCGACGTGGATCGGCTGCACCTGCCGCACGTCGCCGATGCCGAGGCGCTCGCACCAGTCGGCGAAGTGCTGCCCGGCCCGCGCGTAGGCCTTGCGCGTGTTCGGATTGCGGATGTGCGCGGTGAAGAACTCCAGCGTGCGGGCCTTGGCGCGGGCATCGGGCGCGAGCAGCGCCGGCACGGACGCAGCGGGCAGGAATTCGAGCTGGGACGGGGCGAACATGGTGGTCGAAAGGGCTGTGATTGATAACGTCCTTTATCAGTCACAGGTCTGCCGCTTCAACTCCCAGCAGGATTTGCAGAACTCTCGGACCAAAGCTGGTTGATCAAGTCGCACACGATCTGAAAGGTTCGCAGGACATTGGCGTGCAGCATCTGGCTTCCGTGTGCGTACTCGTTGCGCAGTTCAGGTAGGCTCTCGACAAACTGTGTCAGCCAGTCGAACTCGCGCTCCTCTTCGTTCGGCACAGCAGGCGTATCAGGTAGGACCATCTGATCGATCTGGTTCTGCTCCATGAACTTGATGTGCTCGATGCTTTGGCGCTGCTCGGCGAGCCTCTGCGCCCAGTGTTCGCGCCGCGTGATGCCTTCATTGGTGATCAGACCGGCGCTCACCGCCATAGCCATGAGCCGGGACAGTCCGAGGGGACGAGAGCGCCGATGCCCAGTCGACGGCTGGCCAGGTTGCGCGACCGCAGCCCCGCGCTCATCGACCAGTCCCCGACGATGTAGGGCCAGTCGAAGCGCCATCTCAAGCGACGCCAAGACCTGCTGCTCGGCGACGACATGAAAGCGGTAGACGTGCCACGCGTACAGGTACACGTTCCGCGCTGTGTCGTAGTGGTCGGTGATCTCTTCCGGGACCTGTTCTTTCAACTGAAGTTCAGCGATCGATTCATGACGATCCCGCTGCTCCAGCGACCGAATCGTCAGCCCATCCCGCACGGCCAGGTGGCGCATACGCGCGTCGGGCATCGAAAGCTCGTGCAGCTCACGCAGCCGATCGTCTGGCCCAGAACTGCCATCTGCCGTGGGGGAGTCTTCAGGCATGGACGTGAGATGGGGCTGATGGCTGGCCCGATGGGCAACTTGATCCGGCTGCGGTAATCGAACGATCCTCCGCCGAGGCAGTCATTGTGGCTTGCCCTGCCGGCGGTTTGCTTCGCCGCCAACTTCGACAGTGGCAAGCGGTACTGCCGAGCGTCGCCCGCACCTCCGCGCTTTCTGGGCTTGGCCTGCTGGTATAGACTGGCCGCCTCAATTAGCGTTTTGGTAGCTGAGCTATCAATGTCCGGCGTATCGCAGGACTGAGTTGAGTTGCACGGCATCTACGGCACGGAGCCCCGCGCCGGCGAGCCGTCACGTGTCTCCGTGCCTACAGTCAAAGGTAATTGAGAGTGCCTGGTGAGCCCCTGGACCAGCTTCGAGATCAGTTGGATCCAGGGGCCTGCCGCCTTGCCAATCTGCCGGGGCGTATCTGGCTTTTCGGGGGCGCGTTTGGGAGCGACAAGACCGCCCCGCCCTCGTCCCTCCGCGAAGCGTTCTGGCGCAAGTCGCTCGCCACTCCCCCCTCCCCGCAGCTGAAGTGGACTTCAGAACTCGAGATTCCTGAGGCCCATCCGGGCTGGTGGGCCTTCTCTGGTTATGACGATCTTCTCACCTTCGAGCGCGACGCCTGCCACCTGGCGCGAGCGATCGTTCTGATCCCGGAATCGCCGGGTTCACTTGCAGAGCTCGGGGCGCTGGCCGTAGATGATTCGATCGTCAGCCGTCTCCTCGTTGTAGTGCAGAGCCGCTATCTGGAAGCACCTGCCCGCGAGTCCTTCCTCAATCTCGGGCCTCTCAAGCGCGCTGAAGAACTGAAGAATCGTTGCGTGATCGGTGCGACAGGCAACGAGCTTCCAGACGATGACTTCGAGACGATTGCTGAGTTTGTTCACGAGCGATTGCCCAGTCTGCCGAGCACCGAACGTCTGCGCATTGACGTACCAACCCACAGATTCCTGTTGGCAGCCGACCTCGTTGATCTTCTTCAAATTTGCAAAACTCAAGAACTCCAGACGGCGCTCAAGCACTTTCATTTGGAGCTTTCGACCCAGGACATTGAACGCACTGCGCGCCTTCTGGAGTTCTTCGGCCTCATTCGCATCGAGCATCGTGGGTCCGAGCACTTCTTTGTTCGTCGCGACAGGTCCGACCGCACCTGGGTCAACTACACCGCTCGCGATGGCATGCCACCATTCGACCGCAGTCGCTTCAAGCTCGCCCGCCGAGCACTATTGGAAGGCAACAAGCGCCTGATGTCGGTGCTGGGGCGGACGGAATGAGTATCGCTGCATCTCCTCTGTTCCAGCGCCTGCTCGCCCGGTCGCCGTTCTCTGAGCACGAGCTCATCGTGCTCATCGCTACCGCGTCATCACGGTACAAGGTGCACTACATCGAGAAGCGCGGCGGGCGAGGCCGCCGTGAGATTGCGCAGCCGACCAAGGAGATCAAGTTCGTGCAACGCTTGCTCGTCAAGTACGAGCTTGCCGCGCTGCCGATTCATGACGCCGCCGTCGCATATCGCAGTGGTCTGTCGATCGCGGACCACGCACGACCACATGCTCTTGGTCGCTACCTACTGAAACTCGACTTCAAGGACTTCTTCCCGAGCATCAAGTGGGCATCGCTGGCTCATCGCTTGACACTCGACAGTGACTACTCAAGCGTCGAGCTTTGGATCTTGGGCAATCTGCTTTGCCGCAAGAGCAAGTCGACGGGCATTCACCAGCTCGCAATCGGCGCACCAAGCTCTCCCCACATCTCAAACTACGTTCTCCATGAGTTCGATTCCAATCTAACGGACTTCTGCACTGTTCGCGGGGTGCGCTACACCCGATACGCCGACGACCTCGCGTTTTCGACAAACACTCCAGGCGCATTGGATGCCGTCGAGACCGAGGTTCGACGCCTTCTAGAGGAACTCGACTATCTAGGCCTGCAGCTGAATGAGGAAAAGTCCGTCAACGTATCGAGGAAGACTCGGCGCACACTCGTTGGTCTGACGCTCTCAAACGATGGTCATGCGTCCATCGGACGCGAGGCCAAACGGCAGCTCCGACTAGCCATGCATCGTGCGGCACTCGGCACTCTCGGTCCCGCCGACGTAGCCAATCTGCAGGGCCGCCTTGCGTTCACCTACGCGGTCGACCCCGCCTTCGTTGACAAATTGCTCGCACGCTACGGCTTTGCCTCGATTGCTAGCATTGGACACACGACTGATTCTCCGGGCTGAGTCACAGGGCCTGGCGCTCCGCACCGACAGGCCCGGCCCGGCGCGGTCGGCTCTCTTGTGAGGCCGCTAAGCCCATGCCTTTCCAAAGCCTTCGGCCGATTCAGCATCAATTCCGCAGCATCTTGCTGGTCGATGACGCGGCGCCCCTCGTACCCGGACTACTTCGTCGAACTACAGATCCAAACCCGCCCCACGCTGCCGAAGCCACTCCTTCCGCTCCCGATAGTCCGGCATCACCTTGTCCACCTCGTTCCAGAACAGGTCGGTGTGGTCGCGGTGGTGCATGTGGCACAGCTCGTGGACGACGATGTAGTCGGTGATCTTGGGCGGTGCCATCAGGCACTTCCAATGGAAGTGCAGACCACCGTTGGGCAGGCTGCTCGCCCAGCGGAAGCCCAGTTCCTTCACCTGCAGCGGCCCGGGCTGAACACCCACACGTGACGCGAAGTGGTTGACACGCTGGACCAGGCGCGATATGCCTCGGGCAATGTAGAAGTCGCGGAATGCGTCCTGCGCTGCCGTCTTGCCGCCCTGCTCCACCACGCTGCGCAGCAGGCAGAAGCGGCCGTCCTTCAGCTTCAGGGGCTCGTCCTGCTCCGGCACCAGCAGCAGGCGGTAGGCGCTGCCCAGGTACAGGAAACTCTCGCCGTTCACCCATTCGCGCACCACGCGGGTGGCGTTCAGGTCGCGCCATTCGGCCAGGTTGCGGTAGATCCAGTGCCGACGGCTCAGCACGGTCTCGTCCACCTGCTCGGGCGTCATGCGCGCGGGCGGGCGCACGGTGACGCAGCCGTCGCGCTCGATCACGATGTCGGTGGTCTGCCGCGCCGTGCCGGGCAGCAGGCGGTACTCGATGTCCTTCACCTTGCGGACGATGGGTGCAGCCTCAGCTTGCATCGTTCGCGGCCTTCAACAGCTGGTCGTGGCGGTTCTTCGCCAGCTTCATCACCTCCACGGCCACACGCTCACGCTGCGCCACCACAGCCTCCAGGCCCGAGCGGGCGATGGCAGTCTTGATCTCGCCGCGCAAGCGCTTCTGCTTGTCGGCGCTCTGCCAGAAGTCGATGCTGCCGATGGTGTCCTGCAGCAGTTCCACCAGCGTGGCCATCAGCACCTTGAAGGCCGGCAGGTCGGCCGCGGGCACGGTGGTGCTGCCATAGGCCACGCCGGCCAGGTGCTCGTAGAACGTGCTGGCCTCGGTGCCCAGGCCTTCCACGCCTTGCTTGCGGCCGGCCACGGCTTCGGTGCGCAGCTCTTCCAGCTTTTCCACCAGCAAGTCCCATTCGTCGTGGTGGCGCTCGATCAGCGCATCCACCTTCTCCGAAAGCTTCTTGTAGAACGCCGGGTCCTCGTCGTGGTGCACGGTGCAGTGCTTGCGGATGGCGTGTTCCATCTCGCTGGCCTTGGCTTCGTCGTTGCCGCCGGCGTGCTGCTGCAGCCGCTGCAGGAAGTCCTCGGCCAGCAGTTCCACCGGCGGCACCTTGGGGTTGATGCCCAGGCTGACCAGGTGTTCGTTGATCAGCGCCTTCACCTTCTCTCCTGCGTCGCCCAGTTGCAGGCTCTCGTCCTTGTAGCGCTCCTTCGCCACCTGCAGGATGTAGCCGAAACGCTTGGCCGGTACGCGGAAGGCCTGCGCTGACGCGTGCGGCAGGATGATGTCCAGGCTCATCAGGAACTTCTTCAGGTACACCTCGAAGTCGGCCCGGTATCGTTCATCGGCCAGCGCCTTCACGGCCGCATGCACCACGGCGGCAGCCTGCTGCATGTCGCCCAGCTTGCCGGTCACGAAGACCTCGATGCCGCTCACGCCGCGGGCGCTGAAGTGCTGCAGCAGACGCTGGTAGCGCTCTTCCAGCACCGGCAGTTCGGTGGTGATGCTCTTCAGGCCGTCGTGCAGTTCCTGCAACTCGTCGCTGGCGGTGTAGAGCGTCAGGGCCTCGGTCAGGTGGTTGGCTAGGCCGATGTAGTCCACGATGTAGCCGCGCTGCTTTCCGCGCTTCACGCGGTTGGTGCGGGCAATCGCCTGCAGCAGCGTGTGCTCGCGCAGCCGTTTGTCGATGTACATCACCTGCTCGATCGGCGCGTCGAAGCCGGTGAGCAGCATGTCGCAGACGATCAGGAAGGCGATGCCAGTGTTGGCCTTGTCGGGGTCATCCAGGTCGAAGCCCTTGCAGAAGTTCTCCACCGCGTTCAGCCGCCCGGCCTGCTTGCGGGCATGGGTGATGTAGGCCGCCTCGTTGGTGCCGTCGGACGACACCACCACCGCCGTTTTCAGGAAGGCCAACCGCCGCAGCAATTCAGCATCCGGCTGCGCCTTCGCTTGTTCCGCCGCCAGGCGCTCCGCGATGGCGGCATCGATACCCTCCTGGTAACGCACGCAGGCCAGCTTGGAATGGCACACCACCTGGGCCTTGAAGCCGTTGGGCAGGATGTTGTCCACGTAGTGCCGCACCAGATCGCGGGCGATCGCATCGATGCGCGCCTTGGCCTCCAGGATGTCGCCGGTGGCGCCGTACTTCTTGCGGATGGCGGCCAGCTCTTCCTCGCTGCGGTCGCGAAACAGGTCTTCGAACTTTTCGTCGAAGGCGTGCTTTTCGTTCAGCGCGCTGTCGGCCGTGCGGCCTTCGTAGAGGATCTGCAGCGTCGCACCGTCGTTCACCGCGTCCAGCAGCTTGTAGGTGTCGATGTACTCGCCGAAGCGCTTGTGCGTCTTGCGCTCGCCGTGGCGCTCCGTGATCAGCGGCGTGCCGGTGAAGGCCAGGCGCGTGGCGTTGGGGAATGCTTCGAACAGGTTCTCGCCCAGGTCGGAGCCCTGAGTGCGGTGGGCTTCGTCGATCATCAGCACGATGCGGTCGCCGGCGTTCACCAAGCCGAAGGTCTTGCCCGCCGGCATGGCCCGGTAGGTGCCCAGCGCCTCGGCCACGGCGTTGCTGAGCACCTGCTCGCGCTCCTGGAACTTGTGGACCATCACCATGTTGATGTCCGAGCTGTCGGTGGCCAGGTGGCGCCGCAGGTCCTGCGTGCTGCCGATCACGTTGACCCGCCCGCCGATCAGCGTGGCCGTCTCGCCAAGCTGTTCCTCCAGGTCCTGCCTGTCGTTGACGAGCACGATCTTGAAGTCGCTCAGGTCCTGGCTGGCGCGCAGCATGCGGGCCACGAACACCATGGTGAGCGACTTGCCCGAGCCCTGCGTGTGCCACACCACGCCGCTGCGCTCGGCCGCCGTGTGGCCGGCGCGCAGCCGCTGCACGATCTTGCCGGCGGCGCGGAACTGCTGGTAGCGGCACACCACCTTCACCCGCGCGCCGGCATCGGTGTCCATGAACACGGTGCAGGTGCGCAGCATCTGCAGCAGGTTGGCAGGCATCATCATGCCCGCCACCAGTTGCTGCTGCGGGTTCATGCCCGCCCTGGCGGCATCGTCGGCCGGGTAGAGCGTCTTCCAGGCGTAGAAGTGTTCCTCGCCGGAGCTGATGCTGCCGTAGTCCGCCTCCAGCCCGCAAGTGCGCACCAGCAGCAGGTTGCTGTGGAACAGCCGGGGCTCGCCCTCCTTCAGACCGGCGGCCTCCGTTTCGGCGCGTTTGCGCATATAGCGCTGCAATTGCACGAACGCCTCCTGCATCGGGTTGGCGCAGGTGGCCGAGCCCTTCTTGCACTCCACCACCACCAGCGGGATACCGTTCACGAACAGCACGATGTCCGGCACGATGAACTCGCGCACGCAGCCCGGCGTGGCGATACGGAACTGGCTGATGGCGTGGAAGCGGTTGCGCTCTGGGTGGTGGAAGTCGATGAGCTTCACCACTGGGTCCACCTCGCCGTTGGCCTCGTTCAAGTCCACCTGCGCCTTCAGCAGCAGCTCGTGCACGGCCTGGTTGGCCTCCAGCAGCGTGCGCTGGGGTTGGCGGAAGAGCTGCGACTCCAGATCGTCGAGCTGGCGGTCGGTGAGCCAGGGAGCACCCTCTCCGCCAACGCCTGGCAGGATGTTGAGCGCGCGCACCGCGTCACGGAACACGCTGGGCAGCCACCAGGGCCGGAAGCTCGGGCGCAGGCTGGGCGCCGCGTCCTGCGGCAGCTGCGGGCCCTGGTCGATGACGGTCCAGCCCTGCGCAGCCAACTGCTGCAGGAAGGGTTGTTCGACTTCTGTGTACTCGCTCATCCGAATCCCTGGCCCGTCACTCTCCGGTGAAGTGCCGAGGATGTTACGCGCCAGCGCTGCGCCTCAGGTTGGCGAGTAGAGCGGGCTTTCCAGCAGATGCTTCAGAGCAATGCGCACTGAGCGCTCATCAAAGATTTCGCTCTTGCGCTTCCCTGCACCGGCGGCACCGTCGGCCGGCCAGTTGGCCAGGCCGTCCAACAGCGCCGGGACGTCGGGCACGACTCCCGCACGACTGATAAGCCAGTCAACCGACGCCAGCAGTTCCATTCCAAATGGCGATTCGAATCCATCGATCACCTGGCTGGCCAATTCGAGAGCCGGAGCAACGTCCTTGGCCTCGCTCTTCAGGTAGCCCTGCACCAATTCCTTTCGGCTGTCATCGAAGCCGATGACATCCAACGGACCGGCGTCAGCGATGCGCTTGTCCGATCGAAGGTAGCTGCCATCCAGACTGTTGAGAAGATGGTTCAGACTTGGCGCAAATGGGCCATAGCGGTGAGCGACGAAATTGAGCTTCAGGTCGTTGCGCAATCCCAAGTGCTTGAGGCTACGCTCCAGAAACCAGGCAAGCTTCTGCACTTCCAGAAGACTGCACTCCATGCCCAGCACCCAGTAGCGGCGCACCGCCTCGGCCACCAACGCACGCGCAGGCGTCAGCTTCTGCACGCCGGCGCGCTTGGCCACATTCTGGTACTTGTCCGTAGGCTCAAAGACGATGACCTCAACGTCCTCCAACTCAGCGAGGGCGGTATCAATGCGCGCCTTGACAGTCGGCCAGTCCAGCCCTCCGTTACCGGCACCCAATGGCGGTACTGCCACCGAGCTGATCTTCCGTTCGCGCAAGACGCGCTTGAGGTCCTCGAGCCCGGATTCCACCCACTCCAGGCGCGAGTTGCCCTTCCAGTGATCCTTGGTCGGAAAGTTGATGATCCAGCGCGGTCCGTCGAGTTCGCCCGTCTCCGTCACGAACATCTGACCGACCTTCACCTTCTTGGCCTTGCAGGCAGCCGCGTACAGGTCGAAGTTGCGGCCGTACTGCTCCTTGAACATCAAGGCGATGCCCTTCCCCATCACACCGACGGTGTTGACGGTATTCACCAGCGCCTCGACGCGCGCGTCGAGCAGGTTGCCTTGGGTGTAGGAGATCATCAAAAGTACCAGTTGGGCCGGGTGTGTACGGGCAGCACCACGCCCAAGGCCTGCATTTTGCTCTCGATCTCAGCGCGGACAACATCCGTGTAACACACGATGCCCAAGAGGCCCGCCAAGGGCACTTGCTGGTGGACCAAGGCCTCGGCCTGGTACCGCTCCAGCTTGCCGGGATCCTCGGGGTCGCGTTTGAAGTCCCGCCTCTGGAGCAACGGCCAGTCGATCCGATCCAGCCGGGCCAGATCGTCGTAGAAGTTCGCCAGCCCGCTGTATGCGTGGCAGTCCGTGAACAAGAATGGCAACCCGAGCTGGTTCACCCTTCGCAGGCTCGATACCAAGATGACGATGTCCGCGTTTGGCACTTGCTTGATGCCATTCCACCCTGTGTGGATGTTGCGCAGCATCACCGAGAACGGCGTGAAGTAGAAGGGAACATAGTCACCCAGTGTTCCACCCGGCGGTACCAGAACCGGCCGAACCGCGCGCTTGTCGATCAACTCGGCATTGCCAATGCTCACCCACTTCGCAGACCGGATCGGGCTATTGCCACAGTGGATCCCGTTCTGAAGCACCCACGGCAGATTCGCGCGATGCAGGATGCGCCAGATCAGCGCCTTATCAGGGTTGAGATTCGGGTAATTCACTTGGAGAACATCGCCGGCATGACATCCACATGCAGTGCCCGGTATCGCCCGTTGATCAACTCCTGCACCTGCTCCTGCGCATCGTCGTACTTGACATAGATTGCATGGAACAAGTCGGGGGTTACGGGACCAGGGGCCAGGCACTCGGCCATGCAGACGCACTTGCAGTGCTGGTCCGAGTAGTCGCGCTTGTTCATGACCTCCCAGTCAATCGCCTCCATGCCGTCGTCGTAGTCCAGCAGCTCGATCTCGCCGCCAGCCAAGGGGTGCTTGGGGATGATCTTCCAGCCTCTCGTCCGAGCCACATGCCGCTGCACGGCTATGAGTGCGAAGCGCTTCTTGGGATGATCTCGCTGCACTCGCCCATCGAAGGGGTTCTTCGCAAAGAAGTGGAACGGGACATGACGTTCAAGGCGCAGCCCTTTCCGGCTTTCAATGATTTCGGGATCTGCCACGTCGACAAAGCCGTCCAACCGCGACCTTGGCAGCAAGCCGCTTTCGAGGATTGAGGTCATGTTCTTCAGGCTAGTCAGGTGGTAAAGCAGCTTCTTTGCGCGGATGTCGTCGTTCATATCCTCTCCCACTTCATTCTTGTCGTCGGAGCAAGCAAAGCGAAGCAACAACTACGACAGGGGAACCGAAACCCTGCCGGAGAGGAGATCTTGCATCAGACCTTGCTTCTGCATGCGCAGCTTCTCCAAGGCCGCAAGGTTTGCGGTACGCGCCCGATCCGCAGCCTCGATCCGCTCCACCATTCGGTCTTGCTCGTCCATCGGCGGGATGGGTACCGGAAGCGGATACAGCACGGACTGATTGACACTCACTTGATTCGAAGCGTTGGCACGCCCCTCGATGTGCCGACGGCTGGCATCGGACTTCAGCCACTCGAACAGCAGACGCGGCCGGATGACCGATGCAGCCACACGCAGTCGCATCATGTTCGACTCGAACACCGCCGGCTCGCCGAGATCGGGTACCAGCGCAGGCCGACCGACACCTTCAACGGTCGCGAACACCCGCGCCAAGAGGACATCACCGGCCGCGACGCCGAACCGCCGGACTTCCGCTGCGGACACCAACGCCCGCCGAGCGAGCTTGGGATCGACCGACCGATCGTCGGTGATCGCAGTCTGACCTACAAGCAGCGCGCCGCTTCCAATCAAGTGGGGCGGCTTGTAGATGCCGTTGCTCGCACTCTCTGTCAGACATCTTTGCAGCGGCAGAACGTCCCATCCCGCGGGTACAGCATCAAGTTCAGCGCCGTCGGCGCGTGACCGGACCCGCATCCCGCGAATGGACCCATCGAGCGCAACGCCGCGCGCGAACAGGTCGTGCAGCAACCCGGCCCTGATCTGTCGGTGCTTCTCGATCAGCGCTTCGGTGGCTTCGATGGCAATGTCGAGGCTGGTGAGGACGGCTGCGATGCGTTTCTGACTCGCGACATCGGCAGGATGCCCGAGCCGCACTCGCTCCGTGTCCCGCTTGCCGATCTCAAGGAAGGTGCTGCCAGCCGCGAAGCGCTCAAACTCGCCACGGCATCTCTGGACTTGGTAGAAAAGAAAACACGGATCGATGCCCGGACCAGCGGTCAGAGCCTTGAAGCCCTGGTTCGTGCAAAGCGGCATCCCCGCGATTCGGGCCTCACCCACTGTGGCCCGAGATGTCAGCAGAATTGACTCGGCGGGAACCATTCGGGCTGCGCTCGCCGCAAGGCCCGCAGCAGTGATCCGTTCCTTGGTCTCGCGCAGCACATTCGTCGTGCAGGCCGTGATGTCGCTTGGCGTCACCCATGGAATGTCACCGCCCCAATGACCTGCGACATCGCGTGCAGGTGTACCGCCGCTTGTAATGGTCGCAAGCTCGGCGAGCGGCCGTTCAATCCACATACCCAAGTCCCGTCAAGTAGGCCGCAAGCGCAGAGGCGGCGGCGTCTCTGGCCTGCGTCAACGTCGCTGCCGTCACCGCGTACTTGCCCCACAGGTTTTCAACTGCCGCCACGCAAGCCCGCTGATCCGCCCGCAGATATTGCCCGTAGGTGTCCATCAGGACCGCCTGCAAGCGCCGCAGGATTACCTGCCGGGCTTCGTCACGGCCGATGCGCTGCCGCGCCTGCTCCACCAGCTCGTCGCGGTTCTTCTCGGTGCTCTTGATGCGCGCCTTCAGCCCCTTGCCCTCATCCTCCAGCGCCTTGTGCCGCGCCAGCAGCGCGTCCAGTCGGTCGGCCTCAGCCTGGTGAGCCTTCCAGTCGCCGAAGCTGATGTCCTTCTTCGCCAGCTTGGCCTTTCCCTTGGCTTCCTTGGCTTGTGCCTTCAGGTCCTTTACCTGCTCGGGTGGCAGCACGCCGGTGTTGTCGGTGTCCTCGAAGTCTTCCTCGCCCGCTGCCGCGAACAGCGCCTGCAACTCGGCTAGGCGCGCGTGCTGTTGCTCCAGTTCGGCTAGCACCTGCGGGAACTGGCTTTGCAAGATGTCCTGGTCGGGAATCAACTCCGCGCCCCACCCGCTGGCCGCGATGGACTTGAAGTCGGCCGACAGCAGCTTATAGAAGTTGGCGAACGCGCCGCGCACCTGGTAGCGGGTGAGCAGGTGCTGCCCGCCGAACATCCGCTCGATGCTGTCCAGCAACGCGGCGCGCACCGCATACACGTTGCGCGGTGCGCCCTGCTGGTTGGTGGGGTCCGGAGCCAGTGCGTCCATCACCGGCAGATGCTGCTGCCACCAGGCTTGAAGCTGGGCCATGAACTCCGCATGCCGTTGCTGCACGCCAGGGTGCTGGGCAACGTGCTGTTGAATGGCGCGCTTGTCGGTCAGCGCGGAGCTGAAGTCGGCGTAGCGTTCGGCATCGGCCCCGCCGCGAGGCACGAAGCAGCTTTCACGCAGGCCGGGGTAGTTGCTCCAGAAGTGCGCCAGCGCGTCGATCTCCGCCACCGGCACGCCGCCGTGCAGGTGCGCGCGCACGTCGTGCGGCTCGGGCGGCGGCGCGTTGTCCACGTAGCGGCGGATGTTGCAGTTGTAGTCCTCGGCCGCGATCTCGGCATAGGGCACGCGGCGGGCGTAGGCCGACACGTTCTGCCCGGCCCGGTAGACGTGCACGATCTTGTCGATGTCTTCGGGTCGCAGGTGGTTCTGGGCCTTGCCTTCGCGGTATTCGCGGTCGGCGTTGATGAACAGGGCGTGCTCGCGGGTGGCGGCGCCAGCCTTGTTCAGC
>CAZUUU010000063.1:0-15408 GCA_964622685.1 uncultured Methylibium sp.
CTCGATGGATCTCACTCGGTTGACAAACGGGGAAGCCCTTGTAGTTTGAGCTGAGGGGCGAGCGTAGGCATGGCGCTTGGCCCGCCGGACGGATGATGTACCACACCGGTAGGCGGGCCAAGTGCCATGCCGGAGCGAGTCCACTCGAGCGAAGGGTTAGGCCACGTCACGACGGTGCGACAGGCGCGCTGAGTGTCCTCGTCGGAAAGGCGACTTTCGCCATTCGCTGAAACTTCTCCACTTCTTTGTCCAGCCGCTTGGCGGTGTCAAGCAGGATGCGCTCGTAGTCAGACCGTCTCCCCGAATCAAGGTCGAGGGACAGGAAGAGTTCGGACAGACGTTCGGCAACCACAGCCAATTGGTCGCGTTCGTCGTCGGTGAGGAAGACGATGCTCTCTGCATTCCCTGTTGAAGCAAAGAATGCGGAGATGGCCTGCAAGGACTGAGCGGTCTTTGATAGTAACTTGCGCGGCTCCAGGCTGGCCGAGTCATTTACGAGACTCCAGGCCGCATCCTTAGCCTGATGGACCGAGTTAAGCAGGGCAAGCAAGAGCCTGCGTCGATCAACCACATGAGCGCTCAGCGACTCGAGTTCGGCCTTGAGGAATGCAAGGTCCTTGTCATTGACCAACCGAACTCCTTCTAGTCTGTGCTGTGCGGCCTCGCGGATTGATTCGATCTTCTTGCCGACGCGCCAGGAACTCAGCCACCAACCAAGAGCGGCAACACAGCCTCCGATAAGAGCAGCATCCACCTGTGGACTCACGAACTCATAGGACATGGTACCTCCTCGACAGCACAGGTTATGGATAGCACGGCACGGCGCAGCGCACGTCCTCAAAACTGTCGATGGAGACGCGGTGTGTGTTGCGGGGCCTAACTACAAATGGTGGGCAGGTGTGAGGTCGGCTGATGTCGCCTATCGCACCTTGATGGCCTGAATGCTAGGGCCTCGGCCCTCCTCTGATAAGCCCCCTCTTCCTACCTGCCGCGGGGGGTGCCCGGCGGTGCGATAGGCGACCTAAATTTCTGCGGATGGAAGCTGACACCGATGCGCGCCCTGCACCATCCAGCGATTCACCGAGGCTGCTGGACCGGGTCCGGCAGGCCATCCGCCTGAGGCACTACTCGTACCGGACCGAGCAGGCCTATGTCGACTGGATCAGGCGCTTCATCCTGTTCCACGGCAAGCGCCATCCGGGCGAGATGGGGGCCGCCGAGGTCGAGGCCTTCCTCAGCCATCTGGCCACGGACCGGGGGGTCTCGTCGTCCACTCAGGGGCAGGCGCGGTCGGCGCTGCTTTTTCTCTACAAGCAGGTGCTGGGCGCCGACCTGCCGTGGCTCGCCGAGGTGGTGAGTGCGCGCCCCTCGCGCCGCCTGCCGGTGGTGCTGACGCAACGCGAGGTGCACGCGCTGCTCGGAGAGATGAACGGCACCATGGGCTTGATCGCCGCCCTGCTCTACGGCACCGGCATGCGCGTGCTCGAAGGCCTGCGCCTGCGCGTCAAGGACGTCGAGTTCGAGCGTCGCGAGATCCTGGTCCGCCAGGGCAAGGGCAACAAGGACCGCGTGACCGTGCTGCCCGAGAACCTGATCGCGCCGCTGCGCCAGCAGATCGACATCGCGCGGACGCTGCATGCACAAGACCTGGCTGCGGGGCACGGCGCGGTGTGGCTGCCCGATGCGCTGGCGCTCAAGTACCCGCGGGCGGCCACGGCCTGGGGCTGGCAATGGGTCTTCCCGGCGCCGCAGCGATCGATCGACCCGCGCAGCGGCATCGAGCGGCGCCACCACCTGATCGAGCACTCGGTCCAGCGTGCCGTCTCCGGCGCCGCCCGCCGCGCCGGCATCGTCAAGCCCTGCTCGCCGCACGTGCTGCGCCACTCCTTCGCCACCCACTTGCTGCAGGACGGCTACGACATCCGCACCGTGCAGGAGCTGCTGGGTCACGCCGACGTCAAGACCACGATGATCTACACCCACGTGCTGATGAAGGGCGGCCGCGGCGTGAAGAGTCCGCTCGACCGGATCTGAGGGACCGCCCTGCCGCCGGTGTTCGTGCGTCCGTCACGGGGGTGCGGCGGCGATGCCGGGATACTCGGCGCATGACTCCGTTCACTGCCGCGCTCCCTTCTTCCTCGTCGCACGTCCTGCCTCGCTCCTGGCTCGTCCGACTGCGCATGGCGCTGGCAGCGCTGTCGCTGTCGGTCGCCACCGCGGCCTGCGCCCAGGCGCCGGCCGCCAAGCCCGCGGCCAAGGCGCCGCCGGCCGCGGTGGTCACCCAGCCCGCGCCGCCCGAGGAGCGCGACCCGGTCCCCGGCTGGATGGGCCCGGGCTATGCCGTGCCGATCGGCGGCGCGCTGAAGTACGACAACGCCGAGGTGTGGTCGCGGCTGGTGCAGCTGTCGGGCGGCGAAGGCACGCGCTGGCTGGTCATCCCGACGGCGGCCGCCAACCCGCAGGCCACCGGCGCGCGCATCGTCGACGCGCTGCAGCGCTACGGCGCCAAGGCCGAGCTGCTGCCGGTGGCGCCGCGCCTCACCGGCCGCGACGCCGCGGCCGACGCGCGCGACCCGGCGCTGGTGGCCAAGGTGCGGCAGGCGCACGGCGTGTTCTTCGCCGGCGGCGCGCAGGCGCGCATCACCGACACGCTGCTGCCCGACGGCCAGCGCACGCCGCTGCTCAACGCGATCTGGGAGCTCTACCTCAGCGGCGGCGTGGTGGCCGGCACCAGCGCCGGCGCGGCGGTGATGAGCGAGACCATGTTCCGCGACGCCGCCGACGTGCTGGCGGTGCTGAAGGCCGGCAAGGTGGTCGAGGGCCAGGAGATCGACCGCGGCCTGGGTTTCGTCGGGCCCGAGCTCTTCGTCGACCAGCATTTCCTCAAGCGCGGCCGCATCGGCCGCATGCTGCCGCTGATGCTGCAGAAGGGCTACAAGCTCGGCATCGGCGTCGAAGAGAACACCGGCGCCATCATCCGCGGCAGCGAGATCGAGATCATCGGCGCCAAGGGCGTGGTGCTGGTCGACCTGAGCGACGCGAAGCAGGACCCCGACCTGCCCGCCTTCAACCTGCGCGATGCGCGGCTCACCTACCTGGACCGCGGCGACAAGCACGACTACAAGACCGGCGTCACCACGCCGGCGCCCGAAAAGCTGGCCGGCAGCCTGATCGACCCCAACGCGGCCGACTTCCGCCCCTACTTCCGGCGCATGCCCTTCGTGCCCGACATCCTGGGCGACAGCGCCATCGCCAACGCGATGGGCAACCTGATCGACAACCGCGAGAACGAGGCGCTGGGACTGGCCTTCTCGGGCATCCCGCGGGCCGACGATCCACAGCCCGACCTGGGCTTCGAGTTCCGCCTGAAGCGCGGCCCCGACAGCCGCGGCTGGTACACCGGCGCCTTCGGCGACGAGGCCTACACGGTGCTGAACCTGCGGCTGGACGTGACGCCGGTGACGATGCGCCGGCCGCTCTACGGGCCGGTGGTCACGCCGCCGCCCCCGCCGGCCTCACCCGCGGCCGACCCGCCGGCCACGCGGCCCGCGGCACCGGCGGCGCGCACGCTGCGCTAGCCTTCCCTAGCCGCCCGCCGCCTGGCGGGCCTCCTGGCGCAGCAGCGTGACCGCGCGCCCGCCGATGCCCCAGTTGTCGGTGTCGACCTCGTCGATGATGACGAAGGTGGTCGCGGGGTTCTTGCCCAGCACGCGCTGCAGCAGCTCGGTCGCGCCGGCGATCAGCTCGGCCTTCTGCGCCGCGGTGGCGCCCTCGCGGGTGATCTGGATGTTGACGAAGGGCATGGTGCTCGCTCCTTTCAGGCGATGACGGATTCGGGCGCGCGGCGCAGCAGGCCGGCGGCCTGGTCGACCAGCCGGTCCATCAGCTCGGCCACGCTCGGCAGGTCGTGGATCAGGCCGGCCGACTCGCCGGCGATGACGGCGGCGGTGTCGAAGTCGCCGTTGGCGCGGGCCTCAGCGTAGCGCTCGACCTGGCTCGGGTCGCGCAGCAACTCCAGCTCGCGGCCGGCCCAGCGCTGCAGGTGCTCGTTGCGCAGGCAGCGGCCGGTGAAGGGCGCGGGCCAGACGTTGCTGCGCGAGATGTCGAAGACGATGCTGCGCAGGCTGTCGTCGCCGCTGGCCTGCAGGATGCGCTGCTTGGCGGCGGCGTGACCGGCGGCCTCGGCCGTGGCGTAGAGCCGCGTGCCCAGCACCACGCCGGCGGCGCCCAGCATCAGCGCGGCGGCCAGGCCGCGGCCGTCGGCGATGCCGCCGGCGGCCAGCACCGGCACGTCGGCCCGCGCCGCATCGACCAGGTCCACCAGCGCCGGCACCAGCGCCAGCGTGCCGCGGCTGACGCCGTGCCCACCGGCCTCGGCGCCCTGCGCCACCAGCACGTCGGCGCCGGCGTCCAGGGCGGCGCGCGCCATCGCCTCGGTCTGCACCTGGCACACCAGAAGCACGCCGGCGGCCTTGATGCGCGCCGCGAAGGGCGCCACGTCGCCGAACGACAACCACAGCGCGCTGGGCCGCGCGTCGAGCGCCAGGTCCAGCAGCTGCGGCTGCCGCGCGAGGCTCCAGGTGATGAAGCCGATGCCGAAGGGCCGGCCGGTCTGGCGCGACCAGGGCTGCAGCAGCGCCAGCTCGCGGCGCATCCAGGCCTCGTCGCCGTAACCGGCGCCGAGGAAGCCGTAGCCGCCGGCGTCGCCGACCGCCTGCACCAGCCGGGCGTCGGCCACCACGTCCATCGCGGCCAGCACCACCGGGTGGGTCACCGCGAGGCGTTTCGTGATCGCGGTGCCCAGGCGCGCGGAGGGCGGTGCAAGCGTGTTCATGCCTGCAGCTTAGGCAGGGCCAGTCATCTTGAAAAATGAATTGTTGAGAATTCTCCGTTCTTGATTCAAGATTCCAGCCATGGACCCCACCACCCTTGCCACCTTTGCCGCCGTGGCCCGCCAGGGCTCGGTCAGCGCCGCGGCCCAGGACCTGCACACGGTGCAGTCCAACGTGACCGCGCGGCTCAAGCAGCTGGAGACCGAGCTCGGCGTCCCGCTCTTCACGCGCCACAGCCGCGGCATGCGGCTCACCGACGCCGGCACGCGCCTGCTGGGCTATGCGCAGCGGCTCGCCGCGCTGGCCGACGAGGCCCGCGCGGCGGTGCGCGACGACGGCCGCGCGCAGGGCAGCCTGCGACTGGGCTCGATGGAGACGACCGCCGCCGTGCGCCTGCCCGGTGCGCTGGGGCGCTTTCACCGCGCGCACCCGGACGTGCAGCTCGAGATCCGCACCGGCCCGACCGCCGAGCTGCTGGAACACGTGCTGGCGCACCGGCTCGACGCCGCGCTGGTGGCCGGTCCGGTCGACCAGGACGACCTGGTCAGCACGCTGGCCTTCCGCGAGGAACTGGTGCTGGTGGGCGCGCGCGACGGCCGCAGCCTCGATGCGCGCCTGCGCGAGGGCGGGCTGACGGCCATCGTGTTCCGCCAGGGTTGCTCGTACCGGCAGCGGCTGGAGGCGCACTTCTCGTCGCACGGCTGGCTGCCGTTCCGGCGGCTGGAGTTCGGCACGCTCGAAGGCGTGCTGGGCTGCGTGAGCGCGGGCATCGGCGTCACGGTGCTGCCGCGCAGCGCGGTCGAGGGCTTTCGCGGCCACGACGACCTGGAGGTGCAGGCGCTCGGCGCGCGCCCGATGATGGTCGACACCCTGCTGGTGCGCCGGCGCGACGCCCACGTCGGCGCCGCGCTGCGCGCCTTCGGCGACGCGCTGCGCTGAGGCCGGCCCGCGGGCCGCTAGCATCGGGGCATCGTCCACCGATCCCCAAGGTCCCTCGCATGAACCGACGCGCCCTGCTCGCCCTCCTGCCCCTGGTCCTGCTCGCGGCCGCCCAGGCCCCGGCCCTGGCGGCCGACTGGAAGAAGATCCGCATCGCCGTCGAGGGCGCCTACCCGCCCTTCAGCGAGGTCACGCCCAGCGGCGACCTCAAGGGCTTCGACATCGACATGGCCCGGCTGCTGTGCGAGCGCATGCAGGCCGACTGCGCGCTGGTGCAGCAGGACTTCGACGGCATGATTCCGGCACTGCAGGCGCGCAAGTTCGACGCCATCGTCGCGTCGATGTCGATCACGCCCGAGCGCAAGAAACAGGTCGCCTTCAGCGACAAGTACTACAACACGCCGGCGCGCTTCGTCGTCAAGACCGGCAGCAATCTCCAGATCACGCCCGACGGCCTGAAGGGCAAGAAGATCGGCGTGCAGCGCTCGACCATCCACGACCGCTACGTCACCGAGATGTTCAAGGGCGCGCAGGTCGTGCGCTACACCAAGCAGGACGAGGTCTTCCTCGACCTGGCGGCCGGGCGCATCGACGCGACGCTGCAGGACTCGGTGGCGGCCGACGTTGGCTTCCTGAAGACGCCGCTGGGCAAGGGCTTCGGCTTCACCGGCCCGTTCTACGACGACCCCAAGTTCTTCGGCGACGGCGCCGGCATCGCGATGCGCAAGGCCGACACCGACCTGCAGGCGAAGTTCAACGCCGCCATCAAGGCGATCCGCGCCGACGGCAGCTACAAGAAGCTGCAGGACAAGTACTTCGACTTCGACGTGTATGGAAAGGACGCGGCGACGAAGTGACGCGGCCGCCGCCATGCTGCACGGCTACGGCCCGTCGCTGCTGCAGGGCACGCTGCTGACGCTGGCGGTGGCCCTGGCCTCGCTGGCGATCGCGATGCTGCTGGGGCTGGCCGGCGCGAGTGCGCGGCTGTCGCGGTCGCGCGTGCTGCAGGGGCTGGCGCTGGCCTACACGACGGTGATCCGCGGCGTGCCCGACCTGGTGCTGATGCTGCTGGTCTTCTATGGCGGGCAGCTGGCGGTCAACGAGCTGGCGACGCGGCTGGGCCACGAGGGCTATGTCGACGTCAACCCCTTCGTCGCCGGCGTGCTGACCATCGGCTTCGTCTTCGGCGCCTACCTGAGCGAGACCTTCCGCGGTGCCTTCCTCGCGGTACCGGCCGGCCAGCGCGAGGCGGGCCTCGCCTACGGCCTGAGCCGTGCGCAGGTGCTGCGCCGCATCCTGCTGCCGCAGATGCTGCGCCACGCGCTGCCGGCGCTGGGCAACAACTGGCTGGTGCTGGTCAAGAGCACCGCCATCGTCTCGGTGATCGGCCTCGCCGACATGATGCAGCGCGCCGGACAGGCCGCGGGCGCGACGCGCGAGCCCTTCGTCTTCTATGCCGCGGCGGCGGTCATCTACCTCGCGATCACTTCGGTGAGCGAGCTGGGGTTCAAGCTGCTGCAGCGGCGGCTTTCGGTCGGCGTTCGGAGCGGAGTGCTGTGATGTGCGGCTCAGCCGGGGCCGGGCGGGCTGGGGGGCGCAGGGTCGGTGGTCGGCCCTGCGGGCCGACTTCCCTCGGGTGCTCGGGTTCATGGTCCCGTCTCGAAACTCACTCCGCTCACTGCGTTCGCTTTGCTCGAACAGTCGAGACGAGTCAGTGCACGATGCGCGCTGCGCGCGCGAACCATGAACCCTGCGCTCCTCGGCACCTCGCATACGCCCCCCAGCCCACCCGGCCCCGGCTTCGCAGAACCGACGGTGGCATGCACCGGCTGCACACCACAAGCGCGCCCGCGCCGCGCACCGCCTGCCGCGCCCACCCGAACCCGGCGCACGCATGAACTTCGAAGCGATCCACGACAGCCTCCCGCTCTACGCCGACGGCCTGTGGATCACGCTGCAGCTGCTGGTGGTGTCGCTGGCCGCCGGGCTGGTCGCCGCGCTGCCGCTGGCGGTGCTGCGCGTGCAGCGCTCGCGCTGGCTGCACGGCCCGGTGTGGTGCTTCACCTATGCGATCCGCGGCACGCCGCTGCTGGTGCAGCTCTTCCTCGTCTACTACGGGCTGGCGCAGTTCGAGCTGGTGCGCGACAGCGTCGCCTGGCCCTGGCTGCAGTCGGCCTGGTTCTGCGCGTGGCTGGCCTTCGCGATCAACACCTGCGCCTACACCACCGAGATCCTGGCCGGCGCGCTGAAGGCCACGCCGCACGGCGAGGTCGAGGCGGCGCGTGCGCTCGGGCTGTCGCGCGCCCGCGTGTGGCGGCGCATCCTGCTGCCGTCGGCGCTGCGGCGCGCGATCCCGGCCTACGGCAACGAGGTGGTGCTGATGCTGCATGGCACCTCGCTCGCCAGCGTCGTGACCCTGCTCGACCTGACGGGCGCGGCCCGCGAGGTCAACTCGCGCCACTACCTGCCCTTCGAGGCCTTCCTGACCGCCGGCGCGATCTACCTCGCGCTGACCCTGGCGATCGTGGGTGTGCAGCACGCGGCCGAGCGCCGCTGGCTCGCGCACCTGCGGCCACGGTCCTGACACCGCGCACCCGAACCGACGACCCCCATGCAACGCCGCGACCATCCGCTGCCCGAACGCACGCTCGGGACCGCACGCCGACTCAGCAGCTTCCACTACGGCCCGACCGACCGCGGCCGCAAGGCCTACGTCCAGGCCTCGCTGCACGCCGACGAGCTGCCGGGCATGCTGGTCGCCCACCACCTGCGCGAGCGCCTGGCCGAGCTCGAGGCCGCCGGCCGGCTGCGCGGCGAGATCGTCGTGGTGCCGCTCGCCAATCCGGTGGGGCTGTCGCAGTGGCTGCTGCGCAGCCCGATCGGCCGCTTCGAGCTGGGCAGCGGCGAGAACTTCAACCGCCTCTACCCGGCGCTGCGCGACGCGGTGTGGGCGCGCATCGAGCCTGCGCTCGGCGGCGACGCCGAGACCAATGCGCGGCTCGTGCGTGCCGCGCTGCGCGAGGCCTGCACCACGCTGCCGGCCGAGGACGAGCTGACCGCGCTGCGCCGCACGCTGCTGACGCTGGCCTGCGACGCCGAGGTCGTGCTGGACCTGCACTGCGACGCCGAGGCGGTGCTGCACCTCTACACCGGCACGCCGCTGTGGCCGCAGTGCGAGCCGCTGGCCCGCCTGATGGGGGCCGAGGCCACGCTGCTGGCGCTGGAGTCCGGCGACCAGCCCTTCGACGAAGCCTGCTCGTCGCTGTGGTGGGAGCTGGCGGACCGCGCCGGCGCGGCGCGCCCGATCCCGCCCGGCTGCCTGTCGGTCACGGTCGAGCTGCGCGGCATGGCCGACGTGAGCCACGCGCTGGCGCAGCGCGACGCGCAGGCGCTGGTCGACTTCCTGGTCCACCGCGGCCTCGTCGATGGCGAGGCCCCCGAGCTGCCGCCGCTCCAGCGCGAGGCCACGCCGCTGGCCGGGTCGATGCCGGTCATGGCCACCGCGAGCGGCGTGCTGGCCTGGCATGTCGAGCCGGGCACCTGGGTGCGCGAGGGCCAGCCGCTGTGCGACGTGATCGACCCGGTCGAAGGCCGCGTCGCAACGCTCGCCAGCCCGGTCGAGGGCCTGTTCTACGCGCGCGACAACCTGCGCTTCGTCACGGCCGGCACGCGCGTCTGCAAGGTCGCGGGGCGCGAGGCGCAGCGCGTCGGCAAGCTGCTGAGCCCATGAGCACACCGACGCTGCAGGCCCTGGACCTGCACAAGCGCTTCGGCGCGCACGAGGTGCTGCGCGGCGTCACGCTCGAGGCGCGGCCCGGCGACGTGATCACCGTGGTCGGCTCCAGCGGGTCGGGCAAGAGCACGCTGCTGCGCTGCCTCAACCTGCTGGAGCAGCCGCACCAGGGCCGCCTGCTGATGCACCGCGACGGCCACGCCGAGGAACTGTCCCTCGTGCCCGACCGCGACGGCAGCCTGCGCGCGCGCGACGCCGCGCAACTGCAGCGCTGGCGCGCGCGCCTGGCGATGGTGTTCCAGAACTTCAACCTCTGGCAGCACCTGACGGCGCTGGCCAACGTGACGGAAGCGCCGATGCAGGTGCTGGGCCTGTCGAAGGCCGAGGCCGCCGAGCGCGCGATGGCGCTGCTGGCGCGCGTCGGCGTCGCGCACCGCGCCGCCATGTACCCCACCCACCTGTCCGGCGGCGAGCAGCAGCGCGTCGCGATCGCGCGCGCGCTGGCGATGGAGCCCGAGGTCATGCTGTTCGACGAGCCGACCTCGGCGCTCGACCCCGAGCTGGTCGGCGAGGTGCTGAAGGTCATGCGCGACCTCGCCGCCGAGGGCCGCACCATGATCGTGGTCACGCACGAGATGGGCTTCGCGCGCGAGGTCTCCAACCGCACGCTGTTCCTGCACCAGGGCGTGGTCGAGGAACAGGGCTCGCCGCGCGAGGTGCTGGTGGCGCCGCGCAGCGAGCGGCTGCGCGCCTTCCTGTCCGGCGGACTCAAGTGACAAACTGGAGCGACACGCGCGGCAAGGAGGTACCGATGCAGACCGTGGCCCTCGACGACATCCAGGCGCTGGTCTTCGACGTGTTCGGCACGGTCGTCGACTGGCACGGCGGCATCCTGCGCGACGGCCGGCGCCTGAGCGCGGCGCGCGGCCTGGACGTCGACTGGCACGCCTTCGCGCTGGCCTGGCGCGAAGGCTACGCGCCGGCGCTGGAGCGCGTGCGCCGCGGCAGCATCGCCTGGGCCAACCTGGACCGGCTGCACCGCGGCATCCTCGACGAGCTGCTGCCGCGCTTCGGGCTCGAAGGGCTGCCCGAGTCGGACTTGAAGCACCTCAACCGCGTCTGGCACCGGCTCGATCCCTGGCCCGACACGCGGCCCGGCCTGCTGCGGCTCAAGGCCGGGCGCGTGATCGCGACCCTCTCCAACGGCCACGTCGCGCTGCTGGTGAACATGGCCAGGCATGCCGACCTGCCCTGGGACTGCATCCTCTCGGCCGAACTGTTCGGGACCTACAAGCCCGAGCTGCTGGTCTACCGGCGCGCCGCGGCCCTGCTCGGCCTGGCGCCGGAGCAGGTGATGATGGTCGCGGCCCACCCGTCTGACCTGGCCGCCGCCCGCGAGGCCGGCCTGCGCACCGCCTACGTGCCGCGTCCGGCCGAACGCGGCGAGCCGCAGGCCTTCACGCCGGCGTCGGCGGGCGACTTCGACCTGAGGGCCTCGGACTTCGAGGAGCTGGCGCGGCAGTTCGGGCTCTAGGGCCCATCGACGCTAGCGGAGCGCACGCGAGGACAGCACCGAGCCGCGCGCACGGACAAAGGCCGCCAGCCGCTGCGGGTAGTCGGCCGCCACCGCGCCCTGCACCGAGGGTCGCCGCGCCAGCGCCCGGCGCCACGCGGTGAGCCTGGGGCGCTGCCGCAGCCAGGCGAAGTCGCCGAGCTGCTCGAACAGGTCGAGATAGCGGAACACCGGGCCGAAGGCCGCGTCGACGAGGCCGAAGCGATCGCCGGCGAACCACGGCCCGTCGGCCGCCAGCGCCTGCTCGACCTGCGCGAACTTGCCGTCGAGGTCGGCCTGCCAGCGCGTCAGCGCCGGCTCGTCGGCCGCGTTGTACAGGCCGGCGATGGCGTTCAGCGTGGCCGAGCCGAACTCGATCCAGCCGCGCTCGCGGGCCCGCACCAGCGCGTCGTCGGCGTGCAGGCGCGGGGCGGCCAGCTCGTCGAGGTACTCGCAGATCGCCGCGGACTCGAACAGCGGCTGTCCGTCGACCAGCAGCACCGGCGTCTTGCCGAGCGGCGAGACGGCGAGGAACCAGGCGGGCTTGTCCGCCAGGTCGATGTCGCGCCGCTCGAAGGGCAGGCCCTTCTCGGCCAGCACGATCGCGGCGCGCTGCACATAGGGGCACAGCGCATGGCTGACCAGCACCAGCGTCGGTGTCGATGTCGGCAGGTTCTGCGGCGGCGTCGTGTCCATCGCCCACCCTCAGGCCGCGCGCCAGGCCGCCGGCGGCCGCCCGGTGCGCCGCAGCGCATGGCGACCATCGCCCAGCAGCCCGTGCACCACCGACATCGCGATCAGGAACACCGGGTACTCCCAGCCGCCGCCCGGCGCGCTGAAGACCCAGCCCTTGCCGGCGTGCACCGCCGTCGCGCCGACCAGCACCGGCAGCAGGGCCAGCGACACCCAGCGGCCCTGCCAGCCCAGCAGGATGGCGATGCCGCCGAGCAGCTCGACCGCGACCACCGGGGTGGCCAGCGCGCCGGGCAGGCCGACCGAGGCGAAGAAGGCCGCCGTGCCCGGCAGCGTGAACACGAGCAGCTTGAGCAGCGCGTGCGAGATCCACATGCTGCCCAGCGCCACGCGCAGCAGCAGCGCGGCCAGGTCGATGCGGGACGAGGATCGGTCGGGAGGATTCATCTTCAGGCTCCGGTGATGTGATTGCACTTGCAACTATATCGATCGATGCTAGTATTTGCAAAAGCAACTACATGACCCCGGAGCCCGCATGGATGCCTGGAGCCTGTTCCTCACCGCCCATGCGGTGCTGGTCGCCGATGTCGAGGCGCGGCTGGCCGCCGCCGGCCTGCCGCCGCTGGCCTGGTACGACGCCCTGTGGGCGCTCGAGCGCGCCGAGGGGCAGCGGCTGCGCCTGAGCGAGTTCGAGCGCTGGATGGTGATCAGCCGCAGCAACATCACGCGGCTGGTGGACCGCCTGCAGGACGCCGGTCTGGTGGAGCGCGAACGCTCGGCCGAGGACGGCCGCGGCGCCTACGCGGTGCTGACCGCCGAGGGCCGCCGCATGCGGCGGCGCATGTGGACCGTCTACGGCCCGGCGATCGACGAGCGGTTCGCCGCACCGCTGGGCGCGGCGGCCGAGCCCCTGGCCGAGGCGATGCGCCGACTCATCGACGCACACCGCGCCGCGGCCGGTTGACTAGGGCCTGTTAACGCTATCGGAGGGCACGCGCCCGGGCCGCGCAGACCGCAGGGCAAGGCGCGAGGGACGCCGCGTACGCGCGTACGTCAGGACCGAGCAACGCCGCCCTGCGGCCTGCGCGGCCCGGGCCCTTCGGGTGATCCCAGGAAACTGCGGCCCTCGGCGTTGCAAAGCCTCGCCGGGGGCCCACCCCGGCTGCGCTTTGCGCCTTGATGGCCTTTGTTTCCTGGGTCACGCGTGCCCTCCGATAGCGTCAACAGGCCCTAGCTGCCGCGCAGCACGTCCAGCACGTCGGAGCGGAACTCGCGCTGGTAGAGGATGTAGACCACGCCGGCCGTCGCGACCAGGAAGATCAGCGGCGAGAAGAACCAGCCGATCGCCGCGAAGGCCATGTAGTAGGCGCGCAGGCCGTCGTTGAAGGTCTCCGCGGCGAGGCCCACGACGCGCCCGGCTCGGTCGGCGAAGGCCTCGCGCGAGAGCTCGGCATTGCGCTCGAACTCCTTCGCCTCGGGAGCCGACGCCACCAGCAGCGCCCCGAAGGTGTACTGCCGCAGGCTCCAGGTGAAGCGGAAGAAGGCGTAGACGAAGACGCCGGTCAGCAGCAGCAGCTTCAGGTCGAACACCAGCGTCGACGTGCGCACGGCGAACGGGATCTCGCGGACCAGCTCGGTCGCCTTCTCGCTGGCGCCGAGTGCGGCCAGCAGGCCGCCGATGATGAGGATGGTGGTCGACGCGAAGAAGCTCGGGCTGACCGACAGGTTCTGCACCACGACGCCGTCGATGACGCGCACCTCGCGGTGCGTGACCTGCAGCATCCACTGGCGGCGGATGCGGTTGGTGGCGGCCAGGATGGACGCGTGCGTCGTGGCGCGGCGCTTCGCGAACATCGCATAGCCGACCCAGGCCGCGAAGAAGCCCAGCACCGCCACCCAGTCGATCCAGGGCAACAGCGCGAGGACGGCGGGGAGCGAGAAGCCGGAGGAGATCATGGCGCGATGCTAGCGGCTGGCGGGCCGCCGCCGCGCTTCGCTAGCATCGATACCTCGGCGCCGCGGGCGCGCTGCACGGGAGATGCACATGCTGCGATGGAACCGACGCTCGTCGGCCGGCGCCCTGCTGGCCAGCGTGCTGCTGGCGGTGGCCGGCACGGCGATGGCCGACGCCGGCAAGCCCCTGCGCCTGCTGGTCGGGTTCCCGGCCGGCGGCGGCAGCGATGCGATCGCGCGGCTGCTGGCCGACCCGCTGAAGGACGCGCTCGGCGCGCCGGTGATCGTCGAGAACAAGCCCGGCGCCGGCGGCCAGCTGGCCGCGCAGGCCCTGAAGGCGGCCGCGCCCGACGGCAGCACCTGGTTCCTGTCGCACGACCACACCATCTCCATCCTGCCGCTGGTGGTCAGGAACCCGGGCTACGAGCCGGCGAAGGACTTCGTGCCGGTGGCCGGCTTCGCGAGCTTCGTCAATGCCTTCGCGGTATCGGGCGCGACGCCGGCCAGGTCGATGGCCGAGTACGCCGCGTGGGTCAAGGGGGCCGGCCGCGTCTCCGGGGCCGTCGGCGTCCCCGCCCCTGCCTCGGTGCCGGAGTTCCTGGTCCAGGTGCTGGCCGCGAAGTACCAGCTCGACCTGGTCGCCGCGCCCTACCGCGGCAGCGCGCCGATGATCGGCGACATGCTGGGCAAGCAGATCGCCGCCGGCATCGGCTCGGTGCCCGACTTCATCGAGCAGCACCGCAGCGGCAAGCTGCGCGTGGTGGCGGTGCTGGGCGGTGCGCGCCAGGCCGCGCTGCCCGAGGTGCCGACGCTGTCCGAGCTGGGCGTGGCCGGCTTCGAGGACCTGCCCTACTACGCGGTCTTCGCGCCGGCCGGCACGCCGCAGGGCGAGCTCGATCGTTTCTCGGCCGCGCTGGCCAGGGCCATCGCGATCCCGGCCGTGAAGGAGCGGCTGGCCGCGATGGGCCTGACGGTCGAGTTCATGACCGGCACCCAGCTCGCGGCCCGCGAGCAGGCCTACGCACAGACCTGGGCCCGCATCATCAAGGCCAGCGGCTTCCAGCCCCAATGAGGGTCGGCAAGGCGCGGTAAGCGGCGTGCGGCGGGCACGTCGGTGGTGCGTTCGCGCGCCGGCGGTGCGGGGCCGCCGGTTTCGCTGCGCACACGTCGAGGGCTCGCGCCGCGGCCAGCACGGCGGCACGCTGGTGCGCAGGCACCGCCGTGGCACACGGCTTGCACACCAGCCGGTGTTCATTGACCGTTGCAGGAGTACCCGGATGACTTCGACTCGACGCACGCTGCTGCGTGCTGGTTCGGCGGCGGCCGTCGCCGGCACCGCGCTCGGCTTCCCCGCCATCGCCCGTGCCCAGCAGACCTTCAGCTGGAAGATGACCAGCGCCTACCCCAAGGGCGCGCCCTTCTACATGGACGGCCCCGGCAGCGCGACCGACCTCGCCAGGCGCATCGAGGCGATGTCCGGCGGGCGGCTGAAGATCCAGGTGTTCGGCGCCGGCGAGCTGATCCCGGCCTTCGAGGGCTTCGACGCGGTGCGCGCCGGCACGGTGGAGATGAACCACGCCAACAGCTACTTCTGGACCGGCAAGACCTTCGCCGCGCAGTACTTCACCGCCGTGCCCTTCGGCATGAACTTCCAGGGCATCAACGGCTGGTTCTACGACGGCGGCGGCATCGACCTGTGGAACGAG
>CAZUUU010000064.1:0-15103 GCA_964622685.1 uncultured Methylibium sp.
GGCCCGAGTTCGCGTCGCGCTTCCGCAGCGCGATGATGGTCGACGGCGTCGCCGAACAGGGCTGGTTCGCCTCGGACTTCACGCTGGCCGAGATCAAGACCCTGCGTGCTAGGCAGCCCTTCGCCGAGCGGCCGCAGCAGTTCAACGGCAAGTTCGAGATCCCGACCTTCGACGAGGTCGTGCAGCTGGCCCAGCGCAAGGGCCGCGAGGCCGGCCGCACGATCGGCGTCTACCCCGAGACCAAGCACCCGACCTACCACCAGCGGCTCGGCCTGCCGCTCGAGCAGCGGCTGCTCGACGTGCTGACCCGCCACGGCTGGAACTACCGCGAGGCGCCGGTCTTCATCCAGTCCTTCGAGCAGGCCAACCTGAAGCTCCTGAACCGGCTGACGCGCGTGAAGCTGGTGCAGCTCATCGACGCCAACGACGTCAACCCCGACGGCACGCTCGACTTCACCGCGCCCTACGACCGCCCCTACGACTGGACGGTCTCGGGCAAGCCCGCGCTGCTGGCCCGCACCTTCGCCTACCTCACGACCGACGCCGGCCTCAAGGAAGTGAAGGGCTATGCCGACGGCATCGGCCCGTGGAAGCGCTACATCGTCAGCACCGTCGCCAACCCCGCCGGCAGCGGGCCGGGCGAGGCGGCGCGCCAGCTCGCACCGGCCGGCGATCTGATCGCGCGCGCCCACAAGGCCGGCCTGCTGGTCCACGCCTACACCTTCCGCAACGAGGCCTCGCGCCTGGCGGGCGACTATGCCGGCAACCCGGTCGCCGAGTACCTGCAGTTCTACGCGCTCGGCATCGACGGCGTGTTCAGCGACTTCCCCGACACCGCCGTCGCGGCGCGCGTGCTGCACCGCCTGCAGACCGAGCCGGGCTATGCCGACTGCCTGACGCGCGAGGAGAAGCGCGGCTGCGAGCGCTGAGCGATCGCGCGTCCCGGGCGGCGCCTCAGGCGCCGCCGGCGTTGGTGAGCAACGAGGACCGCAGCGTCTGCAGCGCCTGGGTCAGGTCGTGGCACTCGCGCTCGGAGCAGGCGGTCGCGCAGGCCACCTGCTCCTGGATCGCCGAGGCATGCTGGCTCAGCTCGGCACCCTGGCGCGTCAGCGTGATCAGCACCTGGCGCTCGTCGGCGGCGCTGCGGGTGCGCTCGACCAGGCCCTGCAGCTGCATGCGCTTGAGCAAGGGCGTGAGCGTGCCGGAGTCGAGCGCCACGCGCTGGCCCAGCTCGCCGATCGTCAGGCCGTCGCACTCCCAGAGCGCGAGCAGCACCACGTACTGCGGATAGGTCAGTCCGATCTGCGCCAGCAGCGGGCGGTAGATCTTGGTCATCGCGAGCGATGCGGCATACAGCGCGAAACAGAGCTGCTCGTCGAGCTGGATGCCCGTCGATGCCGGCGGGCGGTTGGCTTCGGGTTTCCTGGAGGTGGCCATGTCGGGTCTTGTTGCTGCAAATAGTGTTGCACACAAGACGATAGCGGCCTGCGGAGGTCGGCGCGACCGGCGGCGCGCCGGCCCTCAGGGATTTCGCGGGGGCGTGTAAGTCCGGTGCCGTGCCCCCGACACACGTCCGTGCCGCGGTCCGCAAGACCCGCACTGTCCGGCCTGGCTTGCTGCCAGTCCATCCTGCCTCAATGCCATGTTCAGGAGTACACCACCATGATCGTTCAATCGAAGGGCGTGCAACTCGCCGCCGCTGCTGCTGCCCTGGCCTTCTCGGCCGCCGCGTTCTCTGCCGCGCCGCCGAAGGGCAGCTCGGGCAAGGCGGTCGCTGCCAGCGACAAGGTGCACTGCTACGGCGTGCACAGCTGCAAGGGCAACGGTGACTGCAAGACGAGCGAGAACGCCTGCAAGGGCCAGAACGCCTGCAAGGGCCACAGCTTCAAGGGCATGCCCGCGGCCGAGTGCCTGAAGGCCGGCGGCACCATCGGCGACCTGTGATCCGCCCGTGACATTCGTCCACGAGACGGATGGCGCCACGCAGCCCCGCGCCGGCAACGGCCCGGGGCTGCGTGCCCCGGCGGTGCAGCCCTCGCCCGGCTTCGGGCTGGGGCTGCGCACCGCGCACTATCCCGACTTCCTCGCGGCGCCGCAGCGTGTCGACTGGCTGGAGCTGCTGTCCGACAACTACCTCGTGCCCGGCGGCAAGCCGCTGGTGATGCTGGACCGCATCCGCGCCGACTATCCGGTCGTGATGCATGGCGTGGCGCTGTCGATCGGCGCGGCCGACGGGCCCGACGACGACTACCTGCGCGCCCTGAAGGCGCTGGCCGACCGCGTCGAGCCGCTGTGGGTGTCCGACCACCTGTGCTGGACCGGCGTGCACGGCCGCGTGCTGCACGACCTCTACCCGCTGCCCTACACCGACGAGGCCCTGGACGTGGTGGTGCGCAACGTCGACCGCGCGCAGGAGGTGCTGCGGCGCCCGCTGGTGCTGGAGAACGTGTCCAGCTATGTGAGTTTTCGCGCCTCGTGCATGACCGAGTGGGCCTTCATCACCGAGGTCTGCCGGCGCACCGGCTGCCGCCTGCTGCTGGACGTCAACAACATCTACGTCAGCAGCGTCAACCACGGCTTCGAGGCGCAGGATTTACTGGACGGCGTGCCGGCCGACCGCGTCCAGCAGATCCACCTGGCCGGGCACTCCGACCATGGCGATCACATCATCGACACCCACGACCACCCGGTGGCCGATCCGGTCTGGGCCCTCTACGAGGCGGCCTTGCGGCGCTGCGGCCCGGTGGCAACGATGATCGAGCGCGATGACCATATCCCGCCGTTGCCCGAACTGATCGCCGAGCTGGACCACGCGCGCCACATCGCCGCGCGCGTGTCGGGCGAAGCCATCCATGAGGCGCTGGCATGACCGGCGCGCTGCTGGGTCTGCAGTCGCTGGTGCAGCAGCACGTGATCGGCACGGCCGATGCCGCGGCACTGGTCGACGGCGACGCAGCGCACGCCGCGCAGCGGCTCGGCATCTACGCCCGCGCCTATCGCCTGCGCCTCATCGACGCGCTGGCCGACGCCCACGAGAAGACCCAGGCCTACCTGGGCGCCGAGCGCTTCGAGCGCGCCGCGCTGCGCTACATCGATGCGCACCCGCCGGCCACGCGCAGCCTGCGCTGGTTCGGTGATCGCCTGGCCGATGCCCTCGCCGACTGGCTGCCTCGCGAGCCGGCCGTGGCCGAGCTGGCGCGGCTCGACTGGGCCCTGCGCGGCGCCTTCGACGGCCCCGACGCGCCGGCGCTGGACGCGGCGGCCCTGGCGGCGGTCGCCCCGGAGGCCTGGGGCACGCTGAGGCTGGTGCTGCATCCGACGGCCCGCTTGCTGGTCGTCGAGCACAACACCGTCGCGATCTGGCAGGCCCTCGACGACGAGTCCGATCCGCCGCCCTTGGAGCGCGGCAGCCGCCCGGTCACCTGGCTCGTCTGGCGCAAGGGCCTGCAGCCGCACTTCCGATCGCTGCACCCGGTGGAGGCCGAACTGCTCCGGGGTGCTCTGGCCGGCACCGGCTTTGCCGCATCGTGCGAGCGCGCCGCGGCGCTGGAGGCCGGCGACGCGCCGGACGAGCTGCAGCATCGGATCGGCGCCTGCCTGCGGCAGTGGCTCGAGGACGAACTCCTCAGCGGCATCGTCGTCGAGGCCTGAGCCCGGTGGATCGCGTCCCCACCCCTCTGGGTGTGGCGCCGGCGCTCGACACGGATTGCGGACCGGGTGCCGCGCACCGCATCATGCGGTCATCCCCACGCGCGTCCCCGACCCATGCGCCAGCGCATCGCTTGCCTCTTGCTGCCCTGGCTGTGCGGACTGCTGTGGGCTGCCGGCACGGCGCGCGCGCAGTCCGAGGCGCCCGACGGCGACTGGGTCTACCGCATCGCGCCCGCCGACACCCTGATCGGCCTCTCGGGCACCTACCTACAGCCGCCCTACGGCTGGCGCGACCTGCAGCAGCTCAATCGCATCGCCGACCCGTTGCGGCTGGTGCCCGGCAGCGCGCTGCGCATGCCGCTGAAGTGGCTGCGACGCGAGGTCGGCGTGGCCGAGGTCGTCCACGTCCAGGGTGACAGCAGCGTCGTGCGTGGCACCGAGCCGCCGCGCGCAGTGCAAGCCGGTGAGTCGCTGCGGGCCGGCGACGTCCTGCGCACCGGCCCGGGGGCCTCGCTGACGCTGCGCTTCGCCGATGGGTCGCGGCTGCTGGCCACGCCCGACAGCGAATTCCGCATCGAGCGCCTGCTGGTGCTGGGCCGCAGCGGCCTGGCCGACACGCGGCTGCAGCTCGAACGGGGCAGCGTGGACTCGATCGTCACGCCGCAGAAGGGCCGCCGCGGGGGCTACGAGATCCGCACGCCGACCGTCAATCTCGGCGTGCGCGGCACCGAGTTCCGTGCCCACGCCGACCCGCAGCAGGCGGCCTCGCGCGTCGAGGTGCTGGCTGGCCAGGTCGCGGCGACGGCCGGCCGCGAAGTCAAGGTCGACGCCGGCTTCGGCAGCGTCGCCGCAGCCGGCCAGCCGCCGCAGCCGCCGCGCCGGCTGCTGCCCGCACCGCCCCTGCCGGCCGACCTCATCCGGCTGGAGCGCATCCCGCTGCGCCTGAACTGGTCGGCCGCCGCCGGTGCGCGGGGCTACCGTGCCCAGGTGCTCGCCGACGGTCAGCCCGAACGCCTGCTGCTCGACGGGCAGTTCGCCGAGCCCGCGGCGCGCTGGGCCGACCTGCCCGACGGCCGCTACCTGTTGCGCGTCCGGTCGGTCGACGCCGACGGTCTGGAGGGCCTGGACGCCAACACGGCGCTGGTCGTCAAGGCGCGTCCCGAACCGCCGTTCACCAGCCAGCCGGGCGCCGACGCGCGGATCTATGGCGACACGGCCGTCTTCGCGTGGACACGCCCGGCCGCGGCAGTGCGCTACCGCCTGCAGGTGGCCGACGACGCGGCGTTCACGCGCCTGCGCGCCGACGAACGCACGCTCGCCGAGCCGGGTTTCCAGCTCGCCTTGCCGCCCGGCCGCTACCACTGGCGCCTGGCCAGCATCGCCGCGGACGGCGATCAGGGTCCGTTCGGCGACGCGCAGGCCTTCACGCAGCGCGCCATCCCGCCCAGCCCGGCCGCCGAGCCGCCGCAGGTGGCCGAAGGCCAGCTGGTGTTTCGCTGGCAGGCGGCGACCGCCGGCGAGTCCTTCGACGTCCAGGTGGCGCGCGACGCCGAGTTCACGCAGGTCGTGCGGGCCGAGCGGATCGCGCAGTCCAGCATCGCGCTCGTCGAGCCGCCATCCGGCCGCTACTACATGCGCGTGCGCACCGTCGACCCCGACGGCTTCGCCGGTCCTTACGGCGGCACGCAGCAGATCGAGGTGCCGGCGTCACGCTGGTGGCTGCTGATCCCGCCGGCCGTGTTGCTGCTGCTGGCGCTCTGAGCGATGAGTGACCCGCAGCACTTGCGTGGAGGCCTGGAGGCGCCCGCCACCGGCCCGGCATCGCTCTGGTGGGTGCCGCTCGGTGCCTTGCTGGCGGCGCTCCTGCTGGCGTCGACGCCGCTGCACGAACGCCTGACCCAGGCCTGGAACGACGTCCAGCTGCGCTGGCTCGCGACCGCGACGCCCGACGAGGAACTGCTGATCGTCGACATCGACGACGCCTCGCTGCGCGAGTTGCAGCCGCGCCTGGGCAACTGGCCGCTGCAACGCGACGTCTACGCGCTTGCCATCGACTACCTGCGCGACGCCGGTGCGCAGCTCGTGGCACTGGATGTCGTGTTCGCCGACCCGCGCGACGGCGACGAGGCGCTGCGACGCAGCCTACTCAAGCCCGGTCCGGTCGTGCTCGCCGCCAGCGGCCAGCGCCAGGCCGCGGCCGGCGAACCGGCCGCGGCGCCGGCCCTGGATCGCGTGGCGCTGGCCGCCGCGGCGATGCCGACGGTCGACTGGGCGGCCTTCACGCCGCCGGCGCCGGCACTGCTGTCGGCCCTGTCCCGACCCGGCTCGGTCGGCATCATCACGACGCCGCTCGACAGCGATGGGCGGCTGCGCCGGCTGCCGCTGCTGCACCGCGCCGAGGGTCGCATCCTGCCGTCCTTCCCGCTGGCCGTGGCGATGAGCCGCCGCGAAGGCGCGCGGACCTGGCCGACGGATCGCGAGGGCATGGTCACGCTGGCCTTCCCGGCCTCGCCGCAGGCGATCGCTTCGCTGCCTTTCAGCACGCTCGCCGACGCGGCGCTCGGCCGCGACGACAACGACGCCCTGCGCGCGCGCATCCGCGATCGCGTCGTCTTCATCGGCAGCAGCGCCTTCCTCGGCGATGGCGTGATGACGCCGAGCGGGCAGTTCTCGGGGACGGCGGTGCTGGCCAGCGCCTACGCGGCGCTGCGCGACGGCCGCGTTCTGCACCCGCCCGGACCGACGGGCCATGCCTTGCTGCTGGCCCTCGCCTTGCTGCCGGCCGTGCTGAGCTGGCGACGCGGCCGCCCGGCCCTGCTGCACGACGGCCTGGCCGCGTTCGGCAGCCTGCTGGCGGTGCTGCTGGCGTCGTGGGTCGCGCTCGCCGTCTGGCAACGGCAGACCGACATCGCGCTGCCCGTCGTCGCGATCGTCACCGGCTTCCTGCTGGCCGTCGCCGCCCAGCAACTGTGGATGAACCGCGCGAACCGACAGCTCGCCTACGAGCGCGCCGTGGCCGACGCCGCGAACCAGGCCAAGACCGAGTTCCTGGCCAACGTGAGCCACGAGATCCGCACGCCGATGACCGCGCTGCTGGGCGTGGCGGAGCTGCTGGCGGAAACCGAGCTCACGCCCCAGCAAAGGCGCCACGTCGAGATCTTCCGGCAGTCGGGCCAGACACTGTTCGAGCTGATCAACGACCTGCTGGACCTGTCGAAGATCGAGGCGGGGCGCTTCGAACTCGACGTCACGAGCTTCTCGCTGCACCGGCTGCTGGCCGACCAGATGGCGCTGCTGCGCGGGCGTGCCGCCGCCAAGGACCTGGGCCTGGACCTGCAGCTCGATCCCTCGGTGCCCGACGGCGTGCGCGGTGACCGCATGCGGCTGGAACAGGCGCTGCTCAACCTGGTCGGCAACGCCATCAAGTTCACGCAGCGCGGCCGCGTCGACCTCCTGGTGCAGCGCGAGCCCGGCGGCGGCGACCGCCTGCGCTTCACGGTCCGCGACACCGGCATCGGCATTGCCCGCAGCAAGCTCGACGCGATCTTCCTGCCCTTCACGCAGGCCGACGGCAGCATCACGCGCTCCTACGGTGGCACCGGCCTGGGGCTCGCGATCACCAAGCGCATCGTCGAACTGATGGGCGGCCGCATCTGGGTCGACAGCCAGCCCGGCCAGGGCACGAGTTTCCACTTCACGCTGCCGCTGCCCCCGGCCGACCTGGCGGCACCCCCGGTGGCGGACGACCCGGTCGAGGCCGCACCCGCCGATGCCTTGCGCCTGCTGCTGGCCGAGGACAACCCGGTCAACGTCTACCTCGTCGAGCAGATGCTGGCCGACAGCGGTCACCGCATCGACGTGGCGCCCAATGGACTGGTCGCGCTGGAGCGGCTGCGACAGAAGCGCTACCACCTGGTGCTGATGGACATGCAGATGCCGGCGATGGACGGCTACACGACGACCCGCGAACTGCGCCGCCTCGAGGCCGACGAGGGCCGGGCGCCGGTGCCGGTGCTGGCGCTGACGGCCAACGCCTTCGAGAGCGACGTCCGGCGCAGCCTCGAAGCCGGCTGCAACGCCCACCTGAGCAAGCCCTTCGGCAAGGCGGCGCTGCTCGACGCGATCGCGCGGCTGCATGCGCCGCGGCGCGACGGCGAGTCGGTCACCCAGCCCGCGCCGCTGCCGGCCGAGCACCTGCCACGGCCGACCCGCGCGCTCGAGGTGCTGGCCCGCGAGGCCGGCGTCGACACGGCGACGGCGCTGGGGCGGCTCGAAGGCAACGAGGAGCTCTACCTGCGGCTCGTCGAGCACGCCGCGGTCTTCATGGGCAACTGGTCGCGCAGCTACGACGAGGCCAGCGCCGCCGGCGCCGGCGACCAGATGCTGCGGCTGGCGCACGACCTCAAGGGCATCGCGGCCACGCTGGGTGCCGATGCGCTGTCACAGGCCGCCCGGCAGCTCGAGCTGGTCCTGCGCGACGCGCCCTCGGCGCGGCACGATGGCCCGCGCGGCGGCGTCGAGGCCCAACTGGCGCCGCTGCTGCTGGCGCTGTCGCGGGCACTGGCCTGAGGCCGCTCCGGCGCGGCGCCGGCCCGCTGCGCGCTGGGGATAATCGTGCCGATGAATCCCCTGTTGTCGCGCCTGCAGCCCTACCCCTTCGAGCGGCTGCGCGAACTGACCCGCGGCGTGACGCCGAACGCGGCACTGGCACCGATCAGCCTGGGCATCGGCGAACCCAAGCACCCGACACCGCCCTTCATCCGCGAGGCGCTGGCCGCCGCGCTGGACGGACTGGCCAGCTATCCGGCGACCGCCGGCGAGCCGGCGCTGCGCGAGGCCTGCGCCGCCTGGGTGCAGCGCCGCTACGGGGTGAGCCTCGATGCGGCCACGCAGGTGCTGCCGGTCAACGGCTCGCGCGAGGCGCTGTTCGCGCTGGCGCAGACCGTCGTCGATGCGACGCGACCCGGCGCCACCGTCGTCTGCCCCAATCCCTTCTACCAGATCTACGAGGGCGCGGCGCTGCTGGCCGGCGCGGCGACCGTCTTCGCCAACAGCGATCCGGCGCGCAACTTCGCGGTCGACTGGTCGTCCGTCGACGAAGCAAGCTGGGCACGGACCCAGCTGCTCTACGTCTGCTCGCCCGGCAACCCGACCGGCGCGGTGATGCCGCTGGCCGAGTGGCAGCGACTGTTCGAGCTGTCGGACCGGCACGGCTTCGTCATCGCCTCCGACGAGTGCTACTCGGAGATCTGGTTCCAGGGCGAAGCCCCGCTCGGCGGCCTGCAGGCGGCGGCGGCGCTGGGGCGCCACGACTTCCGGCGACTGATCGCCTTCACCAGCCTCTCCAAGCGCAGCAACGTGCCGGGACTGCGCTCGGGCTTCGTCGCCGGCGATGCGGCCGTCCTCAAGGCCTTCCTGCTCTACCGCACCTACCACGGCGCGGCCATGGGCCCGGCCGTGCAGCGCGCCAGCCTCGCCGCCTGGAACGACGAGGCGCATGTCGAGGCCAACCGCGCGCTCTACCGCAGCAAGTTCGAGCGCGTGACGCCGATGCTCGCCTCCGTCATGGACGTGGCCCTGCCCGATGCCGGCTTCTACCTGTGGGTGCGCGTGCCCGAGCGGGTCTGCGGCGGCAGCGACACCGCTTTCGCCCGCGAACTGCTCGCTCAATACAATGTGACGGTGCTGCCCGGCAGCTACCTCGCGCGCGAGGCCGGCGGCAGCAACCCGGGACAAGGCCGCGTGCGCATGGCGCTGGTGGCCGGCGTCGACGAATGCGTCGAGGCGGCCCGTCGCATCGTCTCCTTCATCCAGTCACGCTGAGATCCCATGTCCACGAACGCCACGTCCGAACTGCAAGCCCTCATCGACCTCGCCTGGGAGGGCCGCGCCAGCCTCTCGCCCACCAGCGCCGACCCCAAGCTGCGCGAGGCGGTCGAGGCCGTGATCTCGGACCTGAACAAGGGCCGGCTGCGCGTCGCCGACCGGCAAGGTGTCGGGCAGTGGCAGGTCAACCAGTGGGTCAAGAAGGCCGTGCTGCTGAGCTTCCGCCTCAACGACAACAAGGTCTCGCGGGCCGGCGACCTGGGCTTCTACGACAAGGTCGGCACCAAGTTCGCCCACCTCGACGATGCACAGATGCGCGCCACCGGCGTACGCGTGGTGCCGCCGGCCGTGGCGCGCCGCGGCAGCTACATCGCTAAGAACGTCGTGCTGATGCCCAGCTACGTGAACATCGGCGCCTATGTCGACGAAGGCACGATGGTCGACACCTGGGCCACGGTGGGCTCGTGCGCGCAGATCGGCAAGAACGTGCACCTGTCGGGCGGGGTCGGCATCGGCGGCGTGCTCGAGCCGCTGCAGGCCAACCCGACCATCATCGAGGACAACTGCTTCGTCGGCGCCCGCTCCGAGGTCGTCGAGGGCGTGATCGTCGAGGAGAACTCGGTCATCTCGATGGGCGTCTACATCGGCCAGAGCACCAAGATCTACGACCGCGCCACCGGCGAGGTGAGCTACGGCCGCATCCCGGCCGGCTCGGTCGTCGTTTCCGGCAATTTGCCCTCGGCGGATGGCAAGTACTCGTTGTACTGTGCGGTGATCGTCAAGAAGGTCGATGCGCAGACGCGCGCGAAGACCAGCATCAACGAATTGCTGCGCGGCGCCTGAGACGGCGACGACGGCCACGGAGGGAGCCTGGCATGAGCGGGAACATGGAGCGGGTGCTGCGGCTGATGGCCGAGAAGAAGGCCTCGGACGTCTACTTGACGTCCAACGCACCGATCCAGATCAAGATCAACGGCCAGATGCTGCAGCTGTCGGACCAGGCGCTGACGCCCGAACAGCCGCGCCAGCTGCTGGCCGAACTGCTGGCGCCGGCCCAACTGGAAGAACTGGACGAACTCGGCGAGCTGAACATGGGCCTGGGCGTGGCCGGCGTCGGGAGCTTCCGCCTCAGTGCCTTTCGCCAGCGCGGCTCGATCGCGGCCGTGTTCCGCTGCATCCCGCCCGACATCCCGACACTCGATTCGCTGAAGCTGCCCGAGATCCTCAACACCCTGATCCTCGAGAAGCGCGGCCTGATCCTGCTGGTCGGCGCCACCGGCACCGGCAAGAGCACGACGCTCGCCGCGATGCTGGAGCACCGCAACCGCAACCTCGCCGGCCACATCCTCACGATCGAGGACCCGGTCGAGTTCCTGTTCACCAACAAGAAGTCCATCGTCAACCAGCGCGAGGTCGGCCGCGACACGCAGAGCCTGCAGATCGGCCTGAAGAACGCGCTGCGCCAGGCGCCGGACTGCATCCTGATCGGCGAGATCCGCGACCGCGAGACGATGACGATGGCGATCTCGTACGCGCTGTCGGGCCACCTGGTGCTGTCCACCCTGCACGCCAACAACTCATACCACGCGCTGGGCCGGATCCTGAGCTTCTACACGCCCGAGTCGCGGCCGGCGCTGATGAGCGACCTGTCGTCGGCGCTGAAGGCCGTGGTCTCGCAGCGCCTGGTGCGCTCCACCGCCGGCGGTCGCGTGCCGGCCGTCGAGGTGATGCTCAACACCAAGCTGATATCGGACCTGATCGCCCAGGGCGACTTCTCCGGCGTCAAGGAGGCGATGGAGCAGTCGCTGGCCGAAGGCTCGCAGACCTTCGAGGCCGAGCTGGCGCGCTTCATCAACGAAGGCACGATCACGCGCGACGAAGGCCTGTCGTACGCCGACTCGCCGACCAACCTGATGTGGCGGCTGCAGAACGAGACCGGTGCGCAGTCCAAGCTCATCGCCAAGAAGGAAGAGAAGGACGACGGTCCTTCCTTCACCGACATCACGCTCGAGGTGCGCGACGAAGGCAAGCGCACCAACTTCGGCGGGCTGTGAGTGTGTCCGCCGGTGCGGCGCTCGGCCTGGCCGAACAGCTGATCGCGCGCCGCTCGGTCACGCCCCATGACGACGGCTGCCAGGCGCTGATCGCGAAACGCCTCGCGGCCGCGGGCTTCGACTGCCACACGATCGCGAGCGGTCCCGACGACTTCCGCGTCACCAACCTCTGGGCCGTGAGGCGCGGCCGCGGCGGCAGCGAAGCCACGCTGCTGGCCTTCGCCGGCCACACCGACGTGGTCCCGACCGGCCCGCTCGAGCGCTGGACCAGCGACCCCTTCGTGCCCAGCCATCGCGATGGCCGCCTGCACGGCCGCGGCGCGGCCGACATGAAGACCTCGATCGCCTGCATGGTCGCCGCCATCGAGGACTTCGTCGCCGCGACGCCCGAACACGCCGGTTCGATCGCGCTGCTGATCACCAGCGACGAGGAAGGCCCGGCGCTCGACGGCACGACGCGCGTCGTGGACTGGCTGCGTGAGCGCAGTGTACGCATCGATGCCTGCATCGTCGGCGAACCGACCTCGGTGCAGGCGCTCGGCGACATGATCAAGAACGGCCGCCGCGGCTCGCTGACGGGCCGGCTGGTGGTCGAGGGCGTGCAGGGGCACATCGCCTACCCGCAGCTCGCCAGGAACCCGATCCACCTGCTGGCGCCGGCCCTGGCCGAGCTGACGACCATCGACTGGGACCGCGGCAACGAGCACTTCCCGCCGACCAGCTGGCAGGTGTCCAACCTGCATGCCGGCACCGGCGCGGGCAACGTGATCCCCGGCGAGGCGATCGTCGACTTCAACTTCCGCTTCTCGACGGAGTCGACACCGGAGTCGCTGCAGTCGCGCCTGGCCGCCGTGCTGGACCGGCACGGCCTGAGCTACCGCATCGACTGGACCCTGGGCGGCCGGCCCTTCCTGACGCGGCCGGGCTCGCTGATCGCCGCCCTGCGCGAGGCCATCCGCCAGGTGACCGGCCGCGAGACCGAGCTGTCGACCACCGGCGGCACCTCGGACGGCCGCTTCATCGCCGCGATCTGCCCGCAGGTCGTCGAGTGCGGTCCGGTCAACGCCAGCATCCACCAGATCGACGAGCACGTGGCGGTCGCCGACATCGAGCCGCTGAAGGCGATCTACCGCGGCGTGCTCGACCGGCTGATCGCATGACCCTGCTCGACCTCGTGCAGGCACAGGCCGAGCGGCTGGCGGACGCGGGCGTCGTCTTCGGCCACGGCACGACCAATGCCTACGACGAGGCGGCCTGGCTGGTGCAATGGGCCCTGGACCTGCCGCTGGACGCGCTGCACGACGAGGCCGGGCGCCCGGTGACGGCCAGCGAACGGCTGGTGGTCGATGCGCTGATCGATCGCCGCATCCGCAGCCGCCTGCCGGCCGCCTACCTGACCCAGCAGGCCTGGCTGCAGGGCGTGGCCTTCTACGTCGACGAACGCGTCATCGTGCCGCGCAGCTTCATCGCCGAACTGATCGCCGACGCCAGCATCGACCGCTGGATCGCGCCGACCGCCCGCCGCCTGCTGGACCTGTGCACCGGCAACGGCAGCCTGGCGATCCTGGCGGCGATGGCCTGGCCCGAGCTCCGCATCGATGCCAGCGACCTGTCGGAGGACGCCCTCGCGGTCGCGCGCATCAACGTCGACGCCCACCAGCTGGGTTCGCGCATCAACCTGCTGCGATCCGACGGCCTGCAGCGCGTGGAGGGGCCCTACGACCTGATCCTGTGCAACCCGCCCTACGTCAACGCCGCCTCGATGGCGGCGCTGCCGCCCGAGTACCGCGCCGAGCCGGCCCTCGCACTCGACGGCAACGTCGACGGCGGCCAGGACGGCATGGACTTCGTCCGCGCGCTGCTGCGCGAGGCGCCGCGGCACATGACCGACGACGCCGTGCTGGTGCTGGAGATCGGCAACGAGCGCGAGCACTTCGAGCGCGCCTTCCCGCGCCTGCCGGCGCTGTGGCTGGAGACCAGCGCCGGGCCCGACCAGGTGCTGCTGCTGACGCGCGAGGCGCTCGGCCGGGACTAGGACTTGGGGTCGAGCGGCGGCGACCCGGGCGCCGGTGCGACCCACTTCGCCTGGGCGGCCTCGAAGTCCGAGGCGCTGGCCTCGGCCACGTGGATGCGCCGGGCGTCCACGTCCATCGCATCCGTCTTCGGGTGAGCAGCGGCCGCCGCCTCCGCGGCCGCCTTCTCCTCGGCCCGCTCCACCACGGCCACCGCGAGCCGTGAGCGCAGTTCGGCCAGGCCTTCCTGCTGCCAGTTGGTGACCAGGCTCTCCAGCTGCTGCAGCGCGGCCTTCAGCACGTCCACCGGCACCTCGTCCAGGGCCCCGGCGCCCTGCTTGCGCAGCGCGGCCTCGACATAGCCCAGGTGCCGCAGCACCGAGCGTGCATGCGGGTGGCGCTTCAGCAAGGCACGCAGCTGGCTCCCGATCAGGTCGACGCGGGCCTCGTCGAGGCCGCGCACCGCGCGCGAGGGCGGCCTGGGCGGCGGCGCTGGCGGCTCGACCGGGCTGGCCGGGTCCTGCAGGACCACGTGCACATTGATGCCGCGGCGTTCGAGCCGCAGGTGATGACCGAGGAGGGGCAGCCAGCGCTTCATGGCAGAAAGATCGGGGGTGTCGACCGCGGTTCCCAGCATAGGGTCCGCCGACCCGCCCCGGCGCCCGGGTTCGCAAGCCGAGCGTGATGTCTGTCGCAGGTCGTTCGCGGACCTGCCGTCCCGGTATGCTTGCGCCCCCCGAAAGCCGCCTCCGATGATCCGACTCCAGAACCTCGTCCTGCGCCGCGGCCCCAAGATCGTGCTGCAGGGCGCCGACCTCACGCTGAACCCCGGCGAGAAGATCGGCCTCGTCGGCCGCAACGGCGCCGGCAAGTCCTCGCTGTTCGCCCTGCTGACCGGCCGGCTCCAGGCCGACGCGGGCGACTTCTCGATGCCACCGCGCTGGCGCCTGGCCGAGGTCGCCCAGCACATGCCCGAAACCGCCGATCCGGCGACCGACTTCGTGCTCGAGGGCGACTCGCGCCTGATGGAGGCCCAGGCGGCGCTGGCCGCGGCCGAAGCCAGCGGCGACGGCCACGCCATCGGCGACGCCCATTCGCATCTCGCCGAGGCCGGTGCCTACGACGCCCGGCCGCGCGCGCAGGCGCTGATGCTCGGCCTGGGCTTCAGGAGCGCGCAGCTCGATGCGCCGGTCAACAGCTTCTCGGGCGGCTGGCGCATGCGCCTGCAGCTGGCGCGCGCGCTGATGTGCCCGAGCGACCTGCTGCTGCTGGACGAGCCGACCAACCACCTCGACCTCGACGCGCTGGTCTGGCTGGAGGCCTGGCTGCAACGCTACGAGGGCACGATGCTCGTCATCAGCCACGACCGCGAGTTCCTCGACGCGATCACCCAGGTCACGGTTCACCTCGAGGAGACGCAGCTCACGCGCTACGGCGGCAACTACAGCGCCTTCGAGATGATGCGCGCCGAACGCCTGAGCCAGCAGCAGGCCGCCTTCAGCCGCCAGCAGGACAAGGTGGCGCAGCTGCAGCGCTTCATCGACCGCTTCAAGGCCAAGG
>CAZUUU010000065.1:0-15027 GCA_964622685.1 uncultured Methylibium sp.
ACGACGTGATGCTGTTCTCCGACGGCGGCAAGGCCGTGCGCTTCGACGAGAACGAGGTGCGGCCGCTCAGCCGCACCGCGCGCGGCGTGCGCGGCATGACGCTCGAGCCCGGCCAGACCGTCATCGCCCTGCTGGTGGCCGAGGACGAGGCGCAGAGCGTGCTGACCGCCACCGAGAACGGCTACGGCAAGCGCACCTCGATCACCGAATACACGCGCCACCTGCGCGGCGGCAAGGGCATGATCGCCATCGTGCAGAGCGAGCGCAACGGCAAGGTCGTCGCCGCCACGCTGGTGCGCCGCGAGGACGAGATCATGCTGATCACCGACCGCGGCGTGCTGGTCCGCACCCGCGTCAGCGAGATCCGCGAGCTCGGCCGCGCGACCCAGGGCGTCACGCTGATCTCGCTCGATGACGGCTCGCAGCTGAGCGGCCTGCAGCGCATCGTCGAGAACGATGCCGGCAGCGACGCGGCCGGCGATGCGGTCGCAGGCGGCGAGACGCCGGACGGCGCGGCATGAGCCCGGCCTGTGCCGCCGGGCCGCACGGCCGCACCGATCTTCCGTGAGCCGCGCCTACAACTTCGGCGCCGGCCCGGCCGCGTTGCCGGAGCCGGTGCTGGTGCAGGCCGCCGCCGAGATGCTCGACTGGCGCGGCAGCGGCATGGGCGTCATGGAGATGAGCCATCGCGGCCGCGAGTTCGGCGAGATCTTCGCTGCCGCGGAGTCCAGGCTGCGCGAGCTGCTGGCGGTGCCGGCGAGCTTCAAGGTGCTGTTCATGCAGGGCGGCGCGATCGCCGAGAACGCGATCGTGCCGATGAACCTCGTCGCCCTTCGCCCCGGCCACGTGACCGAACACGTCGTCACGGGCCTGTGGTCGATCAAGACGCACCAGGAAGCGCGCCGCTACGGCGAAGCGCGCATCGTCGCCAGCAATGCGGCGGACGGCCCGGCCAACCACACGACGCTGCCGCCGGCCGCGACGTGGCGCCTCGGCGCCGATGCCAGCTACGTGCATGTCTGCAGCAACGAGACCATCAACGGCGTCGAGATGCACGCGCTGCCCGACCTGCGCGCGCTCGGCAGCGAGGCACCGCTGGTGGTCGACTGCTCCTCGCACATCGCGTCACGGGCGATCGACTGGTCGCGCATCGGCCTGGCCTACGCCGGCGCACAGAAGAACATCGGGCCCTCGGGCCTGACGCTGGTGTTCGTGCGCGAGGACCTGCTCGGCCGCGCTCTGCCGATCTGCCCGAGCGCCTTCGACTACGCGACGGTGGCTGCGAACGGGTCGATGTTCAACACGCCGCCGACCTGGTCGATCTACGTGGCCGGCCTGGTGTTCGAGTGGATCGCGTCCCAGGGCGGCGTTGGGGCGCTCGAGCGCCGCAACATCGAGAAGGCCGCGCTGCTGTACGGCGCCATCGACGGCAGCGACAGCTTCTATGCCAACCGCGTGGCGGCCGAAGCCCGCTCGCGCATGAACGTGCCCTTCTTCCTGCGCGACGAGGCCCTCCAGGCCCCCTTCCTGGCCGGCGCCGCCGAGCGCGGCCTGCTCCAGCTCAAGGGGCACAAGAGCGTCGGCGGCCTGAGGGCCTCGATCTACAACGCCATGCCGCTCGCGGGCGTCGAGGCGCTGGTGGGCTACATGCGAGAATTTGTCGCACGCCATGGCTGATTCCTCCGCCTCCAAGACCACTGCCGACCCGGCCCTGCTGGCCCTGCGCCAGCAGATCGACGCGGTCGATCGCGAGCTGCTGGCGCTGCTGAATCGCCGCGCGTCGCTGGCCCAGGAGGTCGGCACGATCAAGAAGCGCGAAGGCTCGGTCGTGTTCCGTCCCGAGCGCGAAGCCCAGGTGATCGACGGCATGAAGGCCGCGAACCCCGGTCCGCTGCAGGCCGACAGCGTGGCGCCGATCTGGCGCGAGATCATGTCCGCCTGCCGGGCGCTCGAGACGCCGACCCGCGTCGCCTACCTCGGGCCGGCCGGCACCTTCAGCGAGCTCGCGGCGCTGGGCTACTTCGGCAGCTCGATCGTGCGCGTGCCCTGCGCCAGCATCGACGAGGTCTTCCGCACCACCACCGCCGGCGCTGCGGACTTCGGCGTGGTGCCGGTCGAGAACTCGACCGAAGGCGTGGTCGCGCGTTCGCTCGACCTGCTGCTGACGACGCCGCTGTTCCTGATCGGCGAGACCAGCCTGTTCGTGCGCCACAACCTGCTGCGGCTGGAGAACTCGCTCGCCGACATCCAGGCGGTCTGCGCGCACCCGCAGGCGCTGGCGCAATGCCATGGCTGGCTCAGCTACCACCTCCCCGACATCGAGCGCCGCCCGGTGTCCAGCAATGCCGAGGGCGCGCGCCTGGCCTCGCTGGACGCCAGCCTGGCCGCGGTCGCCAGCGAACGCGCCGGCAGCGAGTTCGGCCTGCACGTCGTCGCCCCGGCCATCCAGGACGACCCGCACAACCGCACGCGCTTCGCGATCGTCACCCACCCCGAGCGCCACCCCGCGCCCAAGGCCTCGGGCCACGACTGCACCAGCCTCGTCGTCTCGGTGAACAACCGGCCGGGCGCGGTGCACGACATGCTGGTGCCGCTGAAGGAGCATGGGGTCTCGATGACGCGCTTCGAGTCGCGCCCGGCTCGCAGCGCCGACCAGTGGGAGTACTACTTCTACGTCGACCTGCAGGGCCATCCCGACCAGCCGCAGGTCGCGGCGGCGATGGCGGGCCTGCGCGCCGTGTGCTCCTTCTTCAAGGTGCTGGGCACCTACCCGCTCGACGCGCACTGAATCCAGGAAGTCCGGCCCATGTTCAACCAACTCGGCGTGATCGGTTGCGGCCTGATGGGCGGCTCGTTCGCGCTGGCGCTCAAGCGCGCCGGGTTGGTCAAGAAGGTCGTCGGCTACAGCAAGTCGCCGTCCACCACCGAGAAGGCCAAGCGGCTCGGCGTGATCGACATCGCCGCCGAATCGGCGCTGCTCGCCGTGTCGGGGTCCGACCTCGTGCTGCTGGCCGTCCCGGTGGCGGCCACCGAGGCGTCGCTCAAGGCGATCCGCCACCTGGTCGAGCCCGGCCTGATGATCATGGACGTCGGCTCGACCAAGCGCGATGTTGTCGATGCCGCGCGCCGCGTGCTGAAGGACAAGGTCAGCTGCTTCGTGCCGGCCCACCCCATCACCGGCAAGGAGACCGCCGGCATCGACCACGCCGACGCCCAGCTCTACGCCGGCCGCCAGGTGATCCTGACGCCGCTGGCGCAGACCCGGCCCGAGCTGGTGCAGAAGGCCACCGACGTCTGGGCCGCCATCGGCTCGCAGGTGCTCAAGATGAGCCCGGAGAACCACGACGCCGCCTTCGCCGCCGTCAGCCACCTGCCGCACCTGCTGGCCTTCGCCTACTTCTCGTCGGTGGCCAAGCAGCCGGCCGGCAAGGACTTCCTGTCGCTCGCGGGCCCGGGCTTCCGGGACTTCACCCGCATCGCCGCCAGCGACCCGGTGATGTGGCGCGACGTGCTGATGAGCAACCGCGAGGAGATCCTCAAGCAGTCGCAGCGCTTCCGGCACACGCTCGACGCGCTCGAGCACGTGATGAAGCTCGGCAACCACGAGGCGCTCGAGGACCTGATCCGCAGCGCCTCGGAGATGCGTGCCGGCTGGCAGATGAGCAGCCCCCGGAAATGACGACCCCCCCGTTGCGGCTTCGCCGCTCCCCCCAGGGGGCGCCGCTGGCGGCCCGGCGGAGCCGGATCCGCGGCGGCTGCTGGGCTTGAGGCGTCGTTCACGGCGCTGCCCGGCGCTGTGCCTGGACTCATGAGCCACCCCGCCTTCCTCGATATCCCGCCGCTGGTCGGGGTGGCCGGCACGGTGCGACTGCCGGGCTCGAAGAGCATCTCCAACCGCGTGCTGCTGCTGGCCGGGCTGAGCGTCGGCACGACGCGCATCCACGACCTGCTCGACTCCGACGACACGCGCGTGATGCTGGACGCCCTGCGCACGCTCGGCTGCGGGATCGCCACCGACGAAGACGCCCTGCTCGTCACCGGGCTCGGCGGTCGCCTGCGGGTGCGCGAGGCCCGGCTGTTCCTCGGCAACGCCGGCACGGCGATGCGGCCGCTGGCCGCCGCCCTCGCCCTGCTGTCGGCGACGCAGGGCGGACGCTTCGAGCTGTCCGGCGTGCCGCGCATGCACGAGCGGCCGATCGGTGACCTGGTCGACGCGCTGCGCCCGCTGGGCTGCCGCATCGATTGCCTGGCGCAGGAAGGCTACCCACCGCTGCGCCTGGATGGCGGCACGCTGAAGCTCGATGCGCCGATCCGCGTGCGCGGCGATGTCTCCAGCCAGTTCCTCACCGCGCTGCTGATGGCGCTGCCCCTGGTGGCCGACGCGCGCGAACTCGTCGTCGAGGTCGAGGGCGAGCTGATCTCCAAGCCCTACATCGAGATCACGCTGGCGCTGCTGGCGCGCTTCGGCATCGCGGTGCACCGCGACGGCTGGCAGCGCTTCACGATCCCACGGGGCTCGGCCTACCGCTCGCCGGGCGAGCTTCACGTCGAGGGGGATGCGTCCTCGGCCTCCTACTTCATCGCCGCGGCGGCGATCGCCGCCACCGGCGACGGCTTGCGGATCGAGGGCGTGGGCCGCGCTTCGATCCAGGGCGACATCCGCTTCGTCGAGGCAGCGCGCGCCATGGGCGCGGAAGTGCGCGAGGAGGCCAATGCCCTGGTCGTGAAGCGCGGCGCCTGGCCCTTGCGCGCCATCGCGCTGGACTGCAACCACATCCCGGACGCCGCGATGACGCTGGCCGTGATGGCGCTCTACGCCGACGGTCCGTCGCGACTGACCAACATCGCCAGCTGGCGCGTCAAGGAGACCGACCGCATCGCCGCGATGGCCACCGAGCTGCGCAAGTTCGGCGCCGCCGTCGTCGAAGGCGCGGACTTCATCGAGGTCACGCCACCGCCTGTGTGGCGTGCCGCCGCGATCCACACCTACGACGACCATCGCATGGCGATGTGCGCCTCGCTGGCCGCGTTCAACCCGCTCGCCAGCGGCGCCGTGCCGGTGCGCATTCTGGATCCGCGCTGCGTCGGCAAGACCTTCCCCGGCTACTTCGACGCGCTGTTCGGCATCGCGCGGGCCACCCCGCCCGGCATCCCGGTCCTGACGGTCGACGGCCCGACCGCGTCGGGCAAGGGCACGCTGGGCAGCGCGCTGGCAGACCGGCTGGGCTACCACCACCTCGACTCCGGCGCGCTCTACCGCGCCACCGCCGTGGCCGCGCTGCGCGCCGGCCTGGCGCCGGACGACGAGGCCGGGACCGCGGCTCTCGCCCGCTCGCTGCCGCTGCGCTTCGAGAACCAGCGCGCGCTGCTGGCCGGCGAGGACGTGACCGACACGCTGCGGCGCGAGGACGTCGGCAACCGCGCCTCGCAGATCGCCGCCCTGCCGGCGGTCCGCCAGGCCCTGGTCGAGCTGCAACTGGGCTTTCGCCGGCTGCCGGGCCTGGTCGCCGACGGCCGCGACATGGGCACGGTGATCTTCCCGGACGCCGCGCTCAAGGTGTTCCTCACGGCCAGCGCCGCGACCCGTGCGGAGCGCCGGCATAAGCAGTTGATTTCAAAGGGAATTCCGACTAACATCCACGACCTCTGTGCAGACCTCGAAGCGCGTGACGCGCGCGACCAGAATCGCCGCATCGCGCCCTTGAAGCCTGCCGCAGAGGCCCGGTTGCTCGACAACTCGGCGCTCTCGATCGAAGCCTCGGTCGAGCAGGTGCTGGATTGGTGGGAATCGGTGCAGCCTTTCGGTTCGCGCACCTAGCGCAAGCTGACGGGCGACCCGGGTCCGACGCTTCCCCTCAGTGCCGCAGGCACGCCGAGGCGTCGGGTGTCTCAACTTCACCGCCACGCGAGTGGCAAGCGCCGGTCCGCCGGCATCAGGAAAACCCAATGAGTCAAACCGCAGCTGCCTCGTCGGAAGGCATGCAAGGCATGGAATCCTTCGCCGCCCTGTTCGAGGAGTCGCTGAAGCGCTCCGACATGCGCGCCGGCGAGGTCATCACCGCCGAAGTGGTCCGCATCGAGCACAACTTCGTCGTCGTCAACGCCGGCCTCAAGAGCGAAGCCTACGTGCCGATCGACGAGTTCAAGAACGACACCGGCGGCCTCGAGGTCCAGGTCGGCGACTTCGTCTCGGTCGCGATCGACGCCATCGAGAACGGCTACGGCGACACCATCCTGTCGCGCGACAAGGCCAAGCGCCTCGCGTCCTGGATGTCGCTGGAGACCTCGCTCGAGTCCGGCGACTTCGTCACCGGCACCGTCAACGGCAAGGTCAAGGGCGGCCTCACCGTGCTGGTCAACGGCATCCGTGCCTTCCTGCCCGGCTCGCTGCTCGACACGCGCCCGGTCAAGGACATGGCGCCGTTCGAAGGCAAGACCATGGAGTTCAAGGTCATCAAGCTCGACCGCAAGCGCAACAACGTCGTGTTGTCGCGCCGCGCCGTCGTCGAGGCTTCGATGGGCGAGGAACGCGCCAAGCTGCTGGGCACGCTGCGCGAAGGCGCCTTCGTCAACGGCGTGGTCAAGAACATCACCGAGTACGGCGCCTTCGTCGACCTCGGCGGCATCGACGGCCTGCTGCACATCACCGACATGGCCTGGCGCCGCGTGCGCCACCCGAGCGAGGTGGTCACGGTCGGCCAGGAACTGACGGCCAAGGTGCTGAAGTTCGACGCCGAGAAGAACCGGGTCTCCCTCGGCCTCAAGCAGATGGGCGACGACCCCTGGGTCGGCGTCTCGCGCCGCTACCCCACCGGCACGCGCCTGTTCGGCAAGGTCACCAACATCGCCGACTACGGCGCCTTCGTCGAGATCGAGCCGGGCATCGAAGGCCTGGTGCACGTCTCGGAGATGGACTGGACCAACAAGAACATCGCGCCGAGCAAGCTCGTCACGCTGGGCGAGGAAGTCGAGGTCATGGTGCTCGAGATCGACGAGGACAAGCGTCGCATCTCGCTGGGCATGAAGCAGTGCAAGGCCAACCCCTGGGACGAATTCGCGCAGAACCACAAGCGCGGCGACAAGCTCAAGGGCCCGGTCAAGTCGATCACCGACTTCGGCGTGTTCGTCGGCCTGGCGGCCGGCATCGACGGCCTGGTGCACCTGTCGGACCTGTCCTGGCACGAGGCCGGCGAGACCGCCGTGCGCAACTACAAGAAGGGCCAGGAGGTCGAGGCCATCGTGCTGGCGATCGACGTCGAGCGCGAGCGCATCTCGCTGGGCATCAAGCAGCTCGACGGCGATCCGTTCGCGACCTACACGACGCTCAACGATCGCGGCGCCACGGTCACGGGCAAGGTCAAGACCGTCGACCCGCGCGGTGCCGAGATCCAGCTGTCCGACGACGTGACCGGCTACCTGCGCGCCAGCGAGATCTCTCGCGACCGCGTCGAGGACGCCCGCAACGTGCTGAAGGAAGGCGACGAGGTCACCGCGCTGATCATCAACGTGGACCGCAAGACGCGTTCGATCCAGCTGTCGATCAAGGCCAAGGACAACGTCGACAACCAGGAAGCGATGCAGCGCCTGCAGCAGTCGTCCGAGCGCGAGAACGCCGGCACGACCAGCCTGGGCGCGCTGCTCAAGGCCAAGTTGGACAAGAACTGACGACGCCATGAGCCGGGGCGGCCCTTGCCGCCCCGGTTCTTTTCGACCCGCCCATGACCCGCTCCGATCTCGTCGCCCTGCTCGGTGAGCGATTCAGCCAGCTGACGCATCGCGACACCGAGTTCGCCGTCAAGACCATCCTCGACGCGATGAGCGACGCGCTCGCGCGCGGCCACCGCATCGAGATCCGCGGCTTCGGCAGTTTCTCGATCAACCGGCGTCCGCCGCGCATGGGGCGCAATCCGCGCTCGGGCGAGCAGGTCGCGATCCCCGAGAAACTGGTGCCGCACTTCAAGCCGGGCAAGGCCCTGCGCGAAGCCGTCGACGCCCGCACCGCCGCCCTCGAGGCCGGCACCCAGCCGCCCGCCACGGGCGACGCCTGATCCCTGCGACGCGCCGCCGCCTTCCCGCACGTTCCGGCACGGCCGGCCGCCTAGAATCGCCGGCGATGCGTGCCCTCACCTGGCTCCTGCGAGTCGTCGTCTTCGTCGCGCTGTTCGCCTTCGCGCTGAACAACCAGCATGACGCGGCGCTGAAGGGCTTCTTCGGCCAGGAGTGGCGCGCCCCGATGGTGTTCATCGTGCTCGGCGCCTTCGGCATCGGCTGTGCGCTCGGCATCCTCGCGATGCTGCCCAGCTGGTGGAAGCACAAGCGCGTCGCGCAGCAGCAGCGCAGCGCCCGCCCCGACACCGCGACGACGATGCTCGACGTCGACGCCGCGCGCGAGGCCGATCCCGCCATCCCGGAGCATCCGCCGCGCGATGGACTTTGACCTGCAGACGACGCTGCCGCTGGCCCTGCTCGGGCTGATGGTGGCGTTCGCGCTCGGTTGGCTGGCGTCGCGCTTCGACGTCAAGCAGTGGAAGCGCGAACAGCAGGAGTCGCCCAAGGCCTACTACAAGGGACTGAACCTGCTGCTCAACGAACAGCAGGACAAGGCCATCGACGCCTTCATCGAGGCCGTGCAGCACGACCCCGGCACCTCGGACCTGCACTTCGCGCTGGGCAACCTGTTCCGCCGCCGCGGCGAGTACGAGCGCGCGGTGCGCGTGCACCAGCACCTGCTGGGCCGCGGCGACCTGTCGGCCACCGAGCGCGAGCGCGCGCAGCACGCGCTGGCCCAGGACTACGTGAAGGCCGGCCTGTTCGACCGCGCCGAGGAGGCTTTTCGCGCGCTCGAGGGCAGCAGCTTCGCCACCGATGCGCGGCTCGAGCTGCTGACGCTGCACGAGCGTTCGCGCGACTGGCACGCCGCCATCGACACCGCCCGCAAGCTCGAGGCGGCCGGCGCCGGCTCCTTCGCCGGCCGCATCGCCCACTACGGCTGCGAGATCGCCCTCGAGGCCGACGCCCTGCGTCGACCCGACGACGCCGACGAGGCCCTGCGCAGGGCCCGCGAGGCCGCCCCGCAGGCGCCGCGACCGCGCGTCATCGCCGGCCAGCGCCACGCCCAGGCCGGCCGGCACCGCGAGGCCCTGGCCGTCTGGGACGAGCTGCTGGCCGCGCAGCCGGCCGCCTTCGCCCTGATCGCGCAGGACTACGCGGCCAGCGCGCTGGCCTGCCACGACGAGCCAGCCGCGCGGGCGCAGCTGCAGACCGCCTACGAGCGCCTGCCCAGCCTCGACCTCGTGCAGGCGCTGCTCAAGCTCGATCCGGATGCCGCGGCGCGCCACGCCCGCCTGCGCCAGCACCTGCACGACCACGCCTCGCTGTCCGGGGCCGCGGCCCTGCTGAAGGAACAGCTCGCCCAGGGCCAGCTGCCGTCGGCCGGCGACGCCGAGCAGCTGCAGCGGCTGGCGGCCGCAGCAGCCCGGCCCCAGCAGCGCTATCGTTGCGCCGCGTGCGGCTTCGAGGCCCAGAACTACTTCTGGCAATGCCCGGGCTGCCACACCTGGGACAGCTACCCACCGACGCGACTGGAGGACCAGTGACCGATCCGAGACTCAGCAAGCAACGCATCGCCGCCGCCCGCGTGCTGGTGGTCGGCGACGCGATGCTCGACCGTTACTGGTTCGGCGCCGTGGACCGCATCTCGCCCGAGGCACCGGTGCCGGTGGTGCGCTTCAGCCGAGAGGAGGAATGCCTCGGCGGCGCCGGCAACGTGGCCGTCAACGTGCGCGCACTGGGAGCCCGGACCACGCTGCTCACGGTGGTCGGCGACGACGAGCCGGCGCGCAAGATCCGCGCACTGCTGGAACGCGATGGCATCACCACGCTGCTGGGCAGCGACCCGCAGCTCTTCACCATCGTCAAGCTGCGCGTCATCGGGCGCTCGCAGCAGCTGATCCGCGTCGACTTCGAGAACCAGCCCGACCACGAGATCCTGTCGGCGATGCTGGCCGACTTCGAGCGTGCGCTGCCCGACCAGGATGCGCTGCTGTTCTCCGACTACGGCAAGGGCGGGCTGACGCACATCCCGCGCATGATCGAACTGGCACGCCAGGCCGGGAGGCCGGTGCTGGTCGACCCCAAGGGCAGTTCCTGGCAGCGCTACGCCGGCGCCGACGTGATCACGCCCAACCGCGCGGAGCTGGCGCAGGTCATCGGCCCCTGGAGCAGCGAGACCCAGCTGCGCGAGCGCGCCCAGGCCCTGCGCACCGAACTCGGCCTGCAGGCGCTGCTGCTGACGCGCAGCGAGGAAGGCATGACGATCTTCGACGCCGCCGGCGACGCCAGCGTGCCGGCCGAGGCGCGCGAGGTCTTCGACGTCACTGGCGCCGGCGACACCGTGATCGCCGCGATGGCCGCGCTGCTGGCCTGCGGCCTGACGCCGCGCGAGGCCATGCCCATCGCCAACCGCGCCGGCAGCATCGTCGTGGGCAAGGCCGGTACGGCGAGCGTCAGCTACGCGGAGCTGTTCGCATCATGAAGGTCGTGGTGACCGGCGCGGCCGGCATGATCGGCAGCAACCTGGTGCTGGGGCTCAACCGGCTCGGCATCGACGACATCATCGCGGTCGACAACCTGACCCAGGGCGCCAAGTTCAGGAACCTGGTCGACGCGCGCATCGCCGACTACTTCGACAAGACCGCGTTCTACGAGCGCTTCGCGCGCGGCGACTTCGGCAAGGTCGACGTCGTCTTCCACCAGGGTGCCTGCTCCGACACGATGGAGCACGACGGGCGCTACATGCTCGACACCAACTACCGCGCGTCCAAGGACCTGCTCGAGGCCTGCCTGGCCACGGGCACGCGGCTGCTGTACGCGTCGTCGGCCGCCACCTACGGCGGCAGCAGCGCCTTCCGCGAGGAGCCGGCCAACGAGAAGCCGCTCAACGTCTACGGCTACTCCAAGCTGCTGTTCGACCAGGTGGTGCGGCGCCGCCTGCCCGCGGCGCGCTCGCAGGTCGCGGGCTTCCGCTACTTCAATGTCTACGGGCCGCGCGAGGGTCACAAGGGCCGCATGGCCTCGGTGGCCTTCCACCACTTCAACCAGTTCCGCGAGCACGGCACGGTCAAGCTGTTCGGCGACTACGGCGGCTACGCGGCCGGCGAGCAGGAGCGCGACTTCGTCTGGGTCGACGACGTGGTGGCGGTCAACCTGTGGTTCCTGCAGCACCCGCTGGCCAGCGGCATCTTCAACCTCGGCAGCGGCCGGGCCCAGCCCTTCAACGACGTGGCGCACGCCACGGTCAACGCCTGCCGCGCGCTCGCAGGCGAGCCGCCGCTGACGCTGGCCGAGCAGGTGGCGCGCGGCCTGGTGCAGTACATCCCCTTCCCCGAGGCACTCGTCGGCAAGTACCAGTGCCACACGCAGGCCGACCTGGCGGCGCTGCGCGCCACCGGCTGTGACGCGACCTTCGCCGACGTGGCGAGCGGCGTCGATCGCTACGTGCGCTGGCTCGCCGCGCAGGCGGCGTAGTCCGCGCTCGGGCGGGCCCTCCGCCGGGGGACGTCTCCGCAGCGTCCCCCGCAGGCAGGTCGCGGCCGCGACCTCGCGCCTCTAGAGTGAATCCGTCGCCTCATCCGGGGCGACGACCACTCAAGGAGGATCACCATGGTCAAGCTCATCGTGGGCGCGCTGCTCGCCCTGTCCTGCACCCTGGCCGCGGCCATCGACGTCAACCGTGCGGACCAAGCCGCGCTGGAGGGCGTCAAGGGCATCGGCCCCGGCCTGTCGACCAAGCTGATGAAGGAACGCAGCAGCGGCGCGTTCAAGGACTGGGCCGACCTGATCGACCGCGTGCCCGGCGTCGGGGCCGGCAACGCGGCCCGCTTCTCGGCCGCCGGCCTCACCGTCAACGGCAAGGCCTACGAGGCCATGGTCAAGGCCCAGGCGCCCAGTCGCTGAGCTGCGGCGGCGGGTCGGCCGCCTCGGCATCGCCGGCCCAGCCGAAGAACCTCAGAACGTCGTCGCGCCGCGCCATCGTGTCGGCCTCGCCCAGTGCGATCAGCTCGCGCGTGTAGGGCGCCTCGAAGAGCAGATAACTCGCCAGCGTCGCGCCGCGGCGCGTGTCCTGCGCGACGTCGCTGACGCCCACCGAGCGCAGCATCGCGCGCACCGGCGTCGGCAGCGCATGCAGGTGGCGCGCGGCGATGTCGTCGAGACGCTGGCTCGGCGCGATCACCAGCAGCTCGATCGGCCGCAGGCTGGTGCGGGCGCGCTGCTCGGCGCTCAGCAGCGACAGCGTGTGGTTGATGCGCTGCAGCCGCTCGATGTCCACCGCCAGCGCGTCGAGAAAGATGTTCGACAGCGCGTGGCCGGCGATCTGCGCGAGGCTCGGATAGCCGGTCGCCGCCTGGCGTGCGCCGGCGGGCTCGTGCAGGCGCCCGGCGCCGATCACGAGGATGCGCTCGGCGCCCAGGTGCACGGCCGGCGAGATCGGCGCGGCCTGGCGCATCGAGCCGTCGCCGAAGTACTCGGGCTCGCCGTCGCGCAGCAGCGGCACCGCCGGAAAGATGAAGGGGATGGCCGACGAAGCCATCAGGTGCGCCAGCTCCAGCCGGGCCCGCGTGGCGACGCGCTGCGAGCGCGTCCACGGCGGCAGCTCGAGCGGTGCGTCGTAGAAGGTCACGTGTTCGCCGGCGCTGTAGCTCGAGGCGCTGATCGCCAGGCCCTTGAGCGCACCGCCGTCGATCAGCTCCGGCACGCGCTCCAGCGGCAGCAGCTGGCGCAGCAGTTCCTCGAGCGGCGCGTTGTCGAGCAGCGAGCGCGGCCGCGCGCGGCGCCAGCGCGCCAGCGCCCAGCCGGCGGTGAACAGCGTCAGCCAGCGCGCGCCGGTGCGGATCACGCCGAAGGCGTCGGCGCGGTAGACCTGCCCGGCCTCGAAGTTGCGCCAGACGCGCAGCAGCAGCTTCACCGCGCGGTCGAAATCGTCGGCACCGCAGGCCAGCGCTGCCGCGTTGATCGCGCCGGCCGAGGTGCCGGCGATCACGGGGAAGGGGTTGCCCTCGCGCACGCCGGCCTGGCGCCGCAGCCGGCTCAGCGCCGACAGCACGCCCACCTGGTAGGCGGCACGAGCGCCGCCACCGGTCAGGACAAGGCCCGTGGTCGGTGTCACGGGGCCAGCATAGTCGCGGCCCCGGGTGGAACGAAGGTCGGAATTGGCAGGTCGCGGACGCGCTGTCCCGCGCCGCGGGCCTCAGTCGTCGCGGCCGTGCTTGCCGTGACCCTTGTCCTTGTACTTACCCTTGCCCTTGCCGCGATGGTCGTCGTCATGGTCGTGCCGATGCTCCTCGCGGTAACGAGGCGCATACACGTCGTTGTACCAGCCGTCCTGCACGAAATAGACGCGCTGGCCGCAGGCGTTGTAGCGGCCGCAGTGCTTGCCCCAGTTCTTGGCATGGCCCGGCGGCACGCGCAGGTAGATCGGTTGCTGCACCACCGCATACGGCGCCGGCGCGATCACCACCGGCTGCGGATAGATGACCGCCGGCTGCGGATAGTTGCCGATGTCGATGCGGCCGTAGAAGCCCGGCTGGCCGATGCTCACCGAGACGCCGACATCGGCCGCCAGGGCGGGGGCACTGGCCGCGACGGCCAGCAGGGTGCTCAGGATCAGGCGCTTCATTCGTGACTCCTCGGAATAGGCATGACAGTTCCAACGCAGGATGCTCGCACCGCGCCGACCGGCGCCTGTGACAAGACCTTTCAGCCGGGTGGGCGCCAGCTCACTCGTAGACCACGGTCGCCTGGCCGTGCGCGCTGGCCTTCCAGCGCGACAGCGCGGCGTCGGTCGGGAAGAAGCGGCCGTCCTCGCCGAGATCCAGTTCGCCCTGCACGCCAGGGCGCTGCAGCACCAGGCGCACCGGCAGGCCCTGTGTCAGCTCGCCCTGCTCGGTCTGCACGTGGCGTGGCGGGAAGGCCCGCAGCAGCTCGCCGACCGGCGGCGTGCTGCCGTTGACCGCCACGCGCAGGTAGCGCCCGAAGCGGCAGCGCGCACCGGCCAGGTCCCAGACCTGGTTGACGTTGAGCCGCAGCCCGCCCGAGAAGCGGTCCGGCTGCACCTTGCCCTGCACGACGATCAGCTCGTCCTCGGCCAGCAGGTCGCGGTGCGCGTTGAGCAGGTCCTCGTTGGCGACCGCCTCGATCGCCTCGCTCTTGTCGTCTAGCTTGAAGATCGCGACGCGGCCGCGCTGGCCGTTGACCACGCGCAGGTCGCTGACGATGCCGGCCAGCAGCTGCGGCTCGCGCGAGTCCAGCAGGTCGGCGATGCGACGCTTGGCGAACTGCCGCACCTCGGCCGCGCACTCGTCGAAGAGGTGACCCGACAGGTAGAAGCCCAGCGCCTGCTTCTCCTGCGCCAGCCGCTCGCGGATGCTCCAGGGCGTGGCCGCGACCAGGTCCGGCTCGTGGGTCGACGCGGCATGCGAGTCGCCGCTGTCGAACAGCCCGCCCTGGTCGGCGTGGGCCGCCTGCGTGTCGGCGTAGTCGAAGGCCAGCGGCACGCTGGCCATCAGCACCGCGCGGTCGGCTTCCAGCGCATCGAAGGCGCCGCCCTTGATCAGCGCCTCGACGACGCGCTTGTTGACGCGCGTGCGGTCGACGCGCGCGCACAGGTCGAACAGGCTCTTGAACGCTCCACCGGCCTCGCGCGCCTCGACGATGGCCTCGATCGCGCCCTGCCCCGTGCCCTTGATCGCGCCCAGGCCGTAGCGCACCGTGCGCTCGCCGACCGGCTCGAAGCGGTAGCCGCCGCGGTTGACGTCCGGCGCCTCGAACACGATGCCCAGGTTGGCGACCGCGTCGTCGTGGAAGATCTTGAGCTTGTCGGTGTCGTCGATCGACACGCTCATGTTGGCCGCGGTGAACTCGGCCGGGTAATGCACCTTGGCCCAGGCCGTGTGATAGGCCAGCAGCGCATAGGCCGCGGCATGCGACTTGTTGAAGCCGTAGCCCGCGAACTTCTCCATCAGGCTGAAG
>CAZUUU010000066.1:0-15003 GCA_964622685.1 uncultured Methylibium sp.
CGCGAGGCCGGCGTGACGATCGACCACTCGCCCACTCCGCCCGAAGCGCTGCGCGGCGACGACCTGGCGATCGATGCGCTGTTCGGACTGGGCCTGGCGCGTCCGCCGCAGGGTCGGGCCGCGCTCGGCATCGCGAGCCTGAACGCCGGGGCGGCCCCCGTGCTGGCCGTCGACCTGCCCTCGGGCCTGGAGGCAGACCACGGCCAGGCGTTCGACCCTTGCGTCGTCGCGCGCTGGACCCTGGCGCTGCTGACGCTCAAGCCTGGCCTGTTCACCGCCGCCGGCCGCGACCACGCCGGCGACCTCTGGTTCGACGATCTCGGCATCCACGCCGACCCCGAGACCGCTGCGGCCACGCTGGTCGCCGCGCCGCCGATCGGCTGGCCGCCGCGCCGGCATGCCAGCCACAAGGGCACGCACGGCGATGCCTGGATCGTCGGCGGCGCGGCCGGCATGGCCGGTGCGGCGCTGCTGGCGGCGCGGGCCGCCTCGGCGGCCGGCGCCGGCCGGGTGCTGCTGCTGCCTCTCGACCCTGCCGCGCCTCGACTCGACCTGCTGCAACCCGAGCTCATGCACCGGCCTGCCAGCGTGCTGCACGATCGCGACGTCCCCCTGGAAACGGCGACCGTCGTCGTCGGCTGTGGCGGCGGCGAGGTCGTGCGCGAATGGCTGCCCGTGCTGATCTCGCGCGCGGGGCGGCTGCTGCTGGATGCGGATGCCTTGAATGCCCTCGCTGCGGACCCGCCGCTGGCCCAGGCGGTGACGACCCGCGCCAGCCGGGGCCGCTCGACCGTGGTGACCCCCCATCCGCTCGAGGCCGCCCGCCTGCTCGGCATCGACCGGTTGGAGGTCCAGGCCGATCGGCGGGCTGCCGCCCAGACCCTGGCCGAGCGGCTGTCGGCCACGGTGGTGCTCAAGGGCTCCGGCAGCATCATCTCCTCGCCCGGCCATCGGCCCCGGATCAACGCAAGCGGCAACGCCGCGCTCGCCACCGCGGGGACCGGCGATGTGCTGGCCGGCTGGATCGCCGGCCTTTGGGCCCAAGGATTCGGTGCCGAGGATGCGGCGGCGCTGGGCGCCTACACCCACGGGCTCGCGGCCGGCACCGTGGATGCAGACGGCCCGGTCCTCGGCCCGCTGGAAGCCAGCCGGCTGATCGACCGCCTGCGCGCGCTGCGCGCCTAACGGCGCGTGCGCCGTGTCTTGCGAGCCGCTTCGGTGGCCGGCGTCTTGCGAGCACGACCGCCGGCGGCCTTGCCGGCCACCTTCTTGGTCGCGCGCTTGTGCCCCCGATCGGCTTCCTTGGCCGCCTTCAGCTCCTCGACCGCCGTCGTCGCCTTGTCGCGCGCGCCGCGCAGCGCCGGGCCGGTGTCGTGCACCAGGCGGAAGTCGATCTTGCGACCGTCGAGGTCGACGCGGCTGACCTGCACCCGCACCCGGGTGCCGATCGCGTAGCGCACGCCGCTGCGTTCGCCGCGCAGTTCCTGGCGGACCTCGTCGAAGCGGAAGTACTCGCCGCCCAGCTCGGTGATGTGGACCAGGCCTTCGACGTACAGATCGTCGAGCGTCACGAACAGGCCGAAGCTGGTCGCGGCGCTGACCGTCCCGGCGTACTCTTCGCCGAGGTGCTCGCGCATGAACTTGCACTTGAGCCAGGCCTCGACGTCGCGCGAGGCCTCGTCGGCGCGGCGCTCGTTGGCGCTGCAGTGCGCGCCGGCGGCCTCCCAGGCCTGGGCCTCGGCCGTCAGCTTGACCTGCGACTTGGCCTGCGCCATCGACGCCGCCGTGGGCCGCAGCTTGCGCGTGTGCACCGCCGAGGTCGCCAGCTCGGTGACCTGCAGGTGGTACTTGCGCCCTGCCAGTACCGCCTTGATCACGCGATGCACCAGCAGGTCGGGATAGCGGCGGATCGGGCTGGTGAAGTGCGTGTAGGCGGGATAGGCGAGGCCGAAGTGGCCGCTGTTGATCGGCGTGTAGATCGCCTGCTGCATCGAGCGCAGCAGCATCGAATGGATCTGCTGTGCGTCGGGACGCTCCTTGGTGGCCTGCGCCACCGCCTGGAACTCGGCCGGCCGGGGATCGTCGCCGATCGACAGCCCGAGACCGAGACCCCGCAGGTAGGCCTGCAGGATCGCCCGCTTCTCGGGCGTCGGCCCTTCGTGCACGCGGTACAGCGCGGCATGCTTGTGCGTCGCGATGAACTCCGCGGAGCACACGTTGGCCGCCAGCATCGCCTCCTCGATGAGCCGGTGCGCATCGTTGCGCGTGCGCGGAACGATCTTCTCGATGCGCCCGTTCTCGTCGCAGACGATCTGCGTCTCGGTGGTCTCGAAATCGACGGCGCCGCGCGCCGCGCGTGCCTTGAGCAAGGCGCGGTAGACCTCGTGCAGGTGCAGCAGGTGCGGCACGAGCCCCTTGCGCTTGTGGGCCTCGGGTCCGCGGGTGTTGCCGAGGATCGCGGCGACCTCGTTGTAGGTCAACCGGGCCTGCGAGTTGATGATCGCCGGGAAGAACTGGTAGGCGTGGATCTCGCCGTGCGCGTCGACCAGCATGTCGCAGGCCATCGCGAGGCGGTCTTCGTTCGGGTTCAGCGAGCACAGGCCGTTGCTCAGCTTCTCGGGCAGCATCGGAATGACGCGCCGCGGGAAGTAGACGCTGGTCGCTCGTTCGTAGGCGTCGTCGTCGAGCGACTCGCCGGGCTTCACGTAGTGGCTCACGTCGGCGATCGCGACCACCAGGCGCCAGCCGTTCGGCTGCTTCGCGCGGCCGATCGTGGCCGGCTCGCAGTAGACGGCATCATCGAAATCGCGGGCATCCTCGCCGTCGATCGTCACCAGCGGCACGTCGGTGAGGTCGATGCGGTGCTTGCGGTCCGCAGGACGCAGCCTCTCGGGCAGCTTGGCCGTCTGCGCCATCGTCTCGGCGGAGAAGCGGTGCGGCACCTCGTACTTGCGCACCGCGATCTCGATCTCCATGCCGGGATCGTCGATCTCGCCCAGGACCTCGGTCACGCGGCCGAGCGGCTGCGAATGCATCGAGGGCGGCTCGGTCAACTCGACCGCCACCACCTGGCCGGCGCTCGCACTGGCGATGCCGTTCTTCGGGATGATGATGTCCTGCCCGTAGCGCTTGTCTTCGGGTGCGATCAGCCAGATGCCCCCTTCGTGCAGCAGGCGGCCGATGATCGGGGCCTTCTTGCGTTCGAGGATCTCGAGCACGCGCCCTTCCGGTCGACCCTTGCGGTCGTAGCGGATCACGCGCACCTTCACGCGGTCGCGATGCAGCACCGCATGCATCTCCTGAGGCGACAGATAGATGTCGGACTCGCCGTCATCGCGCTGCAGGAATCCGTGGCCGTCGCGGTGTCCCTGGATCGTGCCTTCGACCTCGCTCATCAGCGCAGCGCCGAGGGTCGCGTGGCTTGTCTTGTCTTCGTTCTTGATGCTAAACTCTCCGACTTTCGTACCTAGCCCAGGTGGCGGAATTGGTAGACGCACTAGTTTCAGGTACTAGCGGGTAACTCCGTGGAGGTTCGAGTCCTCTCCTGGGCACCAAGGCATAAGAAGATGATAAGAGGCCAGCACGCATGTGCTGGCCTTTTTGCTGGGCGGTCGCCAAGGCCGCCGTTGTCGCGGCGTTCAGGGCGCGAGGCGCCGGACCAGCGCGTCGGGCCGCAGATCGTCGTAGACCTCGAAAGGCTGATGGATCCACGGGCTCGTCGGCAGGACGTCGACGTAGTAGTCGGGCGTGTAGCTCGACACGCCCTTCACCCAGATCACCGACGAGCGCAGCTCCGCGATCGACGGCAGTGCTCGCAGGCGATCGACGACGGCCTTGAGCGTCACGCCCGTGTCGGCCAGGTCATCGACCAGCAGCACGCGGCCGGCCAGTTCACCGCGCGGCAGGGTGACGTACTGCGCCATGTCCAGCCGCCCCTGGATCGTTCCCGCTTCGGCCCGGTACGAACTCGTCGACATGATGGCCAGCGGCTTGTCGAACAAGCGCGACAGCACGTCGCCCGGGCGCATGCCGCCCCGGGCCAGGCACAGGATCTGATCGAACTCCCAGCCCGACTCGTGCACCTTGAGCGCCAGCCGCTCGATCAGGAGGTGGTAGTCGTCCCAGGAGACGTAGAGGTGCTTGCCGTCGTCGGTCAGCATGGGGATCTCAGGCCTTGTACGGATGCCGAAGCAGGATCGTGTGCTCGCGATCGGGACCGGTCGAGACCATGTCGATCGGCGCGCCGATCACGGCCTGGACCCGCTCCAGGTAGCGCCGCGCGTTGAGCGGCAGGTCGTCCCAGCGCGTGCAGCCGACGGTGCTTTCCTTCCAGCCCGGGAAGGACTCGTAGACCGGCCGGCAGGCAACGATCTCGTCGGCATCCAGCGGCAGGATGTCGACGTGCCGCCCGTCGAGTTCGTAGCCGATGCCCATCTTGATCTCCGGCAGGCCGTCGAGCACGTCGAGCTTGGTGATGCACAAGCCGGACAGCCCGTTGATCAGGATCGAGCGCTTCATCGCCGCCGCATCGAGCCAGCCGCAACGCCGTGGGCGACCGGTCACCGTGCCGCGCTCCTGCCCGACCGTCGACAGGTGATGCCCGACGCTGCCCGGTTCGTCCATCGGCAGTTCGGTCGGAAACGGCCCCGAGCCGACGCGCGTGGTGTAGGCCTTCGTGATGCCGAGGATGTAGTGCAGCTTGTCCGGCCCGACGCCCGAGCCGGCGGCGGCATTGCCGGCCACGCAGTTGCTGGACGTGACGTAGGGGTAGGTGCCATGGTCGATGTCGAGCAACGTCCCCTGCGCACCCTCGAACAGCACGTTGCCGCCGGCGACGTTGGTGTCGTGGATGCGCACGCCGACATCGGCCAGCATCGGACGGAGCTGCTCGGCGACCTTCATCGCATGGTCGAAGATGGGCTGGAACTGCAGCGGCTCGGCGTGCAGGAAGCCCTGCAACACGAAGTTGTGCAGCTCGAGCAGGTCGCGCAACTTCGACGCGAAGCGATCCGGGTGCTTCAGGTCCTGCACGCGCAACGCGCGCCGCGCGACCTTGTCCTCGTAGGCCGGGCCGATGCCCTTGCCCGTGGTCCCGATCTTGCCGGCGCCCGAACTCTCGCGCAGCGCCTCGCGCGCCTTGTCGACCTCGACGTGGAACGGCAGGATCAGCGGGCAGGACTCGCTGAGGAAGAGGCGCGAGCGCACCTCGACGCCGGCCGCCTCCAGCCGTTCGATCTCGCCCAGCAGGTGCGTGGGATCGACGACGACGCCGTTGCCGATGTAGCAGGCCACGCCGTCGCGCATCACGCCCGACGGGATCAGCTGCAGGGCCGTCTTCTTGCCCTTGATCACCAGCGTGTGACCGGCGTTGTGCCCGCCCTGGAAGCGCACGACGGCTGCCGCGTGGTCGGTCAGCCAGTCCACCACCTTGCCCTTGCCTTCGTCGCCCCACTGGGTGCCGACCACGACCACGTTGCGGCCTGGGCCTGTCTTGCTCGCTGCTTGCATCGTCCTGTCCTGCTACACCTTGCCTGCGACGCGCCTCAAAGCGCGCGCACGACCCATCGGCCGCCGACCTCGACGACCTCGCGATCGCAGTCGAATTCCTGCGCCTCGTGCTCGTGACCGGGCAGCACGCACAGCACCGTCTCGCCGCCCGCCCGCAGCGCGCGGATGGCGGCCCGCAGCGACGCATCCTCGCCCCAGGGTGCACGCACGGCCGCACGACGCCCATCGACACGCGCACGCGCGACCAGTTCCTTCAGGTCGGTGCTGAAGCCCACCGCCGGCCGGTTGCGTCCGAACACGGCGCCGACCTCGTCGTAGCGGCCGCCGCGCAGCAGCGATTCGCTCGAGCCGCCGCCGTAGACCGCGAAGCGCGCGCCGCTGTAGTAGGCGTAGCCGCTGAGATCGGCGAGGTCGAAGCCGACCTTGACCTCGGGATGCGCGATCGCGGCGTGCGCGGCCAGGCTTCGCAGGTCGGCCAGCGCCGCCGTGACGAGGGGCCGCTGCGGCAGCCGAGCCTGCGCTACGGCCAGCACTTCGGCATCGCCATACAGCGACGCCAGCGTCAGCAGGCCTTGCCGCACGTCGACAGGGAAGCCGTCAGCCACGCGTCCAAGCGCCGTCGTGTCCTTGGCGGCCAGCGCGGCATAGACCTCGGTCAGCCGCGCCGCGTCGCAGGCCACACCGGCCAGCAGGCCGCGCACGATGCGCGTATCGGCCAGATCCAGCACCAGACCTTCGACCCCGGCCGCCCGCAGGCAATCGAGCGCCAGGTCCTGGATCTCGAGATCGGCCTCCAGGCCGGCGTGCCCGTAGAGCTCGGCCCCGAACTGCAGCGGCTCGCGGCTGCCCTGCAGGCCTGCGGGTCGGGTGTGCGCCACGGGCCCGCAGTAGCACAGGCGGGTCACGCCGGTCCGGTTGAGCAGGTGCGCATCGATGCGCGCCACCTGCGGCGTCGTGTCGGCGCGCAGGCCGAGCGTGCGACCGCTGAGCTGGTCCACCAGCTTGAAGGTGCGCAGGTCGAGTTCATGGCCGGTGCCCGACAGCAGGGACTCGAGGTGCTCCAGCAGCGGCGGCATCACCAGCTCGCAACCGTAGCCGCGGGCCGTGTCGAGGACGGTGCGCCGCAGCTCCTCGATCCGCCGCGCCTCCGAGGGCAGCACGTCGGCGATGTGCTCGGGCAGCAGCCAAGCAGACGTCATGAAAACGACCTGGGGTTAAAACCGCATTGTACCGGCGGGCCCTGCCGCCGCCGGCCGGGAGCACGCCTTCAGAGCGCGATCACCAGCAACAGCACGAGGCCCCCGAGCATGCTGCTCAGCCCGAGGAAGCGCAGCTGTCCGTCGCTCAGCTGCGTGGCCTGCTCGAATAGCCGGCGCCAGCGCGGCGGACTGAGGAAAGGCAGCAGACCCTCGAACACCAGCATCAGCGCCAGCGCGCTGAACAGCGTGTCCCACATCAGGCGATCCCGGACGGGCGTCGGGCCGGCCGGCTCACTTGCCGCGCGGCGGCGTGTTGCCGCGCATGGCGCGGAAGAACTCGCTCTCGGGCTCGACGACCATGATGTCGGTCTTGTTCCTGAAGCTGGCGCGGTAGGCCTCGAGGCTGCGATAGAACTGCGCGAACGACGGGTCGCGGCCGAAGGCATCGGCGTAGAGCGCCGACGCCTTGCCGTCGCCTTCGCCCTTGACTTTCTGCGCGTCGCGGTAGGCCTCGGCGACGATGACCTCGCGCTGCTTGTCGGCATCGGCGCGGATGGTCTCGCCCTCGGCCTGGCCGGTCGATCGCGTCTCGTTGGCGACGCGCTTGCGTTCGGACTCCATGCGCCGGTACACCGCCTCGGTGATGTTGGCGACGAAGTCGACGCGCTTGATGCGCACGTCGACGATCTCGATGCCGAAGCTCGTCGCGTCGTCGCGCAGCCGCGTGATCACGCCCTGCATGACCTTCTCGCGCTCTGTCGACAGGACCTGGCGCACGCTGACCTTGGTCACCTCCTCGTTCAAGGCCGCCTGCACGATGGGTGCCAGCCGCGCCTCGGCGTTGCGCACGTCGGCGCCGTTGTTGCGGATGAACTGGCGCGGGTCCTTGATGCGCCACTTCACCAGCCAGTCGATCACGAGGCTGGTCTTCTCCGCGGTGAACACCGGGCGCGTCTCCGGACTGTCGAGGCTCTGCACGCGGCGATCCAGGAACACGACGTTCTGGAACGGCGGCGGCAGCTTGAACTTCAAGCCGGGCTGCGAAATGACTTCCTTGATCTCGCCGAGCGCGTACAGCGCCGCGAACTGCCGCTGATCGACGACGAACAGCGTGCTGGAAGCGAGCATCAGGGCGATCAGGGCGCCCGCAATCATCAGGCCGATGCGATTCATGTTCTTGTGCTCCTCGCTCAGCGGCTCTCGCGATCACGCGTGCGCTGGTTGTCGCGCGTGCGGGCGTCGCCGGACGGGACCGCCGGCACTTCGCTGCCGGAGGTCGCCGGCACCGTGACGGTGGCACCGGCCGGCACCGCGCCGGCCGACTGCATCAGCTTGTCCAGCGGCAGGTAGAGCAGGTTGGAACCACTGCGCGACTCCACGAGCACCTTGCTCACGTTCGAGTAGACCTCGCGCATCGTGTCGACATAGAGGCGATCGCGCGTCACGGCGGGCGCCTTCTCGTACTCGGTCAGCACCTGGCGGAAGCGCGACGCATCGCCCTCCGCCTGGGCGATCACGCGTGCCTTGTAGCCCTCGGCCTCCTGGCGCAGGCGCGAGGCCGTGCCCTGCGCCTTGGGGATCACGTCGTTGGCGTAGGCCTGGCCCTCGTTCTTGAACCGCGTGCGGTCGGCGCTGGCGCGCACGGCATCGTCGAAGGCCGCCTGCACCTGCTCGGGCGGTGCGACGCTCTGCACGTTGACGTTGGAGATCAGAATGCCCGCCTTCAGCCGATCGAGCTGGATCTGGATCGACTTGACCAGGTCCGTCGCGATCGCGTCGCGCTGCTCGTACAGCACCGAGTCCATGTTGCTGCGCCCGACGATCTCGCGCACCGCCGATTCGGCGGCCAGCACGACGGCCTCGTCGGCGTTGCGGTTCTCGAACAGGTAATCCTTCGCATCCTTCAGCCGGTACTGGACCGTGAAGCGGATGTCGACGATGTTCTCGTCCTGGGTCAGCATCGACGAATCGCGCAGGCCGGTGGCCTGGACGACCGAGTTGCGGCCGACCTCCACCGAGCGCAACTGCGTCACGTTGACGGTCTCGTTCGACTGGAACGGATAGGGCAGGCGCCACTGGAAGCCCGCCTCCACGGTCTTGCTGTAGCTGCCGAAGGACAGGATCACGCCCTGCTGCCCTTCCTGCACGATGAAGAAGCCGCTGGCCATCCAGATCAGCGCCGCCACGCCGGCGATCAGGCCGGCGCCGATGCCGGCGCTGCGCATGTCCGGCGGCTGCCCGCCACTGCCGCCGCTGCCGCCGCTGCTCTCGGACCGCTGGCCGCCGCCTCGCCCGCCGAACAGGCCGCTGAGACGGCGGTTGAAGTCACGCCACAGCTCGTCGAGGTCGGGAGGGCCGTCGTTGCGGCCGCTCGCCAGCAGCACGCCGGGCCGCAGCCGCCAGGCGACGCGACGCGCCGCGCCGGACAACAGCGCGAGGCTGGCGGAAGCGAACTGCCGCAGGGTCGCCGGCCTTGCCGGCGCTGCGGCGTCTTGGTAGGTGTTCATGCTTGTCGTTGTAACCAGGCTGATTCGGTGTCCGGGGCAGCGGCCGCCGGCGATGTCTCGATGCCGGCCGTGCCGGCGTCCTGCACCGGCTTGCCGTCGGCCAGCACCGCGGCGGCCAACAGGGCACGCAACTCGGCGAGTCCCAGGCCGCGCAAGGCGCTGACGAAGACGCGCGGCACCCGCCGCCCGCCTTCGAATTCCATCACATCGGCCATCACCCGGGGACGGCGCGTGTCGTCGAGTTGATCGAGCTTGTTGAAGACCAGGATCTGCGGGATCCCCGCGGCGTCGATCTCGGCCAGCACGCGCTCGACCTCGGCCATCTGCTCGGCCAGCACCGGGCTCGCGGCGTCGACCACGTGCAGCAGCAGGTCGGCCTCGGCGGCCTCCTGCAGCGTGGCGGCAAAGGCCTTCACCAGGGTGTGCGGCAGGTCACGGATGAAGCCGACGGTGTCCGACAGGCTCACCGAGCGCTGCGCGTCCTCGAGGTAGAGCTGGCGCGTGGTGGTGTCCAGGGTCGCGAACAGCTGGTCGGCCGCGTAGCTGCGCGCCTTGACCAGCGCATTGAACAGCGTCGACTTGCCGGCATTGGTGTAGCCGATCAGCGAGATCTTGAAGGTGCCGGTCCGCTCGCGCGAGCGCCGCTGCGTGCCGCGCTGGCGCTTGACCTTGTCGAGCCGGGACTTCAGCGCCTTGATGCGCTCGCCGATCATGCGGCGGTCGAGCTCGATCTGCCGTTCGCCCGGGCCGCCCCGATGGCCGACGCCGCCGCGCTGGCGCTCCAGGTGGGTCCAGCGCCGCACGAGGCGGTTGCTGAGGTACTGCAGCTGGGCCAGCTCGACCTGCAGCTTGCCCTCGTGGCTCTGGGCCCGCGCGGCGAAGATCTCCAGGATCAGGCCGGTCCGATCGAGCACCTCGACGCCGAGATGGCGCTCGAGGTTGCGTTGCTGGGTCGGCGACAGCGACTGGTCGAAGATCACGCAGTGACCGCCGCTCTGCTCGACCAGCGCCTTCAGTTCGTCGGCCTTGCCGCTGCCGACGAACAGGGCCGCATCGGGCGCCTTGCGGCGCGCGATCAGCCGAGCAACGGGCGTGTCGCCGGCCGATTCGGCCAGCAGGGCGAGTTCGTCCAGCGTCGGATCGAACGCAGACCCGGCGCCGAGGTCGACGCCGACCAGCACCGCCCGCGCCTCGTTACCGCTTGCCGGCGCGCTCAGGCCGTTCAGCTCGAAGACTCCGGATGGTCGTTGGCCTGGAAGTTCACCGCCCGGCCCGGCACGACCGTCGAGATCGCGTGCTTGTAGACCATCTGGGTCACGGTGTTGCGGAGCAGGACCACGTACTGGTCGAAGGACTCGATGTGACCCTGCAGCTTGATGCCGTTGACGAGATAGATCGAGACCGGCACGTGTTCCTTGCGCAGCAGGTTCAGGAACGGGTCTTGTAGGAGTTGCCCTTTGTTGCTCACGATATGGTCCGTGTTCTGTAGCTGTTGGAGAGTGGAAGGTATCACAGGCCCCGACCCGGGCGAGCCTGCCGAACTACGACTCCTTCGCCGAGAAGGGGTTCCGCGAGGACTTCATCTCGATGCGCAGCGGCGTGCCGGTGAGCTGGAAATGACCCCGGAACCGGCCTTCGAGGAAGCGCTTGTAGCTGTCGGTCACGTGGTCGAGCGAGTTGCCGTGGATGACGATCACCGGCGGGTTCTGCCCGCCCTGGTGCGCATAGCGCAGCTTCGGCCGGAAGGCGCCGGCGCGCTTGGGCTGCTGGAACTGCACCGCCTCCAGCAGCACCCGCGTCAGTTGCGGTGTCGGCAGCTTCTTGGTCGCCGATGCCCAGGCCTCGCCGATCGCCTTCCACACCGGCCCCAGGCCCTGGCGCTTGATGACGGAGATGTGGAGCACGGGCGCGAATTTCAAGAAGGCCAGGCGCTGCTCGATCGAGCGCTGCAGCATCTCGCGCTGGTAGCTGTCGACCGCGTCCCACTTGTTGACGGCCAGCACCACCGCCCGCCCGGCATCGAGGATGTAGCCGGCGATGTGCGCATCCTGGTCGGTCACGCCCTGGGTCGCGTCGAGCAGCAGCAGCACCACGTTGGCGTCGGCGATGGCCTGCAGGGTCTTGACGACCGAGAACTTCTCGATGGCCTCGAAGACCTTGCCCTTGCGGCGCAGGCCGGCGGTGTCGATCAGCTCGAACTTGCGGCCGTTGCGCTCGAAGGGCACGCTGATGGCGTCGCGCGTGGTGCCCGGCAGGTCGAAGGCGACCAGGCGCTCCTCGCCCAGCCAGGTGTTGATCAGCGTGGACTTGCCGACGTTGGGCCGGCCGGCGACCGCCAGACGGATCGGCCGGTCCGGATCGTCCAGCGCGTCCTCGTCAGGCTCGTCGAAGACGAAGTCCTCGAGCGCCTTCTCGAGCAGGCTGCGGATTCCCTGACCGTGCGCCGACGACACGGCGTGCGGCTCGCCGATGCCGAGCTCGTGGAACTCGGCCAGCTGGATGCCCTCGACCATGCCCTCGGCCTTGTTGGCCGCCAGCACCAGCTTCTTGCCGGCCGTGCGCAGGTAGCGCGCGATGTCATGGTCCTGGGCCGACAGCCCGGCGCGCACGTCGACGACGAAGATCACCGCATCCGCCTCGGCCACGGCCTGGCGCGTCTGCTTGGCCATCTCCTTGTAGATGCCGCTCTCGGCCGTCGGCTCGAAGCCGCCGGTGTCGATGACGATGAACTCGTGCTCGCCGAGCCGGCCGTCGCCGTAGTGACGGTCGCGCGTCAGGCCCGCGAAATCGGCCACGATCGCATCGCGGCTCTTGGTCAGGCGATTGAAGAGCGTCGACTTCCCGACGTTGGGGCGCCCGACCAGCGCCAGCACGGGTTTCATGAGAGGCTCGGCGACCGCCCCGTCATTCGGGACGGAAGGCGTGGACGCTGCCGCGCTGCGTCACCGCGACGATGGTGTTGCCGACCCGCACCGGCGCCCCGACGATCGGCCGGCCATCGGTCGGCAGGCGCAGCAGGAACTGCCCGTTCTCGCGGTCGATGAAGTGCAGCTGGCCTTCGAAGTCGCCGAACACCAGCGTGCGCCCGACGACCAGCGGCGAGCTCAGCCCGCGGTACTGCAGGCGATCGGAGGTCCAGGCGACGTCGCCGCCTTCGCGCTTCCAGGCCGTGATGCGGTCGCTGGCATCGGCGGCAAAGACGAACTGCTCGTCGGCGGTGACGCCGTTGGTGCCGCCGACGTTCTTGGCCCAGCTCAGGCTGCCCCGCTCGGCGTTCACGCAGCCCACCGCTGCCTGGAAGCCCCGCGCGCAGATGGCGTCGCCGACGCGCGCCGCCGGCCCGACCAGATCCGCCAGGCGCTCGACCTCGTTCGTCCCGCGCGGCGACGCCACGGTGGTTTCCCAGCGGACCGTGCCGCGCAGCGGGTCGAAGCCGGCCAGGCGAGCGCCCTGCCCGGCCACCAGCGTGTCCTTCCAGGCCATCAGCACGCCCGGCTGCAGCAGGGTCAGCGGATCGCCCGGGCGCTGCTGCACCCAGAGCTTGCGGCCGTCGAGCACGTCGTAGGCCTGCACGCTGCGATCCACGCCGAGCACGAAGACGCGTTCGCCGGCCACCAGCGGCGGCGTCACCACGCGCGTCGCGAGCCGCGTGCGCCACAGCGGCTTGCCGCCGTCCAGCACGACCAGCTCGTTGCCGGTCGTCACGACGCTCGCGTAGCGGCCATCGCTGCCGACGCCGGCACTCAGCTTGCCGTCGGCATCGCCGCGCCACAGCTCGCGGCCGGTGTCGGCGGCCAGCGCGACGATGCTTCCGTCGCTGCTGGGAACCACCACCGCCGTCGCAGTCGACGCGATCCGCAAGCTCGTGCCGATGTTGCCCAGGCTGTACGACCAGACCTGCCGGCCGGCGATCTGCGGCGTCACGTTCTCCAGCGCCGCCGGCTTCGGCTTGTCGGGCGTGGAGCAGGCCGCGACGAGCGCGGCCAGCCCGACCCACAGGCCGGCGTGGAGGCCCCGGCGGCTCACTTCGACGCCCCCGAGGCGCCAGCCGCAGCCGCCGCCGGCACGGCACCGGGCGCGGCACCCAGCGCCGTCAGCTTGGCGTCGACGAGACGCCGGTAGTCCAGCGTCGCATCCATCGCGTCGTAGGCCGTTCGGTAGGCGATGCGGGCATCGTCCGGCTTGCCCTGGGCGAGCAGGATGTCGCCGCGGCGGTCGGCCACCAGGGCGGCGAAGGGCTTCGGCGGATCGGCCGGCAGGACCTTGAGGGCCTCGTCGTACTTCTTCTCGTCCAGCAGCACGGCCGCCAGCCGCAGCTGGGCGACCACGCGGTACTCCTTCTCGCCGGCGTTGGCGGCCACCCATTCGAGGTTGGCGCGGGCCGCATCGATGCGGCCCTTCTCGAACTGCAGCTTGGCCGCCAGCAGCCCGGCCTGGTCGGCGAAGGTCGTCGAGCCGTAGCGTTCCTTCATGTCGGCCAGCACCTGCGTGGCCTTGTCGGCGTCGCCGCCGCGCACGGCCTTCTCGAGCTCGTCGTACAGCGCCCCGGCCTTGGCGCCGCGGTCGCGCTGGTAGGTCTGCCAGCCGGTGAACGCCGCAAAGCCACCCAGCGCCAGGATCAGCACCCAGGTGATCAGGTTGCCGTACTGCCTCCAGAAGTGCTTGAGCGAGTCGAGCTGTTCTTGTTCTTCGAGGTCGAGATGGGTGGCCATGCGATTGCGGAGTGAAGCGCGGCCGCTCAATGGCGGCCAGCGCGGATTATGGACGGAGCAGTTCGGGCGCCCAGGACGCTACGTCAGCGAGCGGACGCATCATCTGGTTCGACGAAGCAGGGATCCCTCTCAACGACTTGAGCCCAACTTGGGCCACGGCGAGTTCGTCGGCCCCGAACACCAGCGCCCAGCGCGCGCCGCTCGCGTCGGCCTTCTTGAACTGCGACTTCATGCTGCCCTGCCCTTCCTTGCCGCCGGCATGCATCAGCACGGCGACACCGGCCGCGCGCAGCGCCTCCAGCACCGGCATCAGCTGCGGCAGCGCCGCGGCATCCGGCACGACGGCGTAGGCGTCTGGCACCGTGGCCGGCACGACGACGCCGACCGCCTCGAGCAGCAGCATCAGCCGCTCGATGCCGAGGCCGAAGCCGACCCCCGGTGCCGGCTTGCCGCCCAGCTGCTCGATCAGCTGGTCGTAGCGCCCGCCGCCGCAGACCGTGGCCTGCGAGCCCAGGTGCGGCGTGACCCACTCGAACACGGTCAGGTTGTAGTAGTCCATGCCGCGCACGAGGCGCGGGTTGATGCGGTAGGCCAGGCCGGCGGCATCGAGCACCGCGCGCACGGCGTCGAAGTGCTTCAACGACGCCTCGCCGAGGAAGTCCATCAGCTTCGGCGCCGCCTCGACCACCGGCTGCAACGCCGGATTCTTGGTGTCGAGGATGCGCAGTGGGTTGCTGTGCAGGCGCCGCTTCGCATCGTCGTCCAGCAGCTCCGCGTGCGCCTCCAGGTGCGCGATGAGCGCCGCCCGATGCGCACGCCGCTCCTCAGGCTGGCCCAGGCTGTTGAGCTCGAGCGACAGGTCACGCCCTTCGACCAGCCCCAGCTCGCGCCACAACGCCCGCAGCATCAGGATCAGCTCGGCGTCCACGTCCGGGCCGGCATGGCCGAGCGCCTCGACATCGAGCTGATGGAACTGCCGGTAGCGGCCCTTCTGGGGGCGCTCGTGGCGAAACATCGGACCCAGGGTCCAGACGCGCAGCGGACCGTTGTAGAGCGCGTTGTGCTCGTTGATCGCCC
>CAZUUU010000067.1:0-14916 GCA_964622685.1 uncultured Methylibium sp.
CCGGCATCCTGATCGGCTCGATCTTCGTCATCACCATCGTGATGGGCGACTTCGTCACCGTCGGCGTGATGGGCGGCCAGCAGATCGCCTCGGTCGGCAAGGTGATCCAGGTGCAGACCTCCTACCTGCAGTTCCCGCTCGCCGCGGCCAACGCCGTGGTGCTGCTGGCGGTCGTGCTGATGATCATCGTCGCGCTGACGCGGCTGGTGAACCTGCGCAAGGAACTCTGATGAACCGCGACCGACGCTCGAGAGGCTTCTGGCCGCTGGCCCTCGTGTTCGGCCTGTTCGTGCTGTTCCTCTACGGCCCGGTGATCACGATCTTCGTGCTGAGCTTCCAGGGCCCCGAGGGCGGCCTGACGCTGCCGATGCGCGGGCTGTCGCTGCACTGGTACCAGGAGCTGTGGAAGGGCCTGGGCGTGGTCGACATCGGCGCCGCGCTGCGCCGCTCGCTCGCGCTGGGCGCGGTGGTGATGGTGCTGACGGTGCTGCTGGCGCTGAGCGCCGGCCTGGCCTTCCGCAAGCGGCTGGTCGGCGCCGACGCGCTGTTCTACGTGACGGTGGCCAGCCTGATCATGCCGTCGATCATCGTCTCGCTCGGCATCGGCCTGCAGTTCCGCCTGCTCGACGGCGGCATCAAGTGGCTGCTGGAGGCGGTCGGTGCGACCGGCACGCTCGAGAGCTACACGACCTCGCTGGGCCTCTACACCTCGGGCCTCGGCGCGCACCTGACGTGGACGCTGCCCTTCGGCCTGCTGATCATGTTCGCGGTCTTCAACCGCTTCAACCCGGCCTACGAGGAAGCGGCGCGCGACCAGGGCGCGACGCCGTGGCAGACCTTCCGCCACGTCGTGCTGCCGCTGATCGGGCCGTCGGTGGTCGGCATCGGCATGTTCGGCTTCACGCTCAGCTGGGACGAGATCGCGCGCTCCTCGCAGGCCATCGGCGACCTGAACACGCTGCCGCTGGAACTGCAGGGCCTGACGACGACGGTGACCACGCCCTCGATCTACGCGCTGGGCACGGTGACGACCGGCATCTCGCTGCTGGTCGTGGGCCTGGCGCTGGCGGCCGCCTTCGCGCTGCGCCGGCGCGGCGGGCGCAGCGCCGGCTGAGGCGCGGCCGCCCGATGGCGACACGCTCGGGCACCCGGCGGGCCGCGGCAGCGCCGCCGGCGATGCCGACCGACCGCGTCTACGAGGCGGTCTACGCCGCGGTGATCGACCAGCGCCTGCCGCCCGGCACCCGGCTGCGCGAGGAGGAGCTGGCCCAGGCCTTCGCGGTCTCGCGCACGGTGGTGCGCCAGGCACTGCACCAGCTGGCGCAGGACGGCGTGATCACGCTGCGGCCCAATCGCGGCGCCCAGGTGCCCGAGCCGACGCGGCGCGACGGCGAGCACGTCTTCGACGCGCGGCGCGTCGTCGAATGCGAGGTCGTGCGGCGGCTGGCCGGCAAGCTGAGCGCCGCGCAGCTGGCCGAGCTGCGTGCGCTGGTCGATGCCGAGGAGCGTGCGACGCGGTCGCAGAACAAGCAGGAGGCGATCCGCCTGTCGGGCCGCTTCCATCTCGAGCTGGCGCGCATGAGCGGCAACCCGATCTTCGTGCGACTGCTCGAGGAGCTGCTGCCGACCACGTCGCTGCTGATGGCGCTGTACAAGGCGCCGGGCGAGCCGATGTGCGTGGCGCACAGCCACCGGCGGCTGCTGGGCGGCCTGGAGCGCGATGCGGCCGGCAGCGCCGCGACCGAGATGCGGCGCCACCTCAACGAGATCGAGCATTCGCTGTCGCGCACGACGGCGCCGGCGACGCCGGCGCTGCGCGATGTCTTCAAGCGTTATCGGGGCGGGGGCGGCGCATGAGCCGGACCTTCGGTCCCCTGCCGTCGCACGGCCGCTTCGGCTACTCGGGCATCGCCGAGCGGCCGCGCGGGCGCTGGCCCAACGGCAGCAAGCTCGCGGTCTACATCGGCTTCAACCTCGAGCACTTCGCCTTCGGCGAGGGCCTGGGCGCGACCCTCGCGCCGGCCTCGCCGCCGCCCGACGTGCTGAACCACGCCTGGCGCGAGTACGGCAACCGCGTCGGCGCCTGGCGTTGCCTGGAGCTCTTCGACGCGCTGGCGCTGCCGGTCGGCGCGATCGTCAACACGGCGCTCTACGACCATGGCCCGCAGCTGGTCGAGGCCTTCGCGGCGCGCGGCGACGAGCTGATCGCCCACGGGCACACCAATGCCGAGCGCCAGGGCTCGATGGCCGAGGCCGACGAGCGCGCGCTGATCCTGCACTGCCGCGAGCGCATGGCGCGTGCGCACGGTGCGGCGCCGGCCGGCTGGCTGTCGCCGTGGATCTCGGAGAGCACCGTCACGCCCGACCTGCTGGCCGAAGCCGGCTTCGGCTACACGCTGAACTGGTGCCACGACGACCAGCCGACCCGGCTGGCCACGCGCGCCGGCCCGCTGTGGGCCGTGCCGTATCCGCAGGAGCTCAACGACATCCCGATGATCGTCGGCCGCCGGATGGATGCGAAGGACTTCGCGCAGATGATCGTCGACCAGTTCGACGAGATGCTGGCGCAGGCGCAACGCCAGCCGCTGGTGATGGGCATCGCGCTCCACCCCTACCTCGTCGGCCAGCCGTACCGGCTGCGCCACCTGCGGCGCGCCCTGCGGCATGTCGTCGCGCACCGCCGCGGTGTCGGCGACGGCGAGGACAGCGACGTCTGGATCACGACCCCCGGCGCGATCGCCGCGGCCGCCCCGGAACTGCCCTGACCGCGGTCAGGTGGACGGCACGAAGCGGTAGATCCCGTCGGCGTCCTGTCGCCGCTGCAGCCGGCCTGCGAACCACAGGGCGTGCAGGTGGGCGATGGCTTCGCCGAGCGCGAAGCTGGTCTGGTGCAGGTCCAGCGGGCGCCTGAACAGCACCGGCAGCAGCTCGACCGCGTGGGTCGGCCGCGCGGCGCAGGCCGCCATCACCTCGGCCAGTCGCTCGGCGTGGTGGTCGCGCAGCTGGTCGATGCGCGTGTGCAGGCCGGTGAAGGGCCTGCCGTGCGAGGGCAGCACCTGCACGTCGGCCGGCAGCGCGCGCATCTTCTCGATCGACGCGAGGAACAGCGCCAGCGGGTCGGCCTCGGGCTCGAGGTGCATCACCATCACGTTGGTGCTGATGCGCGGCAGCACCATATCGCCGGAGATCAGCAGGTTCAGGGTGTCGGCGTGCAGTGCGATGTGCTCGGGCGCGTGTCCGTAGCCGGCATGGCAGCGCCAGTCGTGATCGCCGATGCGCAGCACCTGGCCGTCGAGCAGGCGGTGGTAGCGCCCGGGCACCGTCGGCACCATCGAGGCGTAGTAGTTGGTGCGGGCCCGCACCTTGGCCAGCGTCTCCTCGTCGGTGACGCCGTGGCGCGCGTAGTGCGCCGCGCTGGCCTCGCCGCCGATGTCGTTGCCCGGCTGCGAGGCCAGGCGCGCCGCGTTCCAGTCGGTCGCGCTGATCCACAGGTCGCAGTCCCAGCGCTGCGTCAGCCAGTCGGCCAGGCCGATGTGGTCGGGGTGCATGTGCGTGACGATGACGCGCAGCACCGGCAGGCCCTCGAGCTGGGTCGCGAAGACCTGCTCCCAGGCGGCCTTGGTCGCGTCGTTGTGGATGCCGCAGTCGACGATCGCCCAGCCTTCGCGGCCCTGGTGGCGGTCGCGCAGCAGCCACAGGTTGATGTGGTCCAGCGCGAACGGCAGGCCCATGCGCAGCCACTTGACCCCCGGCGCGATGGCGAGCGTGCCACCGATCGCGGGCAGGGCGTCGCCGAGCGGGTAGCGGAGCTGGTGTTCGAGGGCGTTCATGCGGCGGCGGGTCCGGTTGGAGAGGCGCGGGCATCGACCGGTGACAGCGCGACGGCCCGGCGGCTACACTTGACGTTAACGTCAACGTCAATCGACCCGCCGGCCGATTCTAGGCAGTCATGAGCACCCCTGCTGTCGCTCCAGCGTCACCCAGCTACACGATCAGCGAGCTGGCGCGCGAGTTCGACCTGACCACGCGCGCGATCCGCTTCTACGAGGACTGCGGCTTGCTGTCCCCCGACCGCGGCGGCGCCGGCGGCCGCCAGCGCGTCTACACCCACCGCGACCGCACGCGCCTGAAGCTCACGCTGCGCGGCAAGCGCCTGGGCCTGTCGCTGGCCGAGATCAAGGACCTGGTCGACATGTACGAGTCGCCGCGCGACTCGGTGCCGCAGCTGCGCAAGTACCTCGCGGTGCTGGCCCAGCACCGCGAGCAGGTCGAGCAGCAGATGGCCGACCTGCAGGCCACGCTGGACGAGGTGCGCGCGCACGAGAAGGAAGCACGGCGCCTGCTGGCGGCCGGCGAGTCGCGTGCGACCGCCGCCGCACCGCGTGCGCGCGTCAAGGCCGACTGAGCCGGGCGCGACGATGCAGGCCGCCGATCCGCACTTTGCCGCGCGCGTCGCGGCGTCCTTCGCGCGCCAGCCGGCGATGCAGCTGATCGGCGCGACGCTCGACGCGGTCGAGGCCGGCCGCGTCGTGATCGGACTGGCGCACCGCCCCGACATCGCCCAGCAGCACGGCTTCGTGCACGCCGGCATCGTGTCGACCGCGCTCGACTCGGCCTGCGGCTACGCGGCGTCGAGCCTCATGCCGGCCGAGGCCGGCGTGCTGACGATCGAGTTCAAGGTCAACCTGCTGGCGCCGGCCCAGGGCCCGCGCTTCCGGATGGAAGGCCAGGTCGTCAAGGCCGGCCGCAGCATCAGCGTGGTCGAGGGCCGCGCGCTGCAGGTCGCCGAGGACGGCAGCGAGCGGCTCGTCGCCACGATGACCGCGACCGTCATGACCATCACCGGCCGCGACGGCGTCCGTCACTGATTCCCAGAGGAGACAAGCACCATGAACCTGCCCGGCCTCGACTTCCAGCTCGGCGAGGACATCGACGCGCTGCGCGACGCGGTGCGCGCCTTCGCCGACGCGGAGATCGCGCCGCGTGCGGCCCAGATCGACAGCAGCGACCAATTCCCGATGGACCTGTGGCGCAAGATGGGCGAGCTGGGTGTGCTCGGCATCACCGTGGGCGAGGAGTACGGCGGCGCCAACATGGGCTACCTGGCCCACATGGTGGCGATGGAGGAGATCAGCCGTGCCTCGGCGAGCGTGGGCCTGAGCTACGGCGCGCACTCCAACCTGTGCGTCAACCAGCTCAAGCGCAACGGCAGCGAGGCGCAGAAGAAGAAGTACCTGCCCAAGCTGATCAGCGGCGAGCACGTCGGCGCGCTGGCGATGAGCGAGCCGGGCGCCGGCTCCGACGTCATCTCCATGAAGCTGAAGGCCGAGGACCGAGGCGGCTACTACCTGCTCAACGGCAGCAAGATGTGGATCACCAACGGCCCCGACGCCGACACCATGGTGGTCTATGCCAAGACCGAACCCGAGCTCGGCGCGCGCGGCGTCACGGCCTTCATCGTCGAGAAGGGCATGAAGGGCTTTTCCACGGCGCAGAAGCTCGACAAGCTGGGCATGCGCGGGTCGCACACCGGCGAGATGGTGTTCCAGAACGTCGAGGTGCCGGCCGACCACATCCTGGGCGCGTTGAACGGCGGCGCCAAGGTGCTGATGAGCGGCCTGGACTACGAGCGCGCGGTGCTGGCCGCCGGGCCGATCGGCATCATGCAGTCGGTGATGGACAACGTCGTGCCCTACACCCACGACCGCAAGCAGTTCGGCCAGAGCATCGGCGAGTTCCAGCTGATCCAGGGCAAGGTGGCCGACATGTACACCGTGCTGCAGGCGGCGCGCGCCTTCTGCTACACGGTGGGCAAGAACCTCGACAAGCTGGGCGCCGAGCACGTGCGCCAGGTGCGCAAGGACTGCGCGAGCGTGATCCTGTGGTGCGCCGAGAAGGCCACCTGGATGGCCGGCGAGGGCATCCAGATCTTCGGCGGCAACGGCTACATCAACGAGTACCCGCTCGGCCGCCTGTGGCGCGACGCCAAGCTCTACGAGATCGGCGCCGGCACCTCGGAGATCCGCCGCATGCTGATCGGCCGCGAGCTGTTCGCCGAGACGATGTGAGGCGGCGACCCGTGCGATGAGCGCATCCCGTGGCCCGAACCGGCGGCGAAATGCCAAAAAGTACCGCCCGGTTTTCCGGGTAAACCCTAGACTCCCCGGCGGTCGGCGCCGTGGGTGCGCCTGGGGGGTTTCGGGTCATGACGCAATGCAACAGCACCGGCCGTTCGCGCCGGCGGGTGGGCCTTCGCCTGATGGCGGCGATCGGTCTGTGGGTGGTGGCGCAGTCGCCGGCGTGGTCGGCGGGCGAGAGCGTGGTGGTCGGGCAGGTCGCGCCGTTCTCGGGGCCGCAGGCGGTCACCGGGCGGGCCATGAACGCCGGCGCGAAGCTCTACTTCGATGCCGTCAATGCGCGCGGCGGCGTGCGCGGCCGGCCGATCAAGCTGGTGACGCGCGACGATGCGCAGAAGCCCGAGGAGACGGTCCGCCTGACCAGGGAGCTGATCGCCGCCGAGTCGCCGGTGGCGCTGATCGGCACGGTCGGCACCAGCAACCTCGAGGCCCTGGCCAAGGACGGCGTGCTGGCGCGCCAGCGCGTGTCGATGATCGGCGCGGTGTCGGGCGCGGCCAGCATCGTGCAGGCCGAGGCCATGCACCCGGTCAAGGCGAGCTACCACGACGAGGTCGCGCGGCTGTTCAGCCAGCTGGCCGCGCTGGGCGTGCAGCGCATCGGCCTGGTCTACCAGGACGACGGCCTGGGTCGCGACGTGCTGGTGGGCGCCGAGGCGGCCGCGCGGCAGTCCGGCGTCACGCTGATGGCGCGGTCGGGCTACGCGCGCAACACCGTCGCGGTCGAGAAGCCGGTGGCCGACATGCTGGGCTCCAAGGTGCAGGTGGTCTTCCTTGGCGCCACGACGGCGGCCGGGATCGAGTTCGTCAAGCAGTACCGGGCGGCCGGCGGCACGGCGACGCTCTACGGCCTGTCGATCATCGACACCGAGGCGCTGCTGAAGGCGCTGGGGCCGGAGCGCTCGCGCGGCTACGCGTTCTCGGTCGTGCTGCCGCTGGCGCAGCAGACCAACCGTGCGGTGGTCCGCGAGTACCTGCAGCTCAAGTCCGCGTCGACCGATCCCGACCTGTCGGCGCGCTCGATCGAGGGCTACATCGCCGCCAAGGCGCTGGTGAAGGTCCTGGAGGGCGGCGCGCCGCTGACGGCCGCCGGCGTCAGCCAGGCGATCGCGGCGTCGAGCGCGGTGGACGTCGGCGGCTTCGTGCTCGACTTCGCCAGCAAGGACCGCAGCAGCTCGCGCTACGTCGACTTCGCGATGTTCGGCGCCGACGGCAAGATCGTGCAGTAGCGTGCCGCTGGGCGGCGTCGCCGCTTCGTAAACTCGGTGCTCACCGAGAGGGACGCCGATGAGCACCGAACTGCAGGAACTGTTCGACAGCAACCGCCGCTGGGCCGCCGCGACCGAGGCGCGGCAGCCGGGCTTCTTCACCCGGCTGCTGACCCAGCAGACGCCGCAGTACATGTGGATCGGCTGCGCCGACAGCCGCGTGCCGGCCAACGAGCTGGTCGGCCTGGCGCCGGGCGAGATGTTCGTGCACCGCAACGTCGCCAACGTCGTCGTGCACTCGGACCTGAACTGCCTGTCGGTGGTGCAGTACGCGACCGACGTGCTGAAGGTGCAGCACATCATCGTCGTCGGCCACTCGGGCTGCGGCGGCGTGGCGGCGGTGATGAACGACCGCCGCGCCGGCATCGTCGACAACTGGCTGCGCCACGTGCAGGACGTGCGCAACTGGTACCAGTCGTGGCTGGACACGGTGCCGGCCGAGGCCCGCGTCAATGCCTTGTGCGAGCTCAACGTCGTCGAGCAGGCGACCAACGTCTGCCGCACGACGGTCGTGCAGGACGCCTGGGCGCGCGGCCAGGAGCTGGTGATCCACGGCTGGTTCTACGGCCTCAAGGACGGCCTGCTGCAGGACCTGCGGATGACGGTGCGCCGGCCCGAGGACGTGAGCGAGGCGCACGCGGCCGCGATCGCCGCCGTCAAGGCGCGCTACGACGCGGGGGCCGCCTGATGTCGGCTGCGCTGCTGCCCCGTTCGCTCGACGATCCCCAGGCCTACGACATCGCCCAGGCGCTGCTCGAGGGCTTCAACCGCCACTACCGGCTGTTCCGCCAGACCAGCCGCGAGGCCAAGCAGCGTTTCGAGGCGGCCGACTGGCACGGCCAGCAGCGCGCCCAGCGCGAGCGCATCGAGTTCTACGACCTGCGCGTGGACGAGGCGGCCGAGCGCCTGGAGCGCGAGTTCCGCGCGGCCGAGCTGTCGCGCGACACCTGGCAGCAGGCCAAGCTGCACTACATCGGACTGCTGATCGACCACCACCAGCCCGAGCTGGCCGAGACCTTCTTCAACTCGGTGACGACCAAGCTGCTGCACCGCAGCTACTTCCGCAACGAGTTCATCTTCGTGCGCCCCGCGGTCAGCACCGAGTACATCGAGAACGATGAGCCGGCCGCCACGCCCACCTACCGCGCCTACTACCCCGAGCGCTCGGGCTCCAGCGAAGGACTGCGCGAGACGCTGCTGCGCATCGTCGACAACTTCCAGCTGCAGCGCGAGTTCGAGGACCTCGGGCGCGACGTCGAGTACGTGCTGCAGGCCTTCCGCACGCAGTTCGGCGACGGCAAGGCCAGCGCCAACTTCCAGATCCAGGTGCTGTCCAGCCTGTTCTTCCGCAACAAGGGCGCCTACATCGTCGGCCGCGTGATCAACGGCTTTCGCGAGACCGGCTTCGCGCTGCCCATCCTGCACACCTCGCGCGAGCAGCTGGTGATCGACACCGCGCTGTTCGGCGAGGACGAGCTGCTGCTGCTGTTCAGCTTCGCGCGGGCCTACTTCATGGTCGACATGGAGATCCCGTCGGCCTACGTGCAGTTCCTGCGCTCGCTGATGCCGCGCAAGCCGCGCTGGGAGCTGTACAACGCGCTCGGGCTGCAGAAGCAGGGCAAGAACCAGTTCTACCGCGACTTCCTCTACCACCAGCGCCACAGCAGCGACAAGTTCCGCATCGCGCCCGGGATCAAGGGCATGGTGATGCTCGTGTTCGACCTGCCGAGCTTTCCCTTCGTCTTCAAGGTCATCAAGGACTTCTACCCGCCGCAGAAGGACACGACGCGCGAGCAGATCATGGCCAAGTACCTGCTGGTCAAGACCCACGACCGCGTCGGGCGCATGGCCGACTCGCTGGAATACAGCAACGTCGCCTTCCCGCGCCAGCGCTTCGAGGACGAGCTGATCGAGGAGCTGCGCCACTTCTGCCCGAGCCTGCTCGAGGAAGAGGGCGACAGCCTGATCATCAAGCACCTCTACATCGAGCGGCGCATGATCCCGCTCAACATCTACCTGCAGGAGGCGACGCCCGAGCAGCTGAAGCACGCGGTCGTCGAGTACGGCAACGCGATCAAGGACCTGGTCTCGGCCAACATCTTCCCCGGCGACATGCTGTGGAAGAACTTCGGCGTGACCCGCCACGGCAAGGTCGTGTTCTACGACTACGACGAGATCGAGTACCTGACCGACTGCAACTTCCGCAAGGTGCCGCCGCCTCGCAACGAGGAAGAAGAGATGTCCGGCGACATCTGGTACACCGTCGGCCCCAAGGACGTGTTTCCCGAGACCTTCGGTCCCTTCCTGCTGGGCCATCGCGAGGTGCGGCGGGTCTTCATGGAGCACCATGCCGACCTGCTGGAAGCCGACTACTGGCAAGGCCGCAAGGACCGCATCCTCGCAGGATACGTGCATGATGTGTTTCCCTACGACCCGCACAAGCGCTTCCGCCGCCGGCCCGGGCTGGGCCTCGGCAGTCTCGACGCCGAGAGCGCCTCGCTCTCCACGTCCACGCAACTCGGCCACAACCCCATCTGACTTCAGGAGCCCGCCATGAGTGCCACTGACCCCATCGTCATCGTCTCTGCCGCCCGCACGCCGATCGGGGGCCTGCTCGGCGACTTCGCCGGCCTGCAGGCCTGGGAGCTGGGCGCCGTCGCGATCAAGGCCGCGGTCGAGCGCGCCGGCGTGCCCGGCGACTCGGTCGACGAGGTGCTGTTCGGCAACTGCCTGATGGCCGGCCAGGGCCAGGCCCCGGCCCGCCAGGCGATGCGCAAGGCCGGACTGCCCGATTCGGCCGGCGCGGTGACGCTGTCCAAGATGTGCGGCTCGGGCATGCGCGCGATGATGTTCGGCCACGACATGCTGGCCGCCGGCTCGGCCGACGTCGTCGTCGCCGGCGGCATGGAGAGCATGACCAACGCGCCGCACCTGACCTTTGCGCGCAAGGGCATCAAGTACGGCGCCGCCGCGCTGTACGACCACATGGCGATCGACGGGCTGGAGGACGCCTACGAGCGCGGCAAGGCGATGGGCGTGTTCGCCGAGCAGTGCGTCGGCAAGTACAGCTTCACGCGCGAGGCGATGGACGCCTTCGCGATCGCCTCGACGCAGCGCTCGATCGCCGCCAACAGCGACGGCAGCTTCGACTGGGAGATGGCGCCGGTGGTGCTGCCGGGCAAGGGCGGCGACGTCACCTTCAGCAAGGACGAACAGCCCTTCAAGGCCAAGCTCGACAAGATCCCGGGGCTGAAGCCGGCCTTCAAGAAGGACGGCGCGATCACCGCGGCGACCTCGTCGTCGATCTCCGACGGCGCGGCCGCGCTGGTGCTGATGCGCGAGTCGACCGCCCGGGCGCGCGGCGCCAGGCCGATCGCGCGCATCCTCGCGCACAGCGTGCATGCGCAGGCGCCGGAGTGGTTCACCACGGCGCCGGTCGGCGCGATCGAGAAGCTGCTGAAGAAGACCGGCTGGGCCGCCAAGGACGTCGATCTCTGGGAGATCAACGAGGCCTTCGCCGCCGTCACGATGGCCGCGATGGCCGAGTTCAAGCTGTCGCACGAGCAGGTCAACATCCACGGCGGCGCCTGCGCGCTGGGCCATCCGATCGGCGCCTCCGGCGCGCGCATCGTGGTGACGCTGCTCGGCGCCTTGCGCAAGAAGGGCAAGAAGAAGGGCGTCGCGGCGCTGTGCATCGGCGGGGGCGAAGCCACCGCGATGGCTGTCGAGCTGCTGTGACCGACGGCAGCCGGCGCGAGGCCTGGCCGGCAATGCCGGCGCAGGTCGGCCAGCTGATCACGCGAACCGACCGCTACAGCCGCGAGGCTATCGAGGCCTTCGCGGCCGCCTGCAACGACCACAACCCGCTGCACCGCGACCGCGGGCGGGCCGAGAGCTCGCGTTTCGGCGAGGTGATCGCCAGCGGCGAGCAGACCAGCTCGATGATGATGGGCCTGGCGACCTCGCACTTCGCGCGGCCGCGCGAGGGCGTGTCGACCGAGGTGCTGGTGCTGCACGTCAACTTCGCCTTCCGCGCGCCGGTGCTCGCCAACGAGGACGTCCACCTGCGCTGGCAGGTGACCGAAGTCACCTGGAGCAGCCGGCAGCAGTCGCACGTCATCGTGCTGGCCGGCGAGTGCAGCACCGCGCGCGCCAAGCCGGCGCTGGTGGCACGGGCCAGCCTCCTGGTGAAGCAGACGTGAACGCGCTCGGTGTGCACGACCTCGGCCTGTTCATGCTGACCGGGCTGGTGCTGAACCTCACGCCCGGCGCCGACACGCTGCTGGTCGTCGGTCGCAGCGCGCAGGGCGGCTGGCGCCACGGGGCGGCGGCGGCGCTGGGCATCGGCCTGGGTTGCATGGTCCACGCGCTGGCTGCGGCGCTGGGCGTGGCGGCGCTGCTTGCCGCGTCCACCTGGGCCTTCGGGCTGCTCAAGTGGCTCGGCGCCGCTTACCTGACCTGGCTCGGGCTGCAGATGCTGCGGGCGGCGCTGCGCGGTCCGGCCGAGGCATCCGTCGCGGCGGGGGCGGGGCCCGCGGAGCCCGGTTCGCTGCGCCAGTCGCTGGCGGCCGGGCTGCTGACCAACCTGCTCAACCCCAAGGTCGGGCTGTTCTTCCTGGCCTTCGTGCCGCAGTTCGTCGATGCCGGTGCCGCTTCGCCGCTGGCGGCCTTCCTGCTGCTCGGGCTGCTGTTCAACCTGACCGGCGTCGGCTGGCTGCTGGTGGTGGCGGCGCTGACGGCGCGGGCGCGCGGCCGCGTCGCACCGGCCGCGGCGCGTGCGCTGCAGGCCGTGGGCGGCGCGCTGTTCGTCGCGCTGGCCGCGCGGCTCGTGGCGGCGCGGAGCCCGGCATGAAGGTCTTCGTCGCCGGCGCCTCGCGCGGCATCGGTCTGGAGTTCGTGCGCCAGTACCGCGCCGACGGCGCCGCGGTCTGGGCCACGGCGCGCGACGCGGCCGGCCTGGCGCGCTTGCGCGCGCTGGGCGCCGAGGCGCTGGCGCTCGACATCGCCGACGCCGAAAGCTGCTCGCGCCTGGCCTGGCAGCTCGACGGGCTGGCCTTCGACGTGGCGATCGTCAACGCCGGGCTCTTCGGACCCGACACCGCCGGCCTGCAGGCGCCCGCCGTCGCCGACTTCGATGCGGTGATGCACACCAACGTGCTCGGCGCGATGCGGGTGCTGGAGCAACTGGCCGAGCTGCTGGCACCGCAGGCCCGGGTCGCGCTGCTGTCCTCGGGCATGGCGTCGATCGGCCGCCGCTCCTCGCCCGACCACTGGCTGTACCGGGCGTCGAAGGCGGCACTGAACTCCGTCGCGAAGGATGCGGCCCTGGCGCTGGCCGGGCGGGCGTCCTGCATCGCGATCAGTCCCGGCTGGGTGCGCACCGACATGGGCGGGTCGGCGGCGCCGCTGTCGGTGGACCGGAGCGTCGGCGCGATGCGCCGCACGATCGCCGGCCTGACGGCGGCCGACAGCGGCCGTTTCCTCGACCACGACGGCACGCCCATCGCCTGGTGAGCCGGAGCGCACGACCGGAAGGATGGCCATGCTGCTGAGCGAACACCACACCGCGATCCAGGACGCCGTGCGCGACTACGTGCAGGCCGAGATCGCCCCCCGGGCCGCCGACTGGGACAAGCGCCACCACTTCCCGGCCGAGCAACTGCAGGGCCTGGCGCAGCTGGGCTGCTACGGCGTCGCCGTGCCCGAGGCCTGGGGCGGCGCCGGGCTCGACTACCTGAGCCTGTCGCTGATCCTCGAGGAGATCGCCGCCGGCGATGGCGCGACCTCCACCATCGTCAGCGTCAACAACTGCCCGGTCTGCTCGATCCTGATGGCCTGGGCGAACGACGCGCAGAAGGAGCGCTGGCTCAAGCCCCTGGCGCGCGGCGAGATGCTGGGGGCCTTCTGCCTGACCGAGCCGCACGTGGGCTCGGAGGCCGCAGGCCTGAAGACCACGGCGGCGCTCGACGGCGACCACTACGTGCTCAACGGCGTCAAGCAGTTCATCACCAGCGGCAAGCACGGCGACGTGGCCATCGTGATGGCGGTCACCGACAAGAGCGCGGGCAAGAAGGGCATCAGCGCCTTCGTCGTGCCGACCGCGACGCCCGGCTACACGGTGGCGCGGCTCGAGGACAAGCTGGGCCAGCACGCCAGCGACACCGCGCAGATCCTGTTCGAGAACTGCCGCGTGCCGGCCGAGAACCGCCTGGGCGACGAGGGGCAGGGCCTGAAGATCGCGCTGTCGGGCCTGGAGGGCGGGCGCATCGGCATCGCCTCGCAGGCGCTGGGCATGGCGCGTGCGGCCTTCGAGGCGGCGCTGAAGTACAGCAAGGAGCGCGTCGCCTTCGGCCGGCCGATCTTCGAGCACCAGGCGCTGCAGTTCCGCCTGGCCGACATGGCGACCGAGATCGAGGCGGCGCGCGCGCTGATCCACCACGCCGCCAGCCTCAAGGACGCCGGCCGGCCCTGCCTGAAGGAGGCCGCGATGGCCAAGCTCTTCGCCAGCGAGATGGCCGAGCGGGTGTGCAGCGGCGCCATCCAGGTGCACGGCGGCTACGGCTACGTCAGCGACTTCCCGGTCGAGCGCATCTACCGCGACGTGCGGGTCTGCCAGATCTACGAGGGCACGTCGGACGTGCAGAAGATCCTCATCGGGCGGGCCCTCGCCTGAGGGGCGAACCGGCTGGCGGCGGGTCCTGGGGCGGCATTGCGGTTTCTGCGTATCGGGTTAACGACAGCGCGGGCCTCGCGGCCGCTGCCTAACATCGGGCAACTCGTAATGTGTCGGACCTCACCGCATGGTGAAACGGCCGCACGCACAACCCAGGAGACCGTCATGAGCCAGAAGTCCCCCTCGCAACGCCGCCGCTTCCTGAAGACCGCTTCGGCCGGTGCCGTCGGCGCCACCGCGATGGCCGCCCCGATGGTCTCGGTCGCGCAGACCACGTCGCTGCGCTTCCAGAGCACCTGGCCCTCCAAGGACATCTTCCACGAGTACGCCAACGACTTCGCGACCAAGGTCAACAACATGGCCGGCGGGCGCCTGAAGATCGAGGTGCTGCCGGCCGGTGCCGTGGTCCCGGCCTTCCAGCTGCTCGAGGCCGTCAACAAGGGCACGCTCGACGGCGGTCACGGCGTCGTCGCCTACCACTACGGCAAGAACTCCGCGCTGGCCCTGTGGGGCTCGGGCCCCGCCTACGGCATGGATCCGAACATGCTGCTGGCCTGGCACAACTACGGCGGCGGCAAGGAGCTGCTGACCGAGATCTACAAGAGCCTGAACATGGACGTGCAGTCCTACCTGTACGGCCCGATGCCGACCCAGCCCTTCGGCTGGTTCAAGAAGCCGATCGCCAAGGTCGAGGACATCAAGGGCACCAAGTTCCGCACCGTGGGCCTGGCCGTCGACATCTACACCGAGATGGGCGCCGCGGTGAACCCGCTGCCCGGCGGCGAGATCGTGCCGGCCCTGGACCGCGGCCTGATCGACGGCGCCGAGTTCAACAACGCCA
>CAZUUU010000068.1:0-14686 GCA_964622685.1 uncultured Methylibium sp.
CCCCGAGCTGTTCTGGGGCCTGATCGCCAGCATGTGGATCGGCAACCTGATGCTGATCATCCTGAACCTGCCGCTGATCGGCATCTGGATCAAGCTGCTGACGGTGCCCTACCGCTTCCTGTACCCGGCCATCCTGAGCTTCTGCTGCATCGGCCTGTACACGCTCAACAACAACAACTTCGACGTCTTCATGGCGGCGGCCTTCGGCATCGTCGGCGTGGTGTTCTACAAGCTCGGCTGCGAGCCGGCGCCGCTGCTGCTGGGCTTCATCCTCGGGCCGATGATGGAAGAGAACCTGCGCCGCTCGCTGCTGCTGAGCCGCGGCGACTGGAGCACCTTCGTCACGCGGCCGCTGTCGGCCGGGCTGTTGCTGGCCGCCGTGGCGCTGATCGTGATCGTGATGCTGCCGTCGATCAGGAACAAGCGCGAGGAAGCCTTCCACGAAGCGGACGATTGACGTCCCCGATTGACGTCCACGATCGGCGCGCCGCGTGCGCCGATCGGTCATCATCCGCGCCATGAGTGCCTTCGACTACCGCTCGGGCTACCCGAGCATCCGGCTGCCGGTCTTCGCCCGCAACCTCGTCGCCACCTCCCACCCGCTGGCCGTGCAGGCCGGGCTGAAGATGCTGCAGGCGGGCGGCAACGCGGTCGACGCCGCGATCGCTGCTGCGGCGGCGATGACCATCGTCGAACCCTGCAGCAACGGCCTGGGCTCGGATGCCTTCTGCATCCTGTGGGACGGCCGGCGCTTGCAGGGGCTCAATGCGTCCGGGCGCGCGCCCGCAGCGTGGACGCCGGACTACTTCCGCCGCAAGCAGGGTGCCGACGCGACGCGGCCGCCGCAGCGCGGCTGGGACAGCGTCACCGTGCCGGGGGCCGTCGCCGGCTGGGCGGCGCTGAGCGAACGCTACGGCAAGCTGCCCTTCGGCGACCTGCTGGCGCCGGCCATCGACATCGCCGAGCGCGGCTATGCGGTGCCGATCGTCGTGCAGCAGAAGTGGGCCGCGGCGGCCCAGGTCGAGGCGATCGCCGCGCAGCCGGGCTTCGCGCCGACCTTCCTGCCGCGCGGCCGCGCGCCCGCGGTCGGCGAGCTGTTCCGCATGCCCGGCGCTGCGCGCAGCTTGCGCGCGATCGCGGCGACGCGGGGCGAGGCGTACTACCAGGGCGAGATCGCCGCGGCGGTGGCGCGCCAGGCGCGCGATGAGGGCGGCGCCATCACGGCCGCCGACTTCGCGGCCTACCGGCCCGAGTGGGTCGAGCCCATCGCGCGCCGCTACCGCGGCCACGTGCTGCACGAGATCCCGCCCAACGGGCAGGGCATCGCGGCGCTGATCGCGGCCGGCATCCTGGCGAACTTCGACGTCGCGGCACTGCCGGTCGACGGCGTGGCCTCGCAGCACCTGCAGATCGAGGCGATGAAGCTCGCCTTCGCCGACACCTACCGCTACGTGGCCGAGCCGGCCAGCATGCAGGTGACGGTCGAGCAGCTGCTGGACGACGCCTACCTCGCCGGCCGCGCGCGGCTGATCGACCCGAAGCGGGCGCAGGACTTCGGCGCCGGCAACCCCGTGAAGGGCGGCACCATCTACCTCAGCACGGCCGACGAGTCCGGGATGATGGTGAGCTTCATCCAGAGCAACTACATGGGCTTCGGCTCGGGCGTGGTGGTGCCGGAGTTCGGCCTGTCGCTGCAGAACCGCGGCCACGGCTTCAGCCTGCGCGCCGGCAGCGCCAACCTCGTCGCGCCCGGCAAGCGGCCCTTCCACACCATCATCCCGGCCTTCCTGAGCGATGCCGACGGCGCGCCGCGCATGAGCTTCGGCGTGATGGGCGCGAACATGCAGCCGCAGGGTCACCTGCAGGCCCTCGTGCGCATGGTCGACTACGGCCAGCAGCCCCAGGCGGCCTGCGACGCGCCGCGCTGGCGCTACAACGCGGGCCTGGAGATCAACGTCGAGGCGGGCATGGATCCGGCGACGGTGCAGGGCCTGGCCGCGCTGGGCCACCGGATGGAAGTGATCCAGGACAGCTACCAGGACTTCGGGGCCGGTCAGTTCATCTGGCGTCTCGGGGACCCGGGCAGCGAGGGCTATGTCGCCGCCAGCGATCCGCGGCGCGACGGGCAGGCGGCGGGGTTCTGACGCAGTCCGACGCGCCGAGCCTCGGTCACTGAAGGAGGGCGCGTGAACGTCCCGTCGCCCCGCAGCGGCTTGCCCTGGGTGGGCCTGTCGCTCGCCGTCGCCGGCGCGGTCGCGTTCTCCGGCAAGGCGATCGTCGCCAAGCTGCTGTACCGCCATGGCGTCGACGCGGTGACGGTGCTGTTCTTCCGCATGCTGTTCGCGCTGCCCTTCTTCCTGGCCATGGCCTGGTGGGCCAGCCGCGGCAAGGCGCCGTTGACGTCGCAGGACAAGCGCATGGTCCTGTTGCTGGGCGTGACCGGCTACTACCTGGCGAGCTTCCTCGACTTCCTGGGCCTGCAGTACATCAGCGCCAGCCTCGAGCGGCTGATCCTCTACCTGAACCCGACGCTGGTGCTGGCGATCAGCGTCGTGATGTTCGGCCAGCGTGTCGGTGCCCGGCAGCTCGCGGCGATCGGCGTCAGCTACACCGGCGTGCTGCTGGTCTTCGGCCACGAGGTCGGCTCGCAGGGTCCGCACGCGGTGCTGGGCACGCTGCTGGTGTTCGGCAGTGCGGTCAGCTACGCGGTCTACCTGGCCTACAGCGGCGCGGTGGTCCGGCGCCTGGGTTCGCTGCGCCTGGTCGGCCTGGCCAGCACGGTGGCCTGCGCCCTGTGCATCGGCCAGTTCTTCGTGCTGCGCTCGGTCGATGTCGCGCTCGCGGTGCCGCCGCCGGTGATCTGGCTGTCGGTGCTGAACGCGACGGCGTGCACCGTGGCGCCGGTGCTGATGGTGATGATGGCGATCGAGCGCATCGGCCCGACCCTGGCCGCGCAGACCGGCATGGTCGGCCCGATGAGCACGCTGCTGATGGGCGTGGCGATCCTCGGCGAGCCCTTCACGCCGTGGATCGCCGCCGGGACGCTGCTGGTGCTGGTCGGCATCTGGCTGCTGGCGCGGGCGCGCTGAACGAGGCGCCCGCGCCAGCGCGCGCCTTCAGTCGCCGACCGGGTTCAGGTTCTCGACCTTGCCCTCGAAGGCATAGTGCAGCAGGTCGGCGAAGGTGAACTGGCCATCGCTGCCCAGTGTCGGTTGCCAGCCGGGCACCGCGAGCAAAGAGAATTCCGAGGCCTCCATCGCGCGGTGGAAGGTTTCCGCGATGATGGTCGCGCCGACCTCGCCCATGAAGCCGTCGTTGATCTCGGCCTCGCGCAGCACGTAGAACCACAGCGGCGTCTCGTCGGCGAGCTTCTTCTTCTCGGTGGCGGTCAGGCGGTCCAGCGTGGCGCCGCCCTTGCCGTCGAGGAGGTCGGATTCGCCCAGTGCCTCGACGCCGAACCGGGTCGCCATCTGCTGGCCGGTCGCCAGCGACAGCATGCGCCCGCGCACCAGGTTGCGGAAGGCCAGGTTGGGGATCATCACGTTCTCGGGCAGGGTGTCCATGTCGGCGCTGAACGAGCCCTGCGGCAGGGCCGCCAGCGGGTCGACGAGCAGCGTGTCGAGCCGCCGCGCGAAGTTGAACTTCTGCACTGGCACCTGCAGCTCGGGCTGCTTGAACTCGACCAGCCGCCGCCAGTCGGCGACCCAGACCTGCGGCAGCACCAGGAAGTCGCCGGAGTTGGGGTCGCGCAACTGGTTCATGTCCTCGAGCGAGCCGGGTGCGGCGCCGCTGAGGTCGGGACTCAGGTTGCCGCTGGTGCCGGAGAAGCGGAACAGCCGCATCAGGTGACCGTCGCCGAACGCACCCGTCTTGTTCTCGAACGGGCCGCCGAAGTTCTTGTTCCACGCGTAGATCTTGCGGATCATGCTGTGGCCCATGCGGAAGGCGGCGACCGAGAACTCGATCGGCATCGTCGGTGCGTCGATCGGATCGACCTCGAAGAAGCGGCGCTTGGGGCCCCACAGCTTCTTCAGCATCGACGGCCGGATGATGCGCGGCAGGAAGTCGTCGCGGATCATCGCGTGGTAATGCCGCGTGACGATCTCGCGCGCCTTGCGGAATCGCTCCAGCCGCGGCAGGCCGGCCGGCACTTCCTGGTCGACCACGCGGTTGTGGAAACGGATGAAGGCGTTGTGCACCTGGGCGACGGCGAGGTTCTCGTCGTTGCGGGCGTCGGCGATCAGCGCTTCCCGTTGCTTGCGCTTGGTCGGCCCGACGCCGCGGCGCGGCAGGTCGAAGCCGTCCAGGCGCGGCCCCTCGACGTGGCCGACGCGCGAGAGGTGCACGCCGTCGGGGTCGTAGATCTCGGCCGAGGCCGGGTGGTCGGGGCCGAGGCCGTACAGGCAGTCCAGGTCCAGCAGCGGCGAGCGCAGTGACCGCAGCGTCTCCATGTCGACGCTGAGGCCGGGCGTGAAGGCGCCGTCGTTGAGCACCAGGTCGTGGTCGATGAACTGGCCCAGGTAGGTGTAGCCCGCGGGGATGTGGCCATCCTGGTGCGTGGCGCTGCCGTCGGTCATCGACAGCGCCAGCTTGACCAGCAGGTTGATCTTGACGTGGTCGGCATCCGGCCCGACCGGGCCCAGGCGCGAGAAGCGGAAGCTCGTCGCGTCCTCCACCGCCGTCGGGTTGCGCAGCGCGACGGCGTTGCCTTTGATCTCGGCGAGCTTCTCGCCGACGATGCGGTACTTCAAGGTTCCGTGGTGCAGTGCCATGTGCGTCTCCTGTCTCGTCGCGCCAGCAGGATGGCTGCGCGGCTCGATGGACCTTAGGCGAGCGCCGGCATGCTCTCCACCGCGACCCTAGGGACAAGGCGGGGCGAGACTAGGGAGGCGTGGTCGACGCCGTAGCATCCGCTCACATCGACGGACGGAAAGCCATGGACTTCGGGATAGCAGGACGGTGGGCGCTTGTGTGCGCCGCGAGCAAGGGCCTCGGCAAGGGCTGCGCGCAGGCGCTGGCCGGCGAGGGCGTGAATCTGGTCGTCACGGCGCGCGGTGCCGATGCGCTGGAGGCGACCGCGCGCGAGCTGCGCGCGATCCGCGCCGGCATCGAGGTGCGCGCGGTGGCGGGCGACATCGCCACGCCGCAAGGCCGGGCGGCCGCGCTGGCCGCGTGCCCGCAGGTCGACATCCTGGTCAACAACGCCGGGGGTCCCCCGCCCGGCGACTTCCGCGACTGGGACCGCGACGCGTGGATCCGCGCGCTCGACGCCAACATGCTCGCGCCGATCGAGCTGATGAAGGCCGTGATCGACCCGATGATGTCGCGCAGCTTCGGGCGCATCGTCAACATCACCTCGGCGGCGGTCAAGGCGCCGATCGACATCCTCGGCCTGTCGAACGGCGCGCGCTCGGGGCTCACCGGCTTCGTGGCCGGGCTCTCGCGCAAGACCGTGGCGCGCAACGTCACGATCAACAACCTGCTGCCCGGGCCCTTCGACACCGATCGCCTCAAGGCCACGATGGCCGGCGCGGCGCAGGCCGCCGGCAAGCCGATCGAGGAGGTGATGGCGCAGCGCGCGCAGCAGAACCCCGCGCGGCGCTTCGGCACGGCCGCCGAGTTCGGCGCCGCCTGCGCCTTCCTGTGCAGCGCCCAGGCCGGCTTCATCACCGGGCAGAACCTGCTGATGGATGGGGGTGCCTACCCGGGGACGTTCTGATGGGCGCAAGCTACACGCTCTACGGCTCCGACGGCTCGGGCTCGGCCGCCGTGGAAGTGGCGCTCGACTGGACCGGCGCGCGCTGGGCGCGCATCGATGCCGCGTCCTGGGAGCCCGGGCCGGGGCTGGAGGCGCTGAAGCGCGTCAATCCGCTGGCGCAGATCCCGACGCTGCTGCTGCCGGACGGAACCGTGATGACCGAGAGTGCGGCGATCCTGGCCCACCTGGGGCTGGTCCATCCCCGCAGCGGCCTCTTGCCCGCCGACGCCGGGGCGCGCGCCCGCACGCTGCGCGGCCTGGTCTACGTGGCGGCGAACTGCTATGCCGCCATCGGCGTGATCGACTTCCCCGAGCGCTGGCTCGCCGGCAAGCCGCGTGCCGTGACGCGCGAGCGGCTGCGCCAGGGCGGGCGCGAGCGCCTGCATGCGCTGTGGGACTCGTTCGCCGATCAGTTCGCCGGCGGGGCGCGCTTCCTCGGCGGCAACGAACCGGACGCGCTGGACCTGCTGGCCACGGTGGTGTCCAAGTGGTCGGGCACGCGCCAGCACCTGGCCAGTTCGCGGCCGGACTTCCTGACGCTGCTGAAGCGGGTCGAGGCCCACCCGCGCGTCGCGCCGGTGCTCGATCGGCACTGGCCGCGCCGGCGCTGAGGCCGCGAGCTCAGCGGCGCGTCGCCGCCCAGGCCTCGAAGGCGGTGGCCGGCAGGGGCTCGCCGACCAGCAGGCCCTGCAGCTCGTCGCAGCCGAGCTGTCGCAGGAAGTCGCGCTGGGCCTCGGTCTCCACGCCTTCGGCGATCACCACCAGCTCGAGGCTGTGGCCCAGCTGCACGATGGCGCGGACGATCGCGCAGGCGTCGGCCCGCTGCGGCACGTCGTGCACGAAGGAGCCGTCGATCTTGACCTTGTCGATCGGCAGCTCCTTCAGGTGGCCGAGCGAGGAATAGCCGGTGCCGAAGTCGTCGACCGCGAGACGGATGCCCAGGGCCTTGAGTCGCACGAGCGAGGCCTTCACGTCGTCGAGCTCGTCCATCAGCATGCGCTCGGTGAGCTCGAGCTCGAGCCAGTCGCCGCGAACCTGCTCTTCCTCCAGCAGGCGCGCCAGGCCTTCGACGAAGCCGTGCTGCTGGAACTGCACGGTGGACAGGTTGACCGACACCGGCACGGCGAGCCCCAGGTCCGCGCGCCAGCGCTTCACGCAGCGCAGGGCCTCGCGCAGTACCCACTGCCCGATCGGCAGCATCAGGCGGCGCTCCTCCGCCACCGGCACGAAGTGCTCGGGCAGCAGCAGGCCGCGGCTCGGATGGCGCCAGCGGATCAGCGCCTCGACGCCGACCAGGCGGCCGGTGCTCGCGTTCAGCTGCGGCTGGTAGTGCAGCTCGAAGGCCTGCGCTTCCAGCGCCTGCGCCAGCTCGCTCTCGACGACCAGCGCGTCGTAGGCGGCCGTGGCGAGCGTGCGGTCGAAGAACTGGACGTTGGCGCGGCCGCGCGACTTGGCGAGGTACATCGCGGCGTCGGCGTGCTGGATCAGCTCGTCGGGCGTGCGGCCGTGTTCCGGGAAGAGCGCGACGCCGATGGACGGCGAGACCGAGATCGGCCGGCCGGCGACGTCGAGCGGCGCCTCGATGGCGGTCAGCAGCTTGCCGGCCACCTGCTCGATCACGGCGCGGTCGGTCACGCCGGCGATCATCACCATGAACTCGTCGCCGCCGAAGCGGGCCACCAGGTCGTCGCCGCGCAGGCAGGACAGGATGCGTGCCGTGACCGTCTTGAGCAGCAGGTCGCCGGCCAGGTGGCCGAGCGAATCGTTGACGCGCTTGAAGTGGTCGAGGTCGATGAACAGCAGCGCGATCTGCGCGTCGCCGGCGCGGTGCGAGGCGGTGCGCTGCTCGAGCTGCTGGACGAAGGACAGGCGGTTGGGCAGGCCGGTCAGCGCGTCGTGGTGGGCCAGGTGGTGGATGCGCGCCTGCGCGGCCACGCGCTCGCGGATGTCGCGCACGACCACCAGGCGCAGCTTCTCGCCGCCGCGCTCGATCGAGCGCGTGATCAGCTCGACGGGAATGCGCTGGCCCTGCTTGCCGAGCGCCATGCTCTCGAAGGTGATCTCGGCGCCGGCGGCCAGCACGCGCTGGGCCTTGTCGATGTGGTCGGGGGCCAGGAACTCCGAGGTGCGGCGCCCGATGACTTCCTTGGGCGCATAGCCGGTCAGCTCGCAGATCGGACCGTTGACGTCGAGCACCGTGCCGTCGCGGTGGAACAGGATGCCCTCGGCACTGGCCTCCATGAACTTGGCGAGCCGCTCCTCGGACTCGCGCACCGCGCGTTCGGCCAGGCGGTGCTTGGTGATGTCGGTGACGCGCACGAAGGCGCCGTAGAGCTCGCCCTGCTCGCCCAGGTTGGGCAGCACGTCGACCTCGAGCCACTGCAGGCGGCCGCTGGCGTCGGCCAGTTCGCGCTCGTAGGACACCTGGCGCCTCGTCGCGACCACGGCTTCGATGTAGGGGCGGATCTGCTGCCAGCCCTTCTCGCCGACGATCTCGGCGGCGGTGCGTCCGAGGATGTTCTCGGTGGTCCAGCCCAGCGCCTGCGCGTAGTGGCGGTTGGCGAAGGTGCAGCGGAAGTCCTTCAGCTCGTAGTAGGCGATCAATGCCGGCACGTTGTCGGCCAGCACGCGCAGCTGCGTGGTCTGCTCCAGCAGCGCGAGCTCGACCTGCTTGCCGGCGCTGATGTCGTGCAGCGAGCACAGGCACAGCTCGCTGCCGTCGCCGCCCCAGCGGCCCTGGCAGTCCAGCCACAGCACGCTGCCATCGTTCAGCAGCGCGTCGAGCTCGAGCCGGAAGCGCGCCGGCGCCCCGGGGTTGGCCAGCACCGCGCGCAGTTCCTCGCGCGCCACCGGCCCCAGCCGGTCGAGCCAGGCCGAGGAGCCGCGCTTCCAGCCCGTGGCCTGGGCCAGCGCGTCGTTCAGGCCCAGCAGGCGTGCGTCGCGGCCGACGGCCATCATCATCCCGGGCAGCTGCTCCCAGTCGTGCTCGAAAGGAATGGCGATGGCGGCGGGCGTGTTCATCGTGCGTCGGGGTGTGAACTCATCATAGCCAGCGGTGGCGCTAGCGCCGCTTCGATATCGCGGCTTCCCCCAAGAGGACGTGAGCCCGGGGGTGCATTCGGGGAAATCTTCCCCCAAACGGACGCGGCCGGCGCACCACGCACGCGGCTCAGCGCCGTGCCGAGGAGACGACGATGCCGGCGACGATCAGCCCGAAGGCCACGCCGTGGTACCACTGCGGCCATTCGCCGAGCAGCGCTGCGGACAGCAGCGCCGCGAACACCGGCGTCAGGTTGCTGAAGAAGGCGGCCAGCGCCGGTCCGCCGAGCGACACGCCCAGCCCCCAGCAGCGGTAGGCGATCAGGGCCGGACCGATCGCAACGTAGGCGAGCGCCGCGACCACGGCGCCGCTCCAGCGGATGTCCGCGGCGCCGGCCGCCTGCTCCAGGCCGCCGGCGCCCAGCGCGAAGACCAGGCCGAACAGCACCTGGACCAGCAGCGTCTCGGACCAGTCCCAGGGCCGGGGCGCGGCGCCGTCGTGCACGCGCGGCTGGCCGTCGCCCTGCAGGTTGGCGGGCGGCCGCGCCAGCATCCAGCTGTAGAAAGACCAGGCGATGATGGCGATCACGATGTAGAAGTCGCCCGCCACGAAGTGCACGCGTGCCAGTGCCGACGGATCGCCGCGCGCGATCACCAGCGCCACGCCGGCCAGCGACAGCGCCGCACCCAGGATCTGGCGCCGCTGCGGCTGCACGCCGTAGAACAGCGCGCCGACCGCCAGCATCCACACCGGCATGCTGGCCGCGATCAGCGTCACGTTGATCGGCGTCGAGCTGACCAGCGCCAGGTACTGGAAGGCGTTGTACATGCCGACGCCCAGCGTGCCGAGCAGCAGCAGGTGGCGCCAGCGGGTCTTCAGGTCCCGCGGTTCGCGCAGCACGCGCCAGCCCAGCGGCAGCAGCAGCAGGAAGGCGAGGCTCCAGCGCAGCGCGTTCAGCGTCAGCGGCGGCACCTGGCCGACCATCAGCCGGCCGACCACCGCGTTGCCGGCCCACAGCAAGGGCGGCACGGTCATCAACAGGGCGATCTTCGCGCCGGGCAGGGACATCGGCGTGGGGTCAGGCGCCCGAAGCAGGCATCGCGTGCCCGCAGTTCCAGCACTGCTCGAACGGCCCCTCGATCCGCTCGGCGCAGCCCGGGCAGGTCCACAGGTGCTGCGGGCAGCGCTGCGCGTCCGCCAGGAAGGCCTCGGCGCGGTCGAACTGCTCGTCGTGCTGGACCCAGACCTCGGGCAGGGCCTGGTCGGGCGGGATCAGTCCCGTGCTGCCGCTCGCGAAGGCACGCTGCACGCTGGCGGCGATGCCGGCCTCGCGCAGCAGGTCGGTCCACAGCGTCGCGATGGCGAGGTTGGGAGCGGGGCAAAGTCGGCGCATGTGCATGGGACGAGCAACGCTGGCACGATACCGGAGAATCCTCTCTCGACTCGGAGCCTCCATGTCAAAAGTCAACGCGATCCAGGTGCAGCAGGCCGGCGGACCGGACGCGATGCGGCTCGTGCAGCTCGAGGTCGGCGAGCCCGGCCCGGGCGAGGTGCGCATCCGCCACCGCGCCTGCGGCCTGAACTACATCGACGTCTACCAGCGCGGCGGTGTGTACCCGCTGCCGATGCCGCTGACCCTGGGCATGGAAGGCGCCGGCCTCGTCGAGGCGGTCGGCGAGGGCGTGACGCACTTGAAGGCCGGCGACCGCGCGGCCTACGCCAGCCAGCCGCCGGGCGCCTACTGCGAGGCGCGCGTGATGCCGGCCAAGTGCGTCGTGAAGCTCCCCGAGGGCATCGACTTCGAGACCGGCGCGGCGATGATGCTCAAGGGCATGACCGCGCAGTACCTGCTGAAGAAGACGCTGCCGCAGGGCGGTCTGCAGCGTGGCGACTTCGTGCTGTTCCAGGCGGCCGCCGGCGGCGTCGGACTGATCGCCTGCCAGTGGGCGCGGGCGCTCGGCCTGCAGCTGATCGGAACCGCCGGCAGCGACGAGAAGTGCGCGCAGGCCCGCGAGTACGGCGCGGCGCACGCGATCAACTACCGAAGCGAGGACTTCGCCGCGCGCGTGAAGGACATCACCGGCGGACGCGGCGTCAAGGTCGTCTACGACTCGGTCGGCAAGGACACCTTCGAGAAGTCGCTCGACTGCCTGTCGCCCTTCGGCCTGATGGTGACCTACGGCAACGCCTCCGGCAAGGTGCCGCCGGTCGAGACCGGCACGCTGGCGGCCAAGGGCTCGCTCTACCTGACGCGCCCGACGATCTTCACGCATCTCGCGACGCGCGAGAGCACGCAGGCGATGGCCGACGACCTGTTCGCCACCGTGCTGAGCGGCGCCGTGAAGATCCCGGTCGAGCGTCGCTATGCGCTCGCCGACGCAGCTCAGGCCCACCGCGACCTGGAAGCGCGGCTCACCACCGGCTGCAGCGTGCTGATTCCCTGAGCGAGCCTCAGGCCGGCAGGCCCAGCTCGCGCATCGCGCGGCGCACGCCGGGGTGGATCAGCTCGGGGCGCGACGCCGCGGCCAGCGTGTTGGCGAGCGTCGATTCACCGGCCAGCGGCAGGCGCCGCGCGAGCGACTCTCGACCACCGTGCAGTGCCAGCGCGATGCGCCGCGACACGTCGTCCGGCAGCGAGGCGCGCGCCAGCACCAGGCTCCACGAGCCCAGCGTGACGATGTCGCGATCCTGGCCGCGGTAGCTGCCGGCGGGCAGCATGGTGCGGCGGATGAAGGAGTGCTTGTCGATGACACGCTGCAGGGCGGCGTCATCGGGCGCGATGAACCGCGCACCCTGCGGGCTGTCGGCCACCGCGGTGAAGCCGGGCCAGGCCGAACCGCCGCCCCACAGTGCGTCGATGCGACCGTCGGCCAGCATCGCCGGCCCTTCGGCAGCGCGCTCCAGGTAGATCGATTCGAAGTCGCGATCCAGGTCCAGTCCCAGGCCATCGGCCAGGTAGCGCGCCAGCACGACGAAGCCGGAGCCGCGCGCGCCCCAGGCGATGCGTCGCCCGCGCAGGTCGGCCAGCGTGTGCAGCGCGCTGTCGGCGCGCACGGCGAAGAGGCCGGAGTTCGGATGCATCGCATTGACGATGCGCAGGCCGGTCGCCGCAGGCCGCCCGATGCCGGCGAAGGCCTCGTGCGCGACCTCGCCGGTGACGAGGCCCAGGTCCAGTGCGCCGGCCTCGAGCAGCGGCAGGTTCTCGGTGCTGCCGCGCGTCGCGCGGGGCTCGAGGGCGAGCGTGGTGTCCGTCTCGTTGAGCGCCGCGGCGTAGGCCTGGCCATAGACCTGGAAGCCGCCACCCGGCGTGGCGGTGCCCAGCGTCAGGCGCGTCGGGCTGGCGGCGCGGAGGGGCATCGGCAGCAGCGCCGCGAGGCCGGCACCGGCCAGGGCCTGTGCGAGTCGACGGCGCCGCATGCCGGGCCGCCTCAGCCGCGACGCACGCGGCGGATCTCGTCGAAGATCAGCAGCGCGGCGCCCACGCTGATGGCACTGTCGGCGACGTTGAAGGCCGGGAAGTGGCTGCCGCTCCAGTGGAAGTCGAGGAAGTCGACGACGTAGCCGTGCAGCAGCCGGTCGACCACGTTGCCGACCGCGCCGCCGAGGATCAGCGACAGCGCGAAGGCGAACAGCTTCTGATGCCCCTGCGTGCGCAGCATCCACAGGATGAACAGCGAGGCGACGACGCCGAGACCGACGAAGAACCAGCGCTGCCAGCCCGAGGCGCCGGCCAGGAAGCTGAAGGCCGCGCCGGTGTTGTGCACCCGCACGATATTGAAGAAGTCGGTGACGTGGCGCGAGTCGCCGTACTGGAAGGCGCCCAGGATGAGCGTCTTGGTGATCTGGTCCAGCACCACCACCAGCATCGCGATGCCCAGCCAGACGAGCAGGCCATTGCCGCGGACGATCGACGTGTTGCCCATGCGCAGCCTCAGGCGACGCGGCGGACTTCGCCCGCGCCGTAAAGGTTGCCGGTGCAGCGGCCGCAGATCGTCGGGTGGGCCGGGTCGGCACCGACGTCGTCGCGGTAGTGCCAGCAGCGTTCGCACTTCGGGGCGGTGCTGGGCGTGACGGCGACCGACAGGGTCTCGGCCTCGCTGACCGCGGCCTGCGAGGTGATGAAGACGAACTTCAGGTCATCGCCCAGGCGGGCCAGCAGGGCCGCGTCGTCGGCCGGGGCCGCGACGGCGACCGTCGCCTGCAGGGACGAGCCCACGGTGCCGTGTCCTCGCACGGCCTCGATCTCCTTGTTGACCACGTCGCGGATCTCGCGCAGACGCGCCCACGTCGCGAGCAGCACCTCGTCCGGCGCCGCGAAGCTCGCGTAGGTCTGCTCGAAGATCGACGGCGACGTCCCCGGCGCGAAGATCGCCCACGCTTCCTCGGCCGTGAAGCTGAGGAAGGGCGCCATCCAGCGCAGCATCGCGTGGGTGATCTTGTGCAGTGCCGTCTGCGCGCTGCGGCGTGCGAGCGACTTGGGCGCGGTCGTGTAGAGCCGGTCCTTCAGCACGTCGAGGTAGAAGGCCCCGAGGTCTTCGCTGCAATAGACCTGCAGCTTGGCGACCACCGGGTGGAACTCGTAGACCTCGTAGTGCGCCAGGATCTCGGCCTGCAGCTGCGCTGCGCGCGCGAGCGCATAGCGGTCGATCTCCAGCAACTCGGCGTCCGGCACGGCGTCGGTCGCCGGGTCGAAGTCCGAGGTGTTCGCCAGCAGGAAGCGCAGCGTGTTGCGGATGCGGCGGTAGGCATCGACGACGCGCGCGAGGATCTTGTCGTCGATGTTCAGGTCGCCCGAGTAGTCGGTACTCGCGACCCACAGCCGGATGATCTCGGCCCCCAGCTTCTCGCTCACCGTCTGCGGCACGACGGTGTTGCCGAGCGACTTGCTCATCTTGCGGCCCTGGCCGTCGGTCGCGAAGCCATGCGTCAGCAGGCCGCGATACGGTGCGCGGCCCTCGATCGCGCAGGCGATCAGCAGCGAGCTGTGGAACCAGCCGCGGTGCTGGTCGTGGCCTTCTAGGTAGAGGTCGGCCTCGGGGCCGCTCTCGTGGCTGCCCCCGGGGTGGCTGCCGCGCAGCACGTGGAAGAAGGTCGAGCCCGAGTCGAACCAGACGTCGAGGATGTCGCTGCTCTTGGCGTAGTCGTCGGCCTGCGGGCCGAGCCACTCGGCCGCATCGAGCCGTGACCAGGCCTCGACGCCGCCTTGCTCGACCAGCGCCGCGGCGCGGTCCGTCAGCGCGAGCGTGTCGGGGTGCAGTTCGCCCGTCACCTTGTGCAGGAAGAAGGGCAGCGGCACGCCCCAGTTGCGCTGGCGGCTGATGCACCAGTCGGGCCGGTTGGCGATCATGTCGCGCAGGCGCGCGCGGCCGTTCTCGGGGTAGAAGGCCGTCGCGGCTTGTCCGCGACTCGGATTCCCGTCGATCGCCGCCAGTGCCGTCTCGCGCAGCGTCTTCGGCGCCTTGTCGACGGTGAACACGCCCTCGCCCTCGTCCATGCGCACGAACCACTGGGCCGCCGCGCGATAGATCACCGGCGTCTTGTGGCGCCAGCAGTGCGGGTAGCTGTGGTCGAGCTTCGCGGTCGCCATCAGGCGGCCGGCGTCCTGCAGCGCCTGCACGATCTGCGGGTTGGCCTTCCAGATGAACTGGCCGCCGAACAGCGGCAGCTCGGCGGCGTAGATGCCGTTGCCCTGCACGGGGTTCAGGATGTCGTCGTGCTTCATCCCGTGGGCGATGCACGAGTTGAAGTCGTCGACGCCGTAGGCCGGCGAGGAGTGGACGATGCCGGTGCCGTCCTCCGCCGTCGCGTAGTCGGCCAGGTAGACCGGGCTCAGGCGGTCGTAGCCGGGGTGCACGTGGGCCAGCGGGTGGCGGAAGGCCAGGCCTTCG
>CAZUUU010000069.1:0-14658 GCA_964622685.1 uncultured Methylibium sp.
CAGCCGGTGTCGCAGCTGCACCTGGGCGGCGGCTCGCCCACCTTCCTGAGCGACGCCGAGCTGGCGCAGCTGCTCGCCACCCTGCGCGGCGCCTTCACGCTGACGCCGCAGGCCGAGCTGTCGATCGAGGTCGACCCGCGCACCGTCGACGCCGCGCGGCTGCGCCACCTGGCCGCGCTGGGCTTCAACCGCCTGAGCTTCGGCGTGCAGGACTTCGACCCCGCCGTGCAGCGCGCCGTGCACCGCGAGCAGCCCTACGAGATGGTGCGCGCGCTGATGCGCGAGGCGCGCGCGCTGCGCTTCGGCTCGATCAACGTCGACCTGATCTACGGCCTGCCGAAGCAGACGCCCGAGTCCTTCGCCCGCACCGTGGCCCAGGTCGGCGGCCTGCGGCCCGACCGCATTGCGCTGTACGCCTACGCGCACCTGCCGCAGCGCTTCAAGCCGCAGCGGCGCATCCTCGTGCACGAGCTGCCGGGCGCCGGCGACCGCGTGCACATGCTGCGCTCGGCGATCAGCGGCTTCCAGGGCCTTGGCTATGCCTACATCGGCATGGACCACTTCGCGCTGCCCGACGACCCGCTGGCCTTCGCGCGGCGCCAGGGCCGGCTGCATCGCAACTTCCAGGGCTACACCACCCAGCCCGACGGCGACCTGATCGGCCTGGGCGTGTCGGCGATCGGGCAGGTGGGCGGCTGCTACGCGCAGAACGCCAAGTCGCTGGAGGGCTACGAGGCGGCCCTGGCGCGCGACCAGTTCGCCACCGAGCGCGGCCTCGCCCCCGACGCCGACGACCGGCTGCGCCGCGAACTCATCATGGCGCTGATGTGCCGCGGGCGCATCGACTTCGATGCCGTCGCCGGTCTCGACGGCCAGCCCTTCCCCGAGCGCTTCCGCGGCGAACTCGAGCGCCTGCAAGGCTTCGCGGCCCAGGGGCTGGTGAACGTCGGCCCGGCGTTGATCGAGTTGACGCCGCTGGGCTGGTACTTCGTGCGCGCGATCGCGATGGTGTTCGACCGCCACCTCCAGGCCGACGCCGGCCGCGAGCGCTACTCGCGCATCGTCTGAGCGGCGCCGATGGATGCGGCGCTGATCCTCGGCGCCGGGCTGATGGGCCTGGCCGGCAGCCCGCACTGCGCGGCGATGTGCGGTGCGCCCTGCGCGGCCGTCGTCGGACGCTGCGGCCCGGCGCGTCGCCACGAGCTGCTGGCCGGCTTCACGCTCGGCCGCCTGCTGGGCTACGCGGCCGGCGGCGCGCTGGTCGCGAGCAGCGTCGCGGCCTTCGCGCTGCTGGGCCAGGCGGCGCCGGCGCTGCGCTCGCTGTGGCTGATGCTGCAGCTCGCGGTGCTGGGCCTCGGGCTGTGGCTGCTGGTCGCGGGGCGGCAGCCGGCGTGGTGGGCGCGGCTGGGCAGCACGCGCGCGCCGCAGGCCGCCGCCGACGGCTGGCAGCGCATGGCCGCGCCGCTGCGCGCCGGCGCGGCCGGCGGGCTGTGGCTGGCCTGGCCCTGCGGGCTGCTGCAATCGGCGCTGCTGGTCGCGTCGCTGGCCCACACGCCGGCGCAGGGCGCGGCGGCGATGGCGGCCTTCGCGGCCACGTCCTCGCTGGGCCTGTGGTTGCCGGCCGCGCTGTGGAGTCGCCTGCCGTCCGGTGCACGCGCCACCGCCTGGGCCTGGCGGCTGGCCGGCGCGGCCCTGGTCGCGGCCGCCGGCTTCGCGCTCGGCCACGGACTGTGGGAGCAGGTCGCGCTGTACTGCGCGACGCCCTGAGCCACCGGGCGCCACCCATGAACCGCAGGCGCCATCCATGAACCGCAGGTGCTGTCGCAGAATGTGCGCGTGAGCGCACCGCACATCGCCATCGTCGACGACGAGCCCGACATCACCCGGCTGCTGGCCAGCTACCTCGCGAGCCATGGCCTGCGGGCCAGCCAGCTGCACAGCGGTCGCGCACTGATGGCGCTGATGGCCAGCGACGCGCCCGACCTGGTGCTGCTGGACCTGGGCCTGCCCGGCGAGGACGGCTTCGTGATCGCGCGCCAGCTGCGCGAGCACTGGCGCTGCGGCCTGGTCATCGTCACCGGCCGCGGCGACGCGGTCGACAAGATCGTCGGCCTGGAGATCGGCGCCGACGACTACGTCACCAAGCCCTTCGACCTGCGCGAGCTGCTGGCGCGCGTCAAGGCGGTGCTGCGGCGGCTCCAGCCGGCCGAGGCGCCGACCCCGGCCGCACCGCCGCTCGCCGCCGCGCCGCGCGAGCGCCTGCGCTTCGAGGGCTGGACGCTCGACATCGCGGCGCGCCGCCTGACCGCCGCCGACGGCCGCGAGGCCGCGCTGACGGGCGGCGAGTTCGACCTGCTGTGCGTGTTCGCGCGCCATCCGGGCCGCGTGCTGTCGCGCGACTTCCTGCTCGAGCACACCCGCGGCCGCGAGGCCGCGCCCTTCGATCGCACGGTCGACGTGCAGGTCGGGCGGCTGCGCCGCAAGCTCGAGGCCGACCCCGAGGATCCGCAGCTGATCAAGTCCGTGCGCGGCGCCGGCTACGTGCTGGTGCCGTCGGTCAGCGCGGCCTGAGGCGACGGCGATGGACGACACGGCCGCCGTCCACCGCGCCCTGTTCGCGGCCTACCCCGACGCGCTGCTGCTGGCCGACGAGGCCGGCCGCATCGTGCTCGCCAACCCGGCGGCCGAGCGCATGCTGGGCTACGGGCCCGGCGAGCTCGACGGCGTCACCGTCGAGACCCTCGTGCCGGCGGCGATCCGCCCGCGCCACGCGGCCTACCGCGAGGCCTACCGCCGCCATCCGCGGCCGCGGCCGATGGGCACGCAGACCGACCTGGTGGCGCAGAAGCGCGACGGCAGCGAGGTGATGGTCGAGATCGCGCTGAGCCCGCTGCAGATCGCCGGCCGCTCCTACGTCGTGGCCGCGGTGCGTGACATCGAGGCCTATCCGCGCATGCGCCAGGCGCTGCAGCGCGCGCGCTACAGCGAGTTCGTCGCGCAGATGGGGCGGCTCGCCGTCGACGCGCGCGATCCGCAGCGGCTGCTGGAGCAGGTGCCCGCGGTCGCGGCCGACGCGCTGCAGGCCGACGCGGCGGTGCTGTTCCTGCTCGAGCCCAACCGGCTCGAGTTCCGCATCGCCGGCGGCGTGGGCCTGCTCGACGACGAGGGCCCGGCGCAGCGCATCCCCAACCGGCCCGACACGCCGCCCGGCTACGTGCTGCGCGAGGGCCGACCGGTGACCGTGACCGACTACCGCAGCGAGACGCGCTTCGAGGTGCCGGCCAGCTACCTGGGCCAGGGCCTGGTCAGCGCGTTGGCGGTGCCGCTGGCCGACCGCGGCCAGACCGTCGGCGCGCTGATGGTGCGCTCGCGCCAGGCCTCGCGCTTCGGGCCCGACGAGCTGCATTTCCTGGAGTCGCTGTCCAACCTGCTGTCGGCCAGCCTGCAGCGCGCCCAGGGCGAGGAGGCGCTGCAGCACTCGCAGCGGCTCGAGAGCGTGGGCCAGCTGACTGGCGGCATCGCGCACGACTTCAACAACCTGCTGACGGTGATCCAGGGCAACCTGCAGGTGCTGGAGGACCACCCCGCGCTGGCCGCCGACGAGGGCGTGCGCGAGATGGTGGCCGCGGCGATGCGCGCCAGCCGCCGCGGTGCCGAGCTGACCGGCAAGCTGCTGGCGTTCTCGCGCCGGCAGCTGCTGAGCCCGTCCGAGGTCGACGTCGGCGAACTGCTCGACTCGCTGGCCGGCATGCTGCGACGCACGCTGGACCAGCGCATCCGCATCCGCGTCGACGCGCCCGAGGGCCTGCGCTGCCGCGCCGATCCGGGCCAGCTGGAGTCGGCGCTGCTCAACATCGCCATCAACTCGCGCGATGCGATGCCGGCCGGCGGGCACCTGGACTTCCATGCCCGCGCCTGCACCGCGCTGCCGGCCGAGGTCGCGACCGAGATCGGCGAGCGCGCCGCGCACGAGCGCTACGCCGAGATCGCGATCGTCGACAGCGGCGACGGCATGAGCGAGGCGGTGCGCGAGCGCGTCTTCGAGCCCTTCTTCACCACCAAGGAGCTGGGCCGCGGCACCGGGCTGGGCCTGAGCACGGTCTACGGCTTCGTCAAGCAGTCGCAGGGCGCGGTGCGGCTGCGCTCCTCGCCGGGGGCGGGCACCGAGGTGACCCTCTACCTGCCGCGGGCCGATGCGGCCGGTGCGGCCGCCGGTGGCGGGCCGCAGGCGGCGGCCTTGCCGCCTGGGCTGCCGGTGCTGCTGGTCGAGGACGAGGCCGAGGTGCGCGCCGTCGTGCGGCGTTTCCTCGTCGCGCTGGGCTGCCGCGTCGTCGAGTGCGCCAGCGGCGAGGAGGCGCTGGCCAGGCTGGACGCCGGTGCCGACTGCCGGCTGCTGCTGACCGACATCGCGCTCGGCCCCGGCCTGCGCGGCACCGAGCTGGCGCGCCGCGTCGCCGAGCGCCAGCCGCAGGCGGCGGTGCTGCTGATGTCGGGCTACGCCGCCGAGCTGCTGCACGGCGAGGGCGGCGGCGCGCTGCCCTGGGAACTGCTGCGCAAGCCCTACGAGCGCGAGGCCCTGGCGCGCGCCATCGTGCGGGCGCTGGACGCGGTCGCGCGCTGAGGCGCGGCGCCCGCGCGCCTCGCCTCAGTGCACCGCGGCGGCCGCGACGCTGCGCTCGACGAAGGCGCTGAGCGCCGACACGTCCGGGATGCGCAGGTCGCGGCGCCCGCGCTCGGCGAAGTCGATGACCTTGTCGCGCGCCAGGCGCGACAGCGCGCGGCTCACCGTCTCGAGCTTCATGCCGAGGTAGTTGCCGATCTCGGCGCGCGTCATGCGCAGCGTGATCTGGTCGGAGCGCAGGCCGCGCTGCTCCAGCGCGTCGGCCCAGCCGCGCAGGAAGTCGGCGACCCGCGCGTCGGCCGGCAGCGTGCACAGGGCCAGCATCGCGTCGCGGTCGCGCGCCAGCTCGCGGCTCATCGCGGCGTGCACCGACGCCAGCAGGGCCGGCGAGCGGCCGCACTGCTGCAGCAGCGCGTCGTAGCGGATCGCCCAGACCTCGCCGGTGTCCATCGCGACCGCGTCGCAGCCGTAGCGGCCGTCGGCGATGCCGTCGAAGCCCAGCCAGTCGCCCTTGAAGTGCAGGCCCATCAGCTTGTCGCGGCCGTCGGCCGCGCCGTTGACCGTCTTGAAGAAGCCCGCGTGCACGACGTACAGGTGCTCGAGCCTGTCACCGGCCGCGTAGATCGACTCGCCGGCGTGCACCACGCGGCGCAGGATGGGCAGCTGTTCCTGCAGCAGCGCGAGCAACTGGCCGATGCGCTGGGACGGGGTGGCGGCGGTGTCGATGTGGGTGACCATGCGGGGCTCCGTGGGGGAAGGGGTGGCGTTCGCTCTTCGATGCCCTCAGGCTAGGCCCCGCGTGGCAATGGCCGACGACAGCCGGCCAACGCTCGGTAACGCCGGGTGAACCGACGGTGACGGTCGTGTGAACGGCCCGCCGCGGGCGCCCCGCCGGCCGCTTGCGCGCCATCAAGCCGCCCGGGGCCGCGCCGGGCTAAGCTGCGGGTGTCACCGTCCCCATCCCGCAAGGAGATCGCCATGAAGAAGAAGGTCCTGCTCGCCGTCGACGGCAGCGACTACACCAAGCGCATGCTCGCCTTCCTGGCGGCCAACGACGACCTGCTGGCCGGCGAGGTGCAGTACACCGCGATCACGGTGCTGCCGCGCATCCCGCCGCATGCGTCGCGCTTCTTCTCCGAGGCCGACCTCGCGGCCTACTACGCCGAAGAGGCCGCCAAGGCCCTGGGCCCGGTGCAGGCCTTCGCCGCGCAGAAGGGCTGGGCCTTCGACAGCAAGCACGTGGCCGGCCACGCCGGCGACGAGGTGGCGGCCGAGGCCGAGAAGGGCCGCTACGACCTGGTCGTGCTGGGCTCGCACGGCCATTCGGCCGTCGGCAACCTGGTGCTGGGCTCGGTGGCCGCGCGCGTGCTGGCCAGGTGCGGCGTGCCGGTGCTGCTGGTGCGCTGAGCGCCGCAGCGCCTACTTCACCGTGTAGCCGCGGCCTTCCATGCAGGCCAGCGTGGCGCGGTGGAAGACGTCCGCGCGCGCGATCGCGCCCGGCTGCGTCATCGCCCAGCGGTTGCAGTCCTGGCGGTCCGCCTCGACCTGCCCGGGGCTCTGGCCGTTGCGCGGATAGAAGATCGGATCGGGCGGCCCCTTGGGCGGCGCCGGGTCCAGCGGCGGGTCGGCATAGACCACCGGCGGCGGTTGCACCACCACGTAGCCGGGCTGGTAGACCCAGGGCGAGCCGTAGTAGTAGTAGCCGGGCGCGCCGATGCCGATGCTGACGCCGCCCCAATGACGGCGCGGCCCCCAGTAGCCGTGGCCGCGCCAGTAGGGGCCGGGGTAGTAGCCGCCGACATGGACCCCGACGCTGCCGCCGCCGCGGCGATGCGCGTCGGCGGGTGTGGCGAAGGCCAGCAACAGGGCGGCCGCGGCAAGGCCGATGGCAGTGCGGGCAGGAAACTGGAATGGGTGGCGATTCATGGTGAGCCTCCACGAACGGTTCACTTCGATTTTGCGCTGGCGGCCGGGTGGTGGTGCCGGTGGTCACCGGGCTTTACACAACGCGCGAGCTAGGCCCGATCGGCAGCGTCAGCCTCCCGCATGAACCGCAGTGCCTGCGCCCGCACGCCGCGCGAGATCGCCTCCCAGGTGCGGCCCGGAAAATCCGCCGGCAGCGTGGCCTCGATCCGAGCCAGCGCCCTGTCGGCCGAGGCGACGAGGTCGATCATGGCTTGCCAGACCGGCGGGCCACCGTTGCCCCGCGCCAGCTGCCGCCAGTGACGGGCTTGGATCGTGTGCAGCAGGTCGTGCTTGTTCTTCGATCGCAGCGCCATCGCCAGGCCGACCTTGTGCGCGCTGAACTGGTGACCCCCGTCGCCGAGGTAGGGCCACATCGACAGGATGTCGTAGAGCGGCGTCATGCGGTAGGCGTCGCCGCGGTCGAGGAACACCGAGAAGTTCTTCGCGTGGCCATCGGTCGCGGCGAGCAAGAAGAACGCCAGCTGCGCAAGCACGAAGTAGCGCGCATCCTCGCGGTCCCGGCTGCCGCGCAGCATCCGCAGGCAGCGGTCCATGCCCGGGCCGCCGTGCTGTTCGTACTTGCGCTCCGGCGGCTCGCCGAGCACCTGGCAGAAGTCCTCCTGCGGCAGCCGGGCGATCCAGCGGCCATCGTCCATCCAGGCGCGATCGAAGCGATCGACCACCAGCACCTCGCGGCCGCCGAAGCGATGCACCTCGGTGCGGGCGACCGGCAGGCCCAGCGCGCCGGCGATCCGCGCGCACAGCCATTCGTTGGCCACCGAGTCCGAGGCATCCACGCGCCGCGAGCCGCCGATCAGCCCCAGCGGCAGCTTGACGATGTGCGTGGTCGGCGTGACGCCGTGCGGCCGACACCACTTGCCCTGCCACTGCAGCAGCGCCGTCTTCTCCTGCGCACCGGCGATGGAGATGCGGAACAGGTCGTCGTCGGCCAGGTCGCGCGGCGAGTTCTCCGTCGGCACGGCGTCGAGCAGATCGACGATGTCCTGCTCCGACAGCGCGTCGGCGCGCACGGCGTTCCAGCCCACCGGCGCGTGGCCTGCCGGCAGCAGCTGCACCGCGCCGACGCAGTCGCGGCCGATCGCCTCGAGCAGGTCGAGCGCATCGCCGGCACGCGTCCGGAAGCGGCGCGCGAGGCGCGCGCGGATCTGCTCGTTGTCGGGCAGCAGGTTGCGGAAGAAGTGGTGCACGCGCTCGCCCGTGATCTCGCCGGCGGCCAGGGGGAGCGACAGCGACAGGGACCGCGCGCGGTCCGATGCGGCCCAGGCGGGCTCGTAGCGCAGACGGTGGGTGTTGCGATCGACCGACCAGGTGGCGACGAACTCGCCGTTCATCCAGACGCCGAGTTCGCGCACTACCAGGACCCCGTCCGGGACCTCGCCGCGGCGCGCGCCCCCCGGCCTGCCTCGATCGGTGATGGCGGTTCGGGCGCGTCGTTGTCCAGGGGCTGCAGCGACAAGCCGGCGTCCAGCGCCGCCAGCACCCGCATCAGCTGCTCGACCCCGACGACGCCGGGATGGGCCTCGATCTCGGCGACGCGGGCCTGGCTGAAACCCAGCCGCGCGCCGAGCTGTGCCTGGGTCAGGCCGCGCTGCTTGCGCAGGGCGCGCAGCAGCGGCCGCAGCTGGTCGGCAAAGCGCAGGGGGGTGGGGATGACCATGCGAGGCAACTTACAAGCTTTGGCTTGTTCTGTCAATTCACAAGCTTTGGCTTGTTTGTGCACTTCACAAGCTTTGGCTTATGCATTGCACCAGGCCTCCCGGCCCGGCGGCCCCACGCCTCAGTCCAGCGCCTTGATCGCCTTGCGCAGCCCGGGCAGCAGGCGCGCCTTCTGCTCGGCGTCCGGGCTCTCCTGCACCGCGACGTAGAAGGCCTGCAGGAAGGCGCCGAGGTCGTGGCGCTGCGCCAGGGTCGTCTGTGTGAAGGGCGGGCCCTTGTGGCGCCGCGCGGCGAGCGCGTCGAACCAGGCCTCCCACTCGGCGGCCGTCCACCAGCCGCGGCGCGCCAGGTAGAACACCGGCGCCATCAGGCGCTCGGGTTCGCCGTAGCGCCAGGCTTGCTCGCCGGCCGGCAGCACCTGGGCCGCGATGGCGGCGAGCATCGCCTCGCCCTGGGCGCGCTGCAGCTGCGGGTGGAGCGACAGCTGCAGCATCAGGTCGGCGCCGTGCGCCACGCCGTGGCGCCAGCCCTCGCGGGCGTCGTAGCCGCGGTAGTCGCGCACGCCGGCCAGGTAGCGCGTGCCCTGGTCGACGAGCTCGGCGCGCTGCGCGTCGGACAGGAAGGGCTGCAGGCGGTCGACGCGCGCCACTTCGGCCAAGGCCAGCGCGGCGAAGGGCTGGCGAAAGCCCTCCGCATCGGCCGGCTCGGCCAGCATCGCCAGCAGGCGCGTGCGGATCGCCTGCAGCGCCGGCGGTGCGAGCTGCTTGCCGCGCATCCAGGCCGACAGGCCTTCGAAGGCGAGGCCGTCGCGCAGCGCAGGGTCGGGGCTGGCCAGGCAGTCGACCAGGCCGAGCGCCAGCGCCTCGCGGCGCGCCGCGTCGTCGGGCGCCAGCTGCCAGCGTGCCGCCTTGAGCGCCTGCAGGCTGGCCAGCGTTTCACCGGCCGGCGGGCAGGCGGCACGCGCCGACGATGCGACCAGCAAGGCCGCCAGCACCGCCAGGGGACCCCGCCATCGATCGACAATGCGCCGCATGGAGCCGACTCTATGCGAGCCCGGCCGCCCGCCAGCCTGCCCGCGATGAAAGCCGCTTCCGAGAACTCGCTCGGCGCGCTGCTGCGCGAGGCGCGCGTCGGCCGCACGGTCACGCAGGCCGACCTGTCGCTGCACCTGGGCGTGTCGCAACGTCACGTGAGCTACGTCGAGAGCGGCCGCACGCGGCCCAGCCGCGCGCTGCTGCTGGCCTGGCTGAAGGCGCTGCGCGCGCCGCCGGCGATGCGCAACGCCGCGCTGCTGCTGAGCGGCTACGCGGTGCACGCGGCCGACCGGCTGGCGCTCGAGGATTCCGACGAGATCGAGGTCGCGCGCGCGCTGCTGGCCTCGCACGAGCCCAGCCCCGGCATCGCCGTCGACGCGCACTGGCGCCTGGTGGCGGCCAACCCGGCGCGCATCCGCCTGCACCGGCTGGTGATGCCCGCGCTGCCGGCCGCGCTGCGCGACGCCACCGAAGGCGTGGACCTGATGGACCTGCTGGTGCGCCCGCACGGCCTGCTGTCCACCTTGCGCGATGCCCACGTGCTGGGCTGGAGCCTGCTGGCGCAGCTGCGCGCCGAGGCCTGGGCCCACGCGGCGCTGCGCGAGCGCGTCGACACCTTCGAGCAGCGCCTGCACGAACGCCACCCGCGCCCCGCCAGCGGCCTGCTGCGGCCGGCCGGGCAGACGCAGCTGCGCATGGTGTTCGACTCGGCGGCCGGGCCGCTGTCCTTTCACGCGGTGCAGCTGACGGTGGGCCTGCCGCAGAACATCACCACCTCGTCGCTGCGCGTGACGCTGTGGTATCCGCTCGATGCGCGCACCCGCGAGGCGCTGGCCGCCCCGGCATGACCTGGCAGGTTATGGGGCCGCCGCGGTCCGCTCGGGATACTGGCCGCATGCACAACCCGCCCACCGTCGGCCCCCTGCTCCAGGACCCCGTGCTCACCGCCGCGCATGCGGGCGAGCTGCTGCGCGTCGCGCGTCACGGCCGCGGCTGGTCGCAGCTGGACCTGGCGCTCGAGATCGCCGTCTCGCAGCGCCACGTGAGCTTCGTCGAGGCCGGGCGCTCGCGCCCGAGCCGCGAGCTGATCCTGGCCTGGACCGCCGCCACCGGCGCCCCGGCCTCGCTGCGCGACGCCGCCCTGCGGCTGGCCGGCCTGGCGCCGGACCCGCGCATCGCGCGCCAGGCCGAAGCGGTGGCGTGGTTCGACGAACCCTTGAAGCGCCTGCTGGCCACCGAATCGACGATGCCGCTGGTGCTGTTCGACGACGACTGGATCCTGTCCGGCTTCAACGCCGCCGGCGAGTGGCTGTCGGCGATGCTGCTGGACGAGTACGGCCGCAAGCACGGCGCCTGCGCCGCCGGCCTGGACATGCTGCACGCGGTGAGCGACGACGACGGCCTGCTGCGCCTGGCGCTCAACGGCGCCGAGGCCGCCGCCTCGCTGCTGGAGCAGCTGCGCCAGGAGACCTGGCTGCGCCCGTCGCTGGCCGGGCGCGTCGACGCCTTGCGCCAGGCCGCGGTGCGACGCTACGGCCGCGAGCTGGACCGCCACTTCGACCCGGCGGCGCCGCGGCGCTTTGTCTTCGGCACGCCGCTGGGGCGGCTGGCCTTCTATCCGATGCAGGGGCGCCACGCGCCGACGGCCGACGACACCCCGGCGATCCGCATGGAGCAATGGGTGCCCGCCGACGAAGCCACCGCGGCCGTGATGCGGCAGAACCTGGGCGAGCCGGCGTCTGCAGCCGAGCCTTGACCTGGTCGGCCGTCGCGCCGCCCGCCCGCCACCCGAGCCTTGCCTACACTGGGCGGATGCACCTCGCCGCCCTCCGCCAGCGCCTGCGCGAGCTGGGCGCCCGCCCCGGGCACGAACAGAGCGTGCTGCGCCGCTGGACCTGCGCGCTGCCGCAGGGGCCGCGCAGCCCGCGCGAGGACGTGCTGCCGCAGGCGCTGCAGGCCGCGCTGCCGGCCATCGAGGCCGAGCTGGCGGCGCTGGCGCGACTGCGATCCGCGCATCCGGCCGAGGATGGATCGTCACGTTTGCTGGTCGAGCTGGCCGACGGCCAGACGGTCGAGGCTGTGCTGCTGCCGCGCGACGGGCTCTGCGTGTCGACCCAGGTCGGCTGCGCGGTCGGCTGCGTGTTCTGCATGACCGGGCAGGGCGGCCTGCTGCGCCAGCTGGGCAGCGCCGAGATCGTGGCCCAGGTGGCGCTAGCGCGCGGCCGGCGCGCGGTGAAGAAGGTGGTCTTCATGGGCATGGGCGAGCCGGCCCACAACCTGGACGCGGTGCTGGACGCGATCGACCTGCTGGGCACGGCCGGCGGCATCGGCCACAAGAACCTGGTGTTCTCGACCGTCGGCGATGCGCGCGTCTTCGAGCGCTTGCCGTTGGGGACCGTCAAGCCGGCGCTGGCCCTGTCGCTGCACTCCACCCACCCCGCGCTGCGCGAGCAGCTGCTGCCGCGGGCGCCACGCATCAGCCCCGACGAGCTGATGGAGCAGGGCGAGCGCTACGCCCGCGCCACCGGCTACCCGGTGCAGGTGCAGTGGACGCTGATCGAGGGCGTGAACGACGGCGAGGACGAGCTGGACGGCATCGTCCGCCTGCTGGCCGGCAAGCGCGCGGTGATGAACCTGATCCCGTACAACGCCGTGCCCGACCTGCCCTTCCGCCGCCCCGCCTGGGAACGCGCCGCCGCGATGGCCCGCGCGCTGCACCGCCGCGGCGTGCTGACCAAGCTGCGGCATTCGGCCGGGCAGGACGTGGATGCGGGCTGCGGGCAGCTGCGGGCGCGGCAGGAGGCGGTGCCCGGCGGCGAACGGCGAATCGCGATCAGGCCTGCGCTGGGGACAAGGCTGGGGACAAGCTTGTGAACAGGCGGTGGGGTGGATGAGGACAACTGCTACTCTGTTCCGGTGAAGCGCGTGACCATCTCCCCAACCCGCACCGGACTCGTCAGGCGCAAGGAGCAGGCCGAGTTCGTTCGACGCGGCTTGGCTGCCATCCAGCGCACCCAAGCTGCCGGCGATGGGGTGCTCGCCGATGCGGTGATCGCGAGGCTCGAGGCCAAGCTGGCCGCAGCGCGGAAAGCCCGCCGCATATGAGCGACGAAGTCGCTATCGAGCGCACGACCGCGGCGCCGATCCGCTGACCTCTCGGGAGATGTCAATGGCGCGGCGGAAGACCAGTCCGGCTGGAGCCTTCATGGACCTCGTCGCCCTGCTTCCTTGGTGGGTGGGCGTAGCGCTCGCCGGGGTGGCGTATCTGGTGCTGCAGCACGTGGCCAGCCAGCCCATGGTGACCGCAGCACAGCCGGGGCAGGTGGGCGTCATAGTGACGCAGACGCTTTGGCGATCAATGGCCGCCGTGGGGCAGTACGCGATCCCAGTTCTCTGCCTCGCGGGCGCGGTCATGTCGGCGTTTCGCCGCCACGAGCGCAAGCAGTTGGTCAACAACGTCGCCCGGAGCGATGCGGCTGATGCCCTCGACGGGATGAGTTGGCAGCAGTTCGAGCGCCTCGTCGGCGAGAGCTTTCGACTCCAGGGCTATGACGTTGCAGAGACCGGCGGGGGTGGAGCCGATGGCGGCATCGATCTCGTGGTGAGCAAGGACGGCGAGAAGTACCTCGTTCAATGCAAACAGTGGCGCGCGTTTCGCGTCGGTGTCAACGTCGTGCGCGAGCTTTACGGGGTGATGGCCGCCACCGGCGCCACGGGCGGCTTCGTGGTGACCTCGGGGCGCTTCACGGAGGAGGCCCGCAACTTTGCCAAAGTCTGCAACGTCTACTTGATGGACGGCCCCCGATTGCGCGCACTGATCAGTCAGGTCGCAGGGACTCGGTTGCCGGACCGGGCTGAGCCCGTCTTCAGGACTTCCGAGCCCGTGGTGGCGGTCACAGCGCCTTCGTGCCCGCTGTGCGCGCAGATCATGGTCCGCCGCACCGCAAAGCGCGGCAACAATGCAGGCAGCCAGTTCTGGGGCTGCCCAAGCTACCCTGCCTGCAAGGGCACCCGAGCGATCGGCTGAGGGGCGGCGCCAGTGCACCCCGGGCTCAGCCCGCGGGCCGGGTCTTCAGCGCCTCGAACCGCTCCAGCGCCTCCTTGCGCAACTGCTTGCGCAGCGCGGCGTCGGCATGGCGGCGCTTCTCATCAGGCGTGACGGGCACGAAGGGCGGCACGGCCACCGGCCGGCGCGCGTCGTCCAGCGCCACCATGGTGAAGAAGCAGCTCACGACGTGGCGGCTCTGCTGGCTGCGGATGTTCTCGGCCAGCACCTTGATGCCGACCTCCATCGACGAGCTGCCGGTGTGGTTGACGCTGGCCAGGAAATTGACCAGCTCGCCCACGTGCACCGGCTCGCGGAAGGTGACGTAGTCCAGGCTCACCGTCACCACGTAGCTGGCCGCGTAGCGACTGGCGCAGGCATAGGCCACCTGGTCCAGCAGCTTGAGCAGCGTGCCACCGTGCACGTTGCCGGCGAAGTTGGCCATGTCGGGTGTGGTGAGCACCGTCATGGCGAGGCGGTGGGTGGGGGAGGCGGCGGTGCTCATGGCAGGAGGTTTGCAGAATACCCGCCATGCGCCCGCGTGGTCACCATCATCATCACGTCTACGTCGTCGAGCTGGACGACCGAGTGTGGAACGAGCCGCGCTTTCGCAAGGCCAACCCGGACTACCGCCACGCCAAGCCCTGCGTCTACGTCGGCATGACCGGGCTGGACCCCGACCTGCGCTTCGACAAGCACAAGGCCGGCATCCAGGCGAACCGCTTCGTCTTCGACTACGGCATACGCCTGCTGCCAGCGCTGTACGAGGTCTACAACCCGATGCCCTACGAAGCGGCGCGGGAGATGGAGGTGGAGCTGGCGATCGGGTTGCGGGAGGCGGGGTATGGGGTCTGGCAGGGGTAGAGTGCCGCGCGGCTGTCCAGTAGTTCCAGAGGCACGGCCTCAGCCCGCCAATGCTTTACGTTGCTCTCTCAGCCTGGAGGAGGCACTGCTCGAATGATGTCCATCTCGGCGCACGTCAGTCCGAATAGCCGCGTCACCTGGCCTTCTATCTGCAGCCGCAGGTCAAGCGCTTGACGCTCTGCCAAGCTTCTGTCATGTGGGGTACGCGCGGTCACGATGTCGCTCTGGGCAGCGATCAACTGGACGACGAGTGCATCGATCGCTGCTCTGTCCACTTCGTTTGGAATCGGTACGGCCAAGTCTTCGATGAACTGTTTGCCGTGCGAGTAGTAGCCGCCCCGGAACACGCTGGTGTTCATGCGTACGGCGGCTTCGCTTACCGGATGGTTGAGCACGGCTAGGGAGATGCTGATCAATGACCTGTGCGATGCGCATTGACGCGACGCGACGGC
>CAZUUU010000070.1:0-14385 GCA_964622685.1 uncultured Methylibium sp.
AGGTCAGCGTGATCATGCGCGGCACGTTGATGCCGAAGGCCTGCACCAGGCGCGGGTTCTCGGTGCCGGCGCGCAGCGTCGCGCCCAGCGAGGTCTTCTCGATCAGCGCCCACACCGCGAGGCAGACCACCACCGAGGCGACGACCACCCAGGCGCGGTAGTTCGGCAGGATCATGAAGCCGAGGTTGGTGGCGCCCTGCAGCGCGTCGGGCACCGGGTAGGGCTGGCCCGAGACGCCGTAGAAGCTGCGGAAGATGCCCTCGGTCACCAGCGTGATGCCGAAGGTCAGCAGCAGGCCGTAGAGGTGGTCGAGCTTGTAGAGCCACTGCAGCAGCAGCCGCTCGATCAGGATGCCCAGCATGCCCACCACCAGCGGCGCCGCGATCAGCATCACCCAGTAGTTCAGCCCCAGGTACTCCAGCCCCATCCAGGCCAGGAAGGCCCCCATCATGTACAGCGCCCCGTGGGCGAAGTTGATGATGTTGAGCATGCCGAAGATCACCGCCAGGCCCAGCGACAGCATCGCGTAGAACGAGCCGTTCACCAGGCCCAGCAGCAGCTGGCTCAGGAACGCGGACAGCGGAATGCCGAAGATCTCCATCGCGACCGTCTCAGTCCGTTGTCCGTCCCGGGATCACTTCTTGACCAGCGGGCACTTGCTGTCGGCGAGCTTGGTGTAGGCGTCGTCGCCCGGGATCTTCTGGATCACGTTGTAGTAGTCCCAGGGCTCGGTCGACGCCGACGGCGCCTTCACCTGCATCAGGTACATGTCGTAGCGGTGGCGGCCGTCCGGGCCGATCTTGCCGCCCTTGGCGAACATGTCGTTGACCGGCGTGGCCTTCATCTGCGCGATGACCTTGTCGGCGTCGTCGGTCTTGGTCGCCTCGACGGCCTTCAGGTAGTGCATCGCGGCCGAGTAGTCGCCGGCCTGGATCATCGACGGCATGCGCTTCATCTTCTCGAAGAAGCGGCGGCTCCAGGCGCGCGACTCGGGGCTCTGGTTCCAGTACCAGCCGTCGGTCAGGTACATGCCCTCGGTGGCCTTCAGGCCCAGCGCGTGGATGTCGTTGATGAACATCAGCAGGCCGGCCAGCTTCATCGTCTTGGTGATGCCGAACTCGTTGGCCGCCTTGATCGAATTGATGGTGTCGCCGCCGGCGTTGGCCAGGCCGAGGATCTGCGCCTTGCTCGACTGGGCCTGCAGCAGGAAGGACGAGAAGTCGCTGGCCGACAGCGGGTGCTTGACGCTGCCGACGATCTGGCCGCCGGCCTTCGTCACGACCGCCGAGGTGTCGTTCTGCAGCGAAGCGCCGAAGGCGTAGTCGGCGGTCAGGAAGTACCAGGTCTTGCCGCCCGACTTGACCACCGCGTTGCCGGTGCCGTTGGCCAGTGCCACGGTGTCGTAGGCGTAGTGGATCGTGTAGGGCGTGCAGTCCTCGTTGGTCAGGCGCGCGCTGGCGGCGCCGATCGAGATGAAGGTCTTCTTCTTCTCGGCCGCGACCTTGGCCATCGCGAGGTTGGCGCCGGAGTTGGTGCCGCCGACCAGCATGTCCACGCCCTGGGTGTCGAACCACTCGCGCGCCTTGCTGGCGGCGACGTCGGCCTTGTTCTGGTGGTCGGCGAAGATCACCTCGACCTTCTTGCCGGCCGCCATGCCCTTCATGTCGGCGACCGCCATCTTGATGGCCTCGACGCCGCCGGCGCCGTCGATGTCGGCGTACAGGCCCGACATGTCGGTGATGATGCCGATCCTGACGACGTCGCCGGAGACCTGGGCGTGCGCCGCGGTGGCGGCGACGGTGAGACCGCAGGCCGCGGAGGCGGCCAGGGCAATGCGCTTCAGGACGTGGGTCATGCAGGTCTCCTTGGGGTGTTGAGCGAGGAAGCGCGTCCGTTCAGACGCTGAGCAACTCGTCGAGCGCCGCCTGTTGGGCGGCAAGCTCGGACGCGGGAAAGGACAGGGCCACGTGGCCGTGCTCGATCACGTGGAAGTGGTCGGCCAGCGGCGCGGCGAAGCGGAAGTTCTGCTCCACCATCACGATGGTGAAGCCCTGGGACTTGAGGGCGCGGATCATGCGCGCGAGCGCCTGCACGATCACCGGCGCCAGGCCCTCGGAGATCTCGTCGAGCAGCAGGATGTCGGCGCCGGTGCGCAGGATGCGCGCGACCGCGAGCATCTGCTGCTCGCCGCCCGACAGCCGCGTGCCCTGGCTGGCCTTGCGCTCGGCCAGGTTCGGGAACATCGCGTAGATCTCGGCCTCGCTCATCGCCTTGCCGCGGCCGGCCGGCAGCCGCGGCGGCAGGTGCAGGTTCTCCTCGGCCGACAGCGAGGCGAAGATGCCGCGCTCCTCGGGGCAGTAGCCGATGCCGAGATGGGCGATGCGGTGCGTCGGCATCGCGATCGTCTCCTGGCCATGGACCTTGATCGAACCCTTGCGTGCGCCGGTCAGGCCCATGATCGCGCGCAGCGTTGTCGTGCGGCCGGCGCCGTTGCGGCCCAGCAGCGTCACCACCTGGCCGCGCGGCACCGTCAGGTTCACGCCGTGCAGGATGTGACTCTCGCCGTACCAGGCGTTCAGGTCCTTGATCTCCAGCGCCGGGGCGGACATCAATGGGCTCCCTGCAGCTCGGTGGCCTCGGTGCCCATGTAGGCTTCCAGCACCGCCGGATGCTTCGAGACCGCGGCGTAGTCGCCTTCGGCCAGCACCGCGCCGCGCGCCAGCACGGTGATGCGGTCGGCGATGCTGGCGACCACCTTCATGTTGTGCTCGACCATCAGCACGGTGCGGCCTTCGGCCACGCGCTTGATCAGCTTCGTGACGCGCTCGACGTCCTCGTGGCCCATGCCCTGGGTCGGCTCGTCCAGCAGCATCAGCTCGGGCTCCATCGCCATCGTCGTGGCAATCTCCAGCGCGCGCTTGCGGCCGTAGGGCAGGTCGACGGCCTTCAGCTGCGCCATGTCGCGCAGGTCGACCAGCTCCAGCAGCTCGAGCACCTTGCCGTCGAGCTTGCGCAGCTCGCCCAGGCCGCGCCAGAACTGGAACGAGGTGCCGGTGAAGCGCTGCAGCCCGATGCGCACGTTCTCGAGCACCGTCAGGTGCGGGAACACGGCCGAGATCTGGAAGGAGCGGATCACGCCGCGGCGCGCGATGTGGGCCGAGGTCTCGCCGGTGATGTCGATGCCGTTGAAGTGGATGCTGCCGCGCGTCGGCGCGAGGAACTTCGTCAGCAGGTTGAAGCAGGTCGTCTTGCCGGCGCCGTTGGGGCCGATCAGCGCATGGATGTGGCCGCGCTGCACCTGCAGGTTCACGCGGTCCACGGCGGTGAAGCCCTTGAACTCCTTCGTGAGGTCGCGCGTCTCGAGGATGAAGTCGCTCATGCGGGCCGGGTCGACAAGGAGCCGCACTGTAAGCAGCGGTGTTGCGCTGCAACAGGCGGGGTTCCACTTATGCGGCTCTGCGCAGGGTCAACCCGCACCCGCCGGCCGGCGCGCGGGTCGATTCGCTGGCGCGCGAAGCGTCGTCGCGGCTCAGCGGGCCGGCACTGTCCCGTCGTCGGCTTCGCGCAGCGGCGACCAGGGCTGCAGCGCGTGCAGCAGCAGCACCACGCCGCCGAGCAAGGCGACGACGTCGAAGCCCACGGTCGCGACCGGCCGCAGGCTGTCCGCCCCGACGCCCAGCCAGCCGGCGATCGTGTCGACGTGGTTGCGGGCATGCATCACCAGCAGCAGCAGCGCGACCCAGGGCGCGATGCGCGACAGGCGCCGTGCCGTGCCGCCCAGCACTGCGGCGCCGGCCAGCAGGAACACCGCCGAGCCGACGAAGACGAGCGTGAAGAAGATGCTGACGATGGGCTGCGCCGCACCGGCCAGGTGCTGCCAGGTCGAGTAGGGCAGCCAGGCCAGGCACATCAGGCCCAGCAGGGCCGCCAGGCCGCGCGCGCGCGGCGCCGCGGCACCGTCGGTCGCGTAGCCGCCGTCGGTATTGGCCTTGCGCATCAGCGGGATCAGCAGCAGGCAGCTCAGGCCGAAGATCGCGTCGATCACCATCGTCTTCGGATAGCCCCAGGCCTCGATCGCGATGCCCTGCCAGATGGCCGAGTAGGCGATCGCCAGGTTCATCAGCGCCATGTAGGCGGTGAACTGGGTGCCGGCGACGCGCGGGTTGGTCACGTCCATGTACATCGCGGCATTGGTGCCGTACATCAGGCCGTTGGTCGCGTTGTAGACCAGGGTCGCGGCCCAGAAGGCGGTCAGCAGCGCGGCCGGCACCTCCGGCCGGTTGGCCGCGTCCAGCGCCACCGGCATGATCCAGCCGGCGCCGGCCAGCGCGTTGGCGAGGTAGAGCACCGGCAGGCCCATCATCGCGATGTAGATGAAGTTCATGCGGCGCCGTCCGAAGCGGTCCGAGAGGCGGCCGCCGATCACCATGAAGGCCGCGTTGACGCCGCCCGAGCAGAGGTTGAGCCAGGCGACCTGGTCGTCGTCCATGCCCAGCTCGACGGCCAGGTTGGACTGCAGCGCCAGGCCCAGGCACATCGCGCCGGGCGGCAGCAGCGCGTAGAACAGGCCGCTGAAGGCGCCGCGCGAGCCGAGGAAGGACCGGAAGGAGCTGACCGCGAAGTCGCGCATCTCGCGGCCCGCGGCGCGCAGCTTCGGGCCGACGACCGGCGGCCGCGGCGGGCCGGCCGGCTCGCGCAGCGGCAGCACCACCAGCACGGTGACGGCGAGGATGCAGCCGGCGACGAAGAAGAAGGTCGGCTGGAAGCCGGTGTAGCCGGACAGGAACAGCACGCCGCTGCCGCCGATCACCTGGCCGATCGCCGCGCCGGCGAACATCAGGCCGTTGGCGAGGCCGCGCTCGTCCTCGTGCAGCGTGTTGACGGCCAGCGCGTCGATGGCCACGTCCTGCATCGCGGCGAAGCTGTTGTGCACCAGCAGGATCATCGTGAACAGCGCCAGCTGCTCGGGCAGCTTGAGCAGCACGGTGGACATCAGCGTGATCGCCATCATCAGCTGGGTGCCGAGGATCCAGCCGCGCCGCCGGCCGAGGCGGTCGGACGCGAACACGTCGATGAAGGGGCCGAAGGCCCACTTGAAGGCCCAGGGCAGGTAGAAGGAGCCGACGAAGAGCCCGATCTCGGCCGGCCCGACGCCCTGGCGCCGCAGCTGGGTCGCGACCGCGGTGGCCGCGAAGCCCAGCGGCAGGCCCTCGGTCAGGTAGAGGCAGAAGAAGGCGGTCAGTCGGCCTTTGGTCGTGGCAAGCAGGTTGGGCAGGCGCATGGAGGGCTTCGTCGTTGGCCGGGCGATTCTCTTGCATGCACGCCGCAGGCCTGGCCCGCGGAGCTGACGGCTAGATCGGCAGCGCCGTGGTGTTCTTCACCTCTTCCATCACCGCGTAGGTGCGCGTCTCGCGCACGCCGGGCAGCGCCCAGATGACGCTCGCCAGCATCTCGCGGTAGGCCGCCATGTCGGCCACGCGGGTCTTGATCAGGTAGTCGAAGCCGCCGGCCACGAGGTGGCACTCCAGGATCTCGGGCCGCACCTGCACCGCGGCGCGGAAGCTCTCCATCACGTCGGGCGCGGTGCGGTCGAGCATCACCTCGATGAAGACCAGCATGCCGGCGCCCAGCCGCGCCGGGTCGAGCCGCGCCTCGTAGCCGAGGATGAAGCCCTCGCGCGTCAGCCGCTTCACGCGTTCCAGCACCGCGGTCGGCGACAGGTGGACCTGCTGCGCCAGATCGAGGTTGGTGATGCGGCCGTCGGCCTGCAGCGCGCGCAGGATGCGCAGGTCGGTGCGGTCCAGGCCTTCGATCGTGCGGGTGGCCGTCTCGGCCGGAACTTCGCTGGATTTATGTCTGTCGGCAGGCATGTTATTGGCGAAAAATTCGAGTCGACTCCCCTTACGCTAACAGGATCGACACCCAAGCTCCAGCCGCCATGCCCTCCGAGCCGCCGCCTCCGCCCGCCCGCCTGCCCTCGCCCCTGCGCGAGGAGGCTCCTGTCCTGGCCGCGCGACTGCAGTCGCTGACTGGCGCGCTGGACTGGGCCCAGGCGCAGGCCCTGGCGCGTCCCTGGGTGCAGGCGGTGCGCGACGAGCCGGCGCCGTTCTGGGCCATGGAATCGCTGCTGCGCGAGTACCCGATCTCGAGCGCCGAGGGTCTGGCGCTGATGCGGCTGGCCGAGGCCCTGCTGCGCGTGCCCGACGCCCAGACCGCGATCGCGCTGACCGCCGACCAGCTGGGGCGCGCCGACTTCGAGAGCGGCGCCGACGACGGCCCGCACAAGATGCTGGCCAGCCTGTCGGCCAGCGCGATCGCGCTGTCCAAGAAGTTCCTGCCCGAGCAGGAACGTCCGCCCGGCCTGCTGAAGCGACTGGGTGCGCAGACCGTGGTCGCCGCGACCGTGCGCGCGATCCAGCTGCTGGGCCGCCAGTTCGTGCTGGGCCAGTCGATCGCCGAGGCGCTGGACGAGGCCGCCGGCCAGCGCCGGGACCAGCCCGGCCTGCGCTACAGCTTCGACATGCTGGGCGAGGGCGCGCGCACCGACGCCGATGCGAAGCGCTACCTCGCGTCCTACCGCGGCGCGATCGCGGCGATCGCCGCCCGCGTGAAGACCGGCGCCGGGCCCGAAGCCAGGGACGGGATCTCCATCAAGCTGTCGGCCCTGTTCCCGCGCTACGAGGACGCGCAGCGCGCCCGCGTCTTCGCGGAGCTGCTGCCGCGCGTGCTGGGCCTGGTCGACGACGCGGCGCGCGCCGACCTCAACCTGACCATCGATGCGGAAGAGAGCGACCGGCTGGAGCTTTCGCTCGAATTGATCGACGCCGTGGCCGCGCACATCGCGGCGCAGCACCCGCAATGGCGCGGCTTCGGGCTGGCGATCCAGGCCTACCAGACGCGCGCCGAGGAGTGCGTGCACGAGGTCGCGCGCATCGCGAAGGCGCACGGCCTGCGCTTCATGGTCAGGCTGGTCAAGGGCGCCTACTGGGACGGCGAGATCAAGCGCGCGCAGGAGCTGGGCCTCGCCGCCTACCCGGTCTTCACGCACAAGCACCACACCGACATCAGCTACCTCGCCTGCGCGAAGGCGCTGCTGGACCATGCCGACGTGATCTATCCGCAGTTCGCGACGCACAACGCCGGCACGATCGCGGCGATCGCGCACATGGCGCAGCGACGGAAAGCGCCGTTCGAACTGCAGCGCCTGCACGGCATGGGCGAGGGTGTGTACCGCGAGGCGATGAAGTCGCTGGCCGCGCCGCTGCGCATCTACGCGCCGGTCGGCGAGCACCGCGACCTGCTGGCCTACCTGGTGCGCCGGCTGCTGGAGAACGGGGCCAACTCCTCCTTCGTGCACCAGCTCGCCGACCCGCGGGTCGACGTCGACGAGCTGCTGGCCTCGCCGCTGCAGCCGGCGCCCGAGCCGGGCCAGCCGTCGCCGCGGGCGATGTTCGGCGCGGCGCGCCGCAACTCGGCCGGCGTGGATCTCAGCATCGCGGCCGAGCGCGCGCCGCTGCTGGCGGCCCTTGCCGCCACCGTCGTGCCCGCCGTGCGCGAGACGCCGACGAAGGAGATCGACGCCGCGATGCAGCGCCTGCACGCCGGTCACGTTGCCTGGAACGACACCCCGCTGGCCGAGCGCGTGGCGGTGCTGAACCGCGCCGCCGATCTGCTGGAGGCCGAGCTGCCCGCCTGCTGCGGCCTGCTGGTCAAGGAAGCGCACAAGACGCTCGGCGACTGCGTGGCCGAGGTGCGCGAGGCCGTCGACTTCTGCCGCTACTACGCCCAGCAGGCGGCCGAGAACCTGAGCTCCCGCGAGCTGCCCGGCCCGACCGGCGAATCGAACACCCTGCACCTGCACGGCCGCGGCGTCTTCGTCTGCATCAGCCCCTGGAACTTCCCGCTGGCGATCTTTGCCGGGCAGGTGGTGGCCGCTCTGGTGGCCGGCAATGCCGTGGCCGCCAAGCCGGCCGAGCAGACGCCGGCCGTCGCGCAGCGTTTCGTCGAGCTGCTGTTCGAGGCCGGCGTGCCGCGCGACGCGCTCGCGCTGCTGCACGGCCCGGGCGAGACGGTCGGCGCCGCGCTGGTCGCGCATCCGCTGACGTCGGGCGTGTGCTTCACCGGCTCGACCCAGGTCGCCAAGATCATCCAGCGCACGCTGGCGGCGAAGGATGGTGCGATCGTCCCGCTGATCGCCGAGACCGGCGGCCTCAACGCGATGATCGTCGACAGCAGCGCGCTACCCGAGCAGGTGGTCGACGCCGTGGTGCAGAGCGCCTTCCGCTCGGCCGGCCAGCGCTGCTCGGCGCTGCGCCTGCTGTGCGTGCACGAAGGAATCGCCGACGGCGTGATCGCGATGATGGCCGGCGCGCTGCAGGAACTGCAGGTCGGCGACCCCGCGGACTACGCCAACGACGTCGGCCCGGTGATCGACGCCGAGGCCCATGCCGTCATCGCCGGCCATGTCGAGCGGCTGGATCGCGAGGCCACGCGGCTCGCCCGCCGCAGCCCGCCCGAGGGCCTGGCCGGCCACTACATCGCGCCGGTCGCCTACGAGATCGCGCGCGTCGGCGACCTGAAGCAGGAGGTCTTCGGACCGGTGCTGCACGTCGTGCGCTGGGGCCCCGGCACGGCGGCGCCGGACGTCGAGGCGCTGGTGGCGCAGATCAACGCGCTGGGCTACGGCCTGACGCTGGGCGTGCAGACGCGCATCGACTCGCGCGCCCAGCGCATCGCGAAGGCGGCGCGCGTCGGCAACGTCTACGTCAACCGCAACATGATCGGCGCGGTGGTCGGCGTGCAACCCTTCGGCGGCGAGGGCCTGTCCGGCACCGGCCCCAAGGCCGGCGGGCCGCTCTACCTGTTCCGCTTCTGCGGCGAACAGACGGTGACGGTCAACACGGCGGCCGCGGGCGGCAACGCCGCGCTGCTGGCCGGCATAGACTGAGGCGATGGGCGTTCCGACCGATCTTGTGCAAGCGCCGGTCGCCTTCATCGGCGGCGGCAACATGGCCAGCGCGCTGATCGGCGGGCTGGTCCAGAGCGGCCGGCCGGCAGCGCAGATCCTGGTCGTCGAGCCCTGGGACGCGCAGCGCGAGAAGCTCAAGACCCAGTTCGGCATCGACGCTGCAGCGCAGGCGACGCCGGCGCTGGCGCGGGCTGGCCTGGTGGTCTGGGCCGTCAAGCCGCAGTCCTTCAAGGAGGCGGCAGCGCCCTGCGCCGCCCATGTGTCCGGCGCCGCGCAGCTCAGCGTGATGGCCGGCATCCGCAGCGAGGCCATCGTGGCGGCGACCGGCAGCGCCCGCGTGGTGCGCGCCATGCCCAACACCCCGGCGCTGATCGGCCGCGGCATCGCCGGCCTGTACGCGCGGCCCGAGGTCGATGCGCCGCTGCGAAGCGCGGTCGAGGCCCTGCTGGCGCCGACCGGCGCGACCCTCTGGGTCGAGCGCGAGGCCGATCTCGATGCCGTCACCGCGCTGTCGGGCTCGGGGCCGGCCTATGTCTTCCTGTTCATCGAGGCGCTGATGGACGCGGCGCGCGAGATGGGCCTGAGCGAGGCCCAGGGCCGCGCGCTGGCGCTCGCCACCTTCGGCGGTGCGACGGCGCTGGCCGAGCAGAGCGCCGAGCCGCCGTCGGTGCTGCGCGAGCGCGTCACGTCCAAGGGGGGCACGACCTACGCCGCGCTGACATCGATGCAGGCCGACGGCGTGCGTCAGGCCGTCGTCAAGGCGGTGCGGGCTGCGCAGCAGCGAGCTGCCGAACTGGGCGACGAATTCGGCGGCTGAGCCGCGGGCGTCGCGCCGCGGACCGGCCCCGGCGCATGACCCGCGCCCCCGGCCCGCATGCAAACCCGGCATGAACCCGGTGTGCGCAAGCGGGGGCGGGCGCCTAAAGTCCCGGCAGCCGCGCCACCCTTGCGGCGCTATCGCATGACGACCGCACGACGACCCCACGAGGACCCCGCATGAGCTCTGCCACCCCGACTTCGGCGCGTCCGAAGCAAACCTCCTTCGTTTCCTACGTCAGCCCGACGCCGACCAGCCCCTGGGGCACCTACCTGTCGCAGGTGGATCGCGTGATCCCCTACCTGGGCCACCTGGGCAAGTGGGCCGAGACGCTCAAGCGCCCCAAGCGCGCGCTCATCGTCGACGTGCCGATCGAGATGGACGACGGCAGCGTGCAGCACTACGAGGGCTTCCGCGTGCAGCACAACCTGAGCCGCGGCCCCGGCAAGGGCGGCGTGCGCTACCACCCCGACGTGACGCTGGAAGAGGTGATGGCGCTGGCGGCCTGGATGACGGTCAAGTGCGCGGCGGTCAACCTGCCCTACGGCGGCGCCAAGGGCGGCATCCGCGTCGACCCGAAGCAGCTGTCGATGAAGGAGCTGGAGAAGCTCACGCGCCGCTACACCAGCGAGATCGGCATCATCATCGGCCCGCAGCGCGACATCCCCGCGCCCGACGTCAACACCAACGGCCAGATCATGGCCTGGATGATGGACACCTACTCGATGAACACCGGCGCCACCGCGACCGGTGTCGTCACCGGCAAGCCCATCCACCTGGGCGGCTCGCTGGGCCGCGTCAAGGCCACCGGCCGCGGCGTCTTCGTCACCGGCCGCGAGGCGGCGCGGCGCCTGGGCCTCAAGCTCGACGGCGCGACCGTGGCGGTGCAGGGCTTCGGCAACGTCGGCGGCTCGGCGGCCGAGCTGTTCGCCCAGGCCGGCTCGAAGATCGTCGCGGCGCAGGACCACACCGGCACCATCTACAACGCGAACGGCCTGGACCTGGCCGAGCTGGTGCCGCACGTGAAGAACGTCGGCGGCGTCGGCGGCTTCAAGGGCGCCGAGGCGCTGGAGCCCGAGGCCTTCTGGGACGTGAAGTGCGACATCCTGATCCCGGCCGCGCTGGAAGGCGTGATCAGCGCCGCGCGCGCCAAGCGGGTGACGGCCAGGCTGGTGCTGGAGGGCGCCAACGGCCCGACCGTGCCCGAGGCCGACGACATCCTGGCCGAACGCGGCGTGCTGGTCGTGCCCGACGTGATCTGCAATGCCGGCGGCGTGACCGTCAGCTACTTCGAGTGGGTGCAGGACTTCAGCAGCTTCTTCTGGAGCGAGGACGAGATCAACGTGCGCCTCGACAAGATCATGGTCGACGCGCTGAAGAAGATCTGGGACACGGCCGACCGCCACCGGATCACGCTGCGCACCGCGACCTTCGCGGTGGCCTGCGAGCGCATCCTGATCGCGCGCGAGGAGCGCGGCCTCTACCCCTGATCGATGGCGTGAGCCAGGCGACTCAGGTCGAGGTGCAGCCGCGCCAAGAAGCGCTGATCGTTGACCTGGCACTCCCAGATCGTGAACACGGTCCAGCCGAGCGCCGTCAAGGCAAGCTCCTTCGCGGCGTCACGCCTGCGATTCGCAAGGATCTTTTCACTCCAGAATGAGCTGTTCGTCTTGGCGGCGACGCGGCCGTGCCGGCAGTCGTGGCCGTGCCAGAAGCAGCCGTGAACCATCACGGCCGTGCGGTATCGCGGGAGCACGATGTCCGGTGTCCCCGGCAGCGAGCGCACGTGCAGACGGTACCGGAAGCCCTGCGCGTGCAGGTAGCGGCGCACGGCCAGCTCGGGACCGGTATCCTCGCGGCCCACGAGCCGCATGAGCGCCGAGCGATCTTGGGCGGCCATCACCGACTCCTTGAAGAGAGGCTGCTGCCATGAAGGGACCGACGATCCTCGCGCGCACCATGAGCGTGGCGACGAAGCGCGGATCATCGGCGCGCGCTTGGCAGTATCACTCTCGGAGCGACACGCATTCGAAGGTCGCCTGTTGGACCGTGCTGTTCGACCTGATGTGCGAATGCGATGTCTTTAGGCGCGATGCGACGCAGGGGCTCGTCGGCTTCGGCATCAATCACGTGCTGGTCGGCCCGATCAACAAGACCCTGGATCTGGTCGTGACGCGCATCGCTCCGGGCCGACCCGTCAGGAAGCGCAAGACGTTCGCCGAGTTGGCACAGGTGTATGGCATCGTGCTCGATCCCGTCGAGTTGTCGATCCTTGCCCGCCTCCCGCGCATCGACGGCGAGGTCAAGAAGCAGGATGTTTCCGAGGTCGTGATGGCGCTTGAGGCCAAGGCCTGCATGACCGAGCACAGCAAGTCGCTGCCACGACTGCACGCCGAGATCCTCGCAACCGGCTATCTTGCCAAGCAGGCTCAGCCCAATTGCATCACCGTGTCTTACTCGATGGTCAATGCGGCCAGTAGCTTCCGTACGCCAAGCGGTAGCGGCAAGGTCAACGTCCATGCTCAACCCCGCGATGCGCGTAAGGTGGTGGAGATGCTGGGGCAGGCTATACCGCGAGCAGGGAACTTGCGGTCGATCGGCTACGACGTTCTGGGTGTGACGGTTGTCGATTGCCGCAACGATGGATCGCCTGTCACCGTCGTTGCGGGTGGCCCTGCGCCATCGCAGAGCCACCACCTCCACTACGAACAGATGCTCCGGCGTCTCTGCGCCGAGTACCGAGCCAAATTCGGCTGACGCTGTCGCGGCTCTTGGCAACTACGCGGCCAAGAGCTCGCGCTGTGTGGGCATCGCCCGAGGCGGGACGTCGCCCCCGAGCCCGATCAAGTGACGTTCGACTGCTTCGATGAAACCCGGCGCGAAGCGCAGCTTCGCGCGTCGGGTCCGTTCCAGGAAGCCACGAGTCGCCTTGATCGATAGCAACTGCTGCCCTTCGTGGTCATCCAGGAAGCCAACCAGCGATGGGGGGCGAATCCCGAGCGGATCGGGGCCGATGTCCACCGCCACGCGACGCTTACCGTCGTAGCGTGCGGCGCGGGGCGCCTTGCCGGAACTTGGGAACCCATACTCGCGCTCGGCGAGATAGGTCGAAGGAAACTTCAAGCGGTGCCCGACCCAAGCCGCGACCGGCACGCTCACCGCGCTACCGACAAGCGCCCAACGGGCCGTGGCCCGACCCACCGACACGGCAGGCTCGGTCCAACCGGCGTCGAAGCCTTGCAGCCGCTCGACATCTCGGATGCTCGGCTTGATGACTCGACCGTCGGGCATCAGCACCGCCGGCGGCGAAGGAATGCCAATCGTGCTGCCGTTCTTGAGTGTCGGCACGGCGTCCACTGCCCATCCCAAGCCGCCGAGCCCCTCGGTCCAATAGAAGCCATGAGCCAAGCGCCCAAGGGCCGACTGCGGTCTCTCAAGCGGGCTGTCGTCGGAAAGCAAAACGGCCGAAGGGTCGATTTCGCGCGACGCGATCAAAAACACGCGCTCTCGACGCTGTGGTAACCCGAAGGAAAAGGTATCGACGACTCGATACGCCCATCGATATCCGCGTCGCTCGAACTCGTCGACGATCGATCTCATCGCGTTGCCGCCGTCGAGTTGAAGCATGAAAGGAACGTTCTCGACCACCACGGTCGGCACACGACGACGCGACAGGAGTCGAAACACTTCACCGATCAAACCGGATCGAGCGCCGTCCAGCCCGGCAGTTCGGCCGGCTTGACTCAAGTCTTGACACGGAAAGCCAGCGCAGACGATGCCGATGTCGCTGGGTAGCGAACGAAGCTTCGTAATGTCGTGGCGGTACTCGACATCCGGGAAGCGACTGCGAAGGACAGCTTCGGACGCTTCGAGCGCATCGCAAAGCAAGCCCGTCTCGAAGCCCGCGCTATGCAAACCCAGCTCAAGACCACCAATACCCGCGAAAAGACCAGCGACTCGCATATGGATGTTTATACAGTTGTTCGATCCTAATCCGGCAGCACGAGTAGCGCAATCCATTCATGCGTCCTGCCCGACAGTTCAAGCTCGGACATTGGGTGGCGGTAGACGACGTTGGGCGGTCAGTTGACAAGCGAAGGGTTCAGTCGGGTGACGGCCAAGATCGCTCCCGTGAGGCGCGGGGCGGAGCGGGCCTACATCCGGCGGCGCCGGTGCCTTCGCTCGCGGCGCCCGGGCTCGCCCGGGCGCGCGCCGCGCACGGCGCCGGTGCATGCGGTGACGCCCCAGCTTGGCACGACTCGTGCTGACCTGGGGCGTCACTTCGTGGAGATGCCCATGCACCGTCGCGCCGCCGTCCTGGCCCTGCTGCTGTCCGCCGTCCTGGCCGCGCCTGCCCATGCGCAGACCGCGCTGGACGGCATCCTCAAGGCCAAGCTGATCAAGATCGCGGTGCCGACCGACTTCCCGCCCTACGGCTTCGTCGGGACCGACCTCAAGCCCCAGGGCCTGGACGTCGACATGGCGCAGCTGATCGGCGCCAGGCTCGGCGTGCCGGTCGAGCTGGTGCCGGTGACCAGCGCCAATCGCATCCCCTACCTGCAGACCAAGAAGGCCGACCTGGTGATCTCGACGCTGGGCA
>CAZUUU010000071.1:0-14365 GCA_964622685.1 uncultured Methylibium sp.
AGGTCGTGACCATGGAGTACGCCGCCGACAAGGCCGACATCTTCGTGACGACCACGGGCAACAAGTCCATCATCACGCACGACCATATGAAGGCCATGAAGGACCAGGCCATCGTCTGCAACATCGGCCACTTCGACAACGAGATCGACGTCGCCTCGCTCGAGAAGCTCGAGTGGGACGAGATCAAGCCGCAGGTCGATCACATCAAGTTCCCGGACGGCAAGAAGATCACGCTGCTGGCCAAGGGTCGCCTCGTGAACCTGGGCTGCGCCACCGGCCACCCGAGCTTCGTGATGAGCTCGTCCTTCGCCAACCAGACCATCGCTCAGATCGAGCTCTTCACCAAGAGCGCCGACTACCAGCAGGGCAAGGTCTACGTGCTGCCCAAGCACCTGGACGAGAAGGTCGCGCGCCTGCATCTCAAGAAGGTCGGTGCGATGCTGACCGAGCTGACGGACGAGCAGGCGGCCTACATCGGCGTCAGCAAGGCCGGTCCCTACAAGGCCGATACCTACAGGTACTGATTGACGCCCACCCCCGTTGCGGCTGCGCCGCTCCCCCTCCAGGGGGCGCCGCTGGCGGACCGGCGGAGCCGGATCCGCGGCGGCCACTGGGTTAGGAATGAGCCATGCCACGTGTCGATCAGCTCCTGGTGCAGCGCGGCCTTGCGCCGACGCGCTCGGCCGCCCAGCGTCTGATCGAGCGCGGCGCGGTCGAGCGCCGCGCGGTGCAGGGCTGGGCGGTGTTGCGCAAGTCCGGCGAGGACCTGTGCGACGCCGCCGAGCTGCGCATCACCGACGATGCCGAGCTGCGCTGGGTGTCGCGTGCCGGGCTCAAGCTCGACGGCGCGCTGGCGCGCTGCGGCGTCGACGTGACCGGCTGCACGGCGCTCGATGCCGGCCAGAGCACCGGGGGCTTCACCGAGGTGCTGCTGGCGCGCGGCGCGGCGCATGTCGTCGGCGTCGATGTCGGCCGCGGGCAGCTGCACCCCTCGCTGCGCGGGCACGCGCAGGTGACCGCGATCGAAGGCGTCAACGCGCGGTCGCTGACGCGCGACGCGCTCGGCGCGGCGATGCCGGCCGCCGGCTTCGACCTGGTCGTCGCCGACCTGAGCTTCATCCCGCTGACCACCGTGCTGCCGGCGCTGGTGCCGCTGCTGGCCGCGAGCGGCACGCTGCTCGCGCTGGTCAAGCCGCAGTTCGAGCTGCAGCCCAAGGACATCGGCAAGGGCGGGCTGGTGAAGCACGCCGCGTCCTACGCCCAGGTCGAGACCAAGCTGCGCGAGGCCTGCACCGCGCTGGGCCTGGCCGTGGTCGACTGGTTCGACAGCCCCGTCGCCGGCGGCGACGGCAACCGTGAATTCTTCGTTCGGGCCGCACCACGGTGACGGCCCCTGGAGCCCCAGACATGAGTGACGCCCCCCGCCTGAAGCTGCCGGTCCCGGTGAGCTTCGAGTTCTACCCGCCCAACACCGAGGCCGGCGCCGAGAAGCTGAAGACCGTCGTGCAGGACCTGGGCGCCACCGACCCGGAATTCTTCAGCGTCACCTACGGCGCCGGTGGCTCGACGCGCGACCGCACGCTGTCGACCGTGGCCGACATCGCGGCCCTCGGCTTCGAGGCGGCGCCGCACCTGTCGTGCATCGGCTCGACGCGCGCCGGCATCACCGAGATCCTCGCCACCTACCGCGCGCGCAACATCCGCCGACTGGTGGCGCTGCGCGGCGACCTGCCGAGCGGCACCGCGACCGCGGGCGAGTTCCGCTACGCCAGCGAGCTGATCCGCTTCGTGCGCGAGCAGGAAGGCCAGGCGCTGCGCATCGAGGTCGCCGCCTACCCGGAGTACCACCCGCAGCAGCGCTACGCGCGACGCGACATCGAGCACTTCGCCAACAAGATCAAGGCCGGTGCCGACGCGGCGATCACGCAGTTCTTCTACAACCCCGACGCCTACTTCCACTTCGTCGACGAGGCGCGCGCGCTGGGCGTCGACGTGCCCATCGTGCCGGGCATCATGCCCTTCCACAACTACGCGCGCATCGCGCAGTTCGCGATGCGCGACGGCATCGAGATCCCGCGCTGGGTGGCCTTGAAGATGGAAGGCTACATGGACGACACCGCGTCGATCCGCGCCTTCGGCCTGGAGGTCGTGACGAAGCTGTGCGAGCGCCTGATCGCCGGCGGCGCCCCTTCGATCCACTTCTACACGCTGAACCAGTCGGCGCTGGCGCTCGAGGTCTGCAGGCGGCTGGGTGCCTAGCGCGTGGCCGAGCCTCCGCGCGCTGCTGGCCATGTCGCTGAACGAACCGGGCCCGGTCGGACACGCCTTCGAGCCGACGCAGCCGCTCCCCGAACACCAAGACCGGTTGCGACGCCAGCAGCGCTGGCGCCGCAGTCCTTACGTTCCCAACCACCTGCCGCTGTCGACGCGTCTGCTCGCCGCCTGGCTGGCGGTCGCATGGTCGGCGTGGGCCGTCGTGGCTTTCGTCACTGGGCACTTCCTCGTGATGATCGGCGGTCGCAGGAACGCTGTCGTGATCGACTTCGACGGCTGGGCTGCCATCGCGGCCTCCCTGGCACTGCTCTGCATCGTGGCCATCTGCGTCGCATGGGTCGTCGACCATCACGACCGGCGAGACAACGAAGCGGTCTATCGCCGCTTCCGACGCGCTGCGGCGTGGAGTGCTGGCGCACTGCTAGTCGCCGCGGTCGTCGTCAACTGCACCGGCGAACTAGGGTGGGGATCGCCGCTCCCGAGTTCGATCAGCGCCTCGACCGGCACGCTGCGCTCCCTGACGCAACCCATCCCCTTCGAGCTTCCGTGGCGCGGTACTGACCTTCTCGCTCCGGCATCTTTGGCCTTCTGCTTCGTCCCACTCCTGTTCAGCCTCGCGCTCATCAAGCTCGTTCGTCCGGTTCCAGGTAGCCTGCTCGGCGTGATCGCCGGGGCAGGCGTCCTACCGATGTTCGCTCTCTCTAGCTTGGGACTGGTCAACATGGTGTTCGGCGGGCACCTCGACGCCTCGATCAACCCCTCCGTCGCTGCGTGGACGGAGAGCGAATGGCGCAAGATCGTCGCCCTCGCCTGGTCAGCCCTGGTGCTGGTGGCGCTGTTCTGGGGTTTGCTCCTGCTGGCCCTGATCGTGGTCACGATCAGGGCGATCCGGGGCGAGCCCCTGCGGCCGGGACCTCACTCGGCGATCTAGACGCAGTACGCGCTCGCCTCGGGCCGGGTCACCGCGCACCACTCGAAGAATTTGCCGGGCACGCGCCCGCCGCCCGCGCCGTGACGCGCTGGTAGAAGGTCATGTTCTTGCCGCCCAGCCGCACGCGCAGCGTGCCGGCCAGGCCGGCCTCGTCGAAGCTCCAGCGCGCTTCGCCTTCGGTGCCGTGGCCGCCGCTGCAGCGCAGGGCGTAGCGCGCGCCCTCGGCGTCCTGCTCGACCGGCAGGAGCCGGCAGTCCTGCAGCGACACGTCGGCCAGCGCCGGGAAGGCACGGCCGAGGTCGCCGCGGGCCAGGCAGCGGCGCTCGCGGATCGTCGCGTAGCGCAGGTGTTCGTCGAGGTTGGGCATCCCGGTCTCGATCGTCACGTCGTAGAGCCGTGCATCGGGCACCGGCGCTTGGGCGGCGCCGCCGGCGGCCAGGCCAGCGGCCAGCACGGCGACGAGCCCGCAGCGCATGAGCCTGGCCCCGTCTCGCGTCAGACGATCTTCACCGCCGCCGGGTCGAAGTCCGGCTTCGGCGCCTTCAGCTTCATGCCCTTCAGCACCTCGGCAACCAGCCTCGCGATCATCAGGTTGCGGTTGGTCTTGCTGTCGGCCGGGATCACGTACCAGGGCGCGTGCGCGGTCGAGGTGGCGGCGAGCGCGGTCTCGTAGGCCGCGACGTACTGCTTCCATTTGGCGCGCGTCGCCAGGTCGCCCAGGTTGAACTTCCAGCGCTTGGCCGGGTCGTCGACGCGTGCCTGCAGGCGCTCCTTCTGCTCGGCCCTGGAGATGTGCAGGAAGCACTTGAGCACGTGCGTGCCGCCGTCGTGCAGCAGGCGTTCGAAGGCGTTGATGTGGCCGAGCCGGCGGTCGCGCTCGGCGGCGTCGATCCAGCCCTCGACGAAGGGCACCAGCACGTCCTCGTAGTGGCTGCGGTTGAAGACGACGATCTCGCCGCTGCGTGGCACGACGGCGTGCACGCGCCACAGGAAGTCGTGCGCACGCTCGACCTCGGTGGGTGCCTTGAAGGCCGCGACACGCACGCCCAGCGGGCTGCAGCGGCTGAACACCGAGCGCGCCGTGCCGTCCTTGCCCGAGGTGTCCATGCCCTGCAGCACCAGCAGCAGCTTGGGCGGCGCACCGGCGCTGCCGTTGGCGTACAGCAGGTCCTGCTGGCGGTCGATGTCGGCGCACAGCTCGGTGAGCCGCGCCTCGTCGCGCTCGCGGCTGCTGCTGGCGCAGGGGCGCGCCGCCGGGTCGATGTCCTTGAGCCGCAGCTTGCGGCCGACGCGGTACTCCTTCAGATCATCCTTGCTGGCGGCCATCGATCGCTCCTCGTTCGGGTCGCGGCACTGTAAGGCGCGCGTGGTCTTCACGCCACGACCACGTCGCGCTTGATGCATCGCAAGGCCGTCCGGACGCGCCGCGACTGCAATCGGGGAGCGGGCCGGAGCCCGCTCACACGGAGCCTTCCATGACACGAACCCTGCTCGCCGCCCTCGCCCTCACGGCCCTGTCCAGCACCGCCATCGCCGCCCCGGCCGACGGCGGTCCCTGGCTGGTGCGCGTGCGCGCCGTCTACCTCGATCCCGCCAACAAGGACAGCACCGGCGTCGGCCTGGCGATCGACAGCAAGACCTTCCCCGAGCTGGACCTGAGCTACCGCTTCACGCCGCACGTGGCCGCCGAACTGGTGCTGACCTATCCGCAGAAGCAGGAAGTCAGTGCGTCGGGCGCGCGCATCGGCCAGCTCAAGCACCTGCCGCCGACCCTGACGCTGCAGTACCACTTCACGCCGGGTGCGGCCTGGCAGCCCTATGTCGGCGCCGGCATCAACTGGACGCGCTTCTCGTCGGTGGACCTGCCGGCGCCGTTCTCGATCGACAAGACGAGCGTCGGCGCCGCGCTGCAAGCCGGCTTCGACGTGCCGATCGGCGCATCGATGGTCTTCAACGTCGACGTCAAGAAGCTGCAGATCCGCACCGACGTGTTCGCGGCCGGCGTCAAGGCCGGCGAGTTCCGCATCGATCCCTGGCTGGTCGGCGTGGGGATCGGCTGGCGCTTCTGAGCAAGGCCGCTCAGCCGCCGCGCGACCAGGCGAGGCCGTCCTCGGTCAGCATCACGTCGAGCGGGATGTCGTGCGACTCGGCCTCGAGCCAGTCGATGTAGCCGTGGCGGTAGCCGATGCCGGCCGTGAAGGGCCGCGGTTCGAGCGCCGCGAGCGTGCGGTCGTAGAAGCCGCCGCCATAGCCCAGGCGCACGCCGCCCGGCCCGAAGCCGACGCAGGGCACCAGCAGCAGCGTCGGCATCAGGATGTCGGTGCCCTTGGGCTTGGGGATGTCGTAGGCGTCCTCTTCCATCGGGCAGCCCGGGTACCACTGGTGGAAGCGCAGCTGCTTGGTCTGCCGGTTCATGACCGGCAGGCCGATGCGTCGCGGCGGCCCGTCGCCGGTGCCGTGGCCCGCGCCCTCGGTCCAGCGGTGCAGTGCCGGCAGCGGGTCGAACTCGCCCTTGATCGGCCAGTAGGCGCCGACGGTCGTGTCCTCGCGCTGGGTCAGCCAGACCCGCAGCACGCCCTGCAGCTGTTCGGCGCGCTCCTGCCGGTCGACCAGGTTCAGGCGCTCGGCCTGCAGCATGCGGCGCAGCTGGGCCTTGTCGCGCGGCAGGGCGAGCGGGTCGTAGGGCAGCGTCATCGCGGGTCTCGGAGGCGGGCCACGATTCTGCCTGCGCCGCCCGGCCGCCGGTCACCCTAGACTGCGGCCATGCCCGCAGCCCGCGACGAGTTCGCTGCCCATTGCGTCGAGTTGCTGGCGCCGGTCGGTGCCGCCCGGGCGAAGCGACTGTTCGGCGGCCACGGGATCTACGTCGACGAGCTGATGATCGCCCTGATCGCCGACGAGACGCTGTACTTCAAGACCGATGCGCAGACGCTGCCGCATTGGCAGGCGGCGGGCGGACGGCCATTCGTCTACGAGAGCCGGCGCGCCGGCCAGGAGCGCAAGGTGACGGCCATGAGCTACTGGACACCGCCCGACGAGGCCCTCGATTCGCCCGCGCTGCTGGCGCCCTGGGGCCGGCTCGCGCTGGAGGCCGCGTTGAGAGCCCGGGCCGCGCGCGCGGCCCGGCCGCGCCAAGCGGCCGGCGCCGCGGCAACCCGCCCGCGGCGCCGATGAGCTGCGGCTCTCAGGCCTGCGGCTCCTCGAGCAGCTCGAAGCTCGCCGGCGCCCAGCCTTCGGCCAGGGCCGAGGTCCCGGGCGGCAGGCGCAGGCACTCGCCGGCCGACAGCCACCAGTCCTCGGGCATCGGTCCGTCGGCGCGGCCGTCGGCCGTGACCCACAGATTGCCCTCGCGCAGCCGCAGCCAGCGCGCGATGCTCGTGGCCGGCAGCTGCAGGGTCTGGCCGCGGCCGAGTTGCCACAGCGGACTGGGATCGCGATGCAGGGTCGTCGTGTTCATCTCGTCACTCCTGGTAGTGCGGACTCGTCGGCACGGGGCAGCTCGAGGCCTGGGAATCGGTGGGCACCGGGCAAGCCGGCGGCAAGTCGAGGGCGGCGCTGTCGCCCACATGGATCAGCACCGTCAGCAGGGCCGCGACGCCGCCCGCGAGCGTTGCCGCCAGCAGGCGCTGCAGGCGCGGGACGACGGGCCGCCAGGTCGGCAGCCGGGACCGGGTACGCAGCCTGCATGATTGCTGTTTGCGCATCACCATCGTGTTCATGTCCTGCTCCTTGAGTTTCGATTTGTTGTGGATATCATCGGTAGAAACGAGCAGACAATCCAATGAGATCGCGCCGACACACTGATGCACATAGATCATGAATCAGACCCGTCACCGTCCGCTGTCCGTCGGTCCGATCCGCGCCTTCGAGGCGGTGGCGCGCCGGCTCAGCTTCCGGGCTGCGGCCGAGGAGCTCTACCTGACCCAGTCGGCCATCAGCCGCCAGATCCAGTCGCTGGAGGAAGAGCTCGGGGCGCCGCTCTTCACGCGCGGCACGCGCCACGTCGCCCTGACGGCCGACGGCACGGCGCTGATGGCCGCGGTGGCGCCGGCGCTCGACCGGCTGGACACCACGGTGCGCCAGCTGCGCAGCTCGCGCAGCCGGCGCGGCGTCAATGTCAGCACCTTCGCCTCGATGGCCTCGATGTGGCTGCTGCCGCGCATCGAGGCCTGGCAGCGCGACCAGCCCGAGCTCGACATCCGCATCGACGCCAGCGACCGCCTCGTCGACCTGGACGACCCGGACATCGAGATCGTGATCCGCCACTGCCCCGAGTCCAGCGCCCCCGAGGGCGCGCTGCGCCTCTTCGGTGAGATGCTGACGCCCGTGGCGAGCCCGCGCCTGCTGGAGCAGGCCGCGGCCGGCGTGGCGCCGCCGCTGTCGACGATGGCCGACCTGGCCGGCCACACGCTGCTCGAGGAGGACGATCCGCGTCCGTACGCGCGCCAGCTGCGCTGGCCGCACTGGCTGGAACGCCACGGCCTGCCGACGCTGGCGCCGCGGCGCTGGATCTACCTGAACTTCACCTACCAGCAGGTCCAGGCCGCCCTGGCCGGCCAGGGCGTGGCGCTGGCGCGGCTGGCGCTGGTCAGCGAGATGCTCGAGCGGGGCGAACTCGTCGAGCCCTTCGGGCCCGGCTGCCGCATCCGCAGCCCCTATGCCTACTGGCTGATCGTCGCGCCGACGCGCCGCGAGCGCATCGAGGTGCAGCGGCTGGCCGAGTGGATCAAGGCGCAGTCGGCGCTGACGCGCGCCGCGATCGGCGAGGCCGAGCCAGGCTGAGCCGGCGCGGCCGCCGACTCAGCGCGGCTGGCGCGACATCAGCGGCTGCGGGCCGACGCGCGCACCGGCGAGCTGCTGCGCGTCGCTCGCGGTGTCGCGCTTCGCGTGGATCACGACGCGCGGCAACTCGACGGCACGCGGCTGGCGGGTCGCCGTCACCGTGACGCGCGGCAGCTCGACGACACGCAGGCTCTCGTGGCTGTTGCTGGGCGCGAAGGCCGGAGCCAGGGCCAGCACCAGCGTGGCAGCCGAGGCGGCGATCGCGGCGGCAATCACGGTCAGGGTCGGACGTTGTTGCATGGTGGGCTCCTTGGGTCGGTCTTCGTTGTCGATGGAGCGAACTCTAGGCAGCGCCCCGCGACCCCGCGAGCGGCGTGCGACGAACTGCAGCGAAGGCGTCGCGAACTGCAGGCTCGGCCGATGAGCCTGCACCGTCGATGCCGCAGCGGGCCGCTCGTCACGGCAACTGCGTTAAATTCGGAGCCACCGCCACGGCCCCCTGCGGCCCGCCCGTCGGCATGATTCGCCTGCTGTCTCGACCTGTCTTCCTGCCCGCGCTGGCCTGCGCGACGATCCTGCTGACCCTGGCGGCAAGCGCCGCTGCCGCGCCCGGCGCGCCGACGCGCGCGTCGGCCACCGGCGACCTGCTGCTCGAAGCCCAGGACGCGCTGCGCAAGAAGGACCGCAGCCGCCTGGCCGCGGCGCGCGCCGCCGCGATCGCCGGCAACCACCCGCTGGCGCTGTGGGTCGACTACTGGGAGATCGGCAACCGCCTGGCCGAGGTCCAGCAGGACGACCTGAACGCCTTCTATGCACGCTGGCCCGGCAGCTACGTCGAGGACCGGCTGCGCAACGACTGGCTGCTGGAGCTGGGTCGCCGCCGCGACTGGGCCAACTTTCGCGTCGAGTACCCGCGCTTCAAGCTCAACGACGACCGCGAGGTCAGCTGCTACGCGCTGCTGACGCGCCACCTGGACGGCGAGGACGTGCGCCAGGATGCGCGCAAGGCCTGGCTCGCCCAGCGTGACGCCGACGAAGGCTGTGCGCTGCTGGCGACCACGCTGTTCGAAGCCAGGCGCCTCGCCAGCGACGACGTCTGGCGCAAGACCCGCCTGGCCGTCGAGGCCAACCGCCCGCGCATGGCGCGCCAGGCCGCCGTGCTGCTGGGCGAGGACGTCGCGAGCCAGGTCGCCGACCTGAGCGAGCAGCCGCAGCGCTACCTGACGCGCAAGGCCGGCAGCGGCAGCCGCCAGGCCGCCGAGCTGACCGCGCTGGCGCTGATCCGCAGCGCTGCCAACGACCCCGACGCCACCGCGCTGGCGATGCGCGAGAAGTGGGACGGCGCCCTGCCGGCGGACGTGGCCGCCTGGGTCTGGGCCAGCATCGGCAAGCAGTCGGCGCAGAAGCTGCTGGACAGCGCGCCCGATCACTTCCAGCGCGCGGCGATGCCGCGGCGGTCGAGCGTCGACATCGTGCTGCCCGACGACACGCTCGCCTGGAAGCTGCGCGCTGCGCTGCGCGCCAACAACGGCGCCGGCCGCTGGCAGCAGGTGATGCAGGCGGTCAACGCGATGAGCCCGACCGAGCAGCGCGAGCCGGCCTGGGTCTACTGGAAGGCCCGCGCGCTGACCGCGCTGGCCGCGAGCAGCCAGGACAGCGACGCGCTGCGCGCCGAGTCGCGCGAGCTCATGGCCTCGATCGCCAGCCCCCTGCACTTCTACGGCAAGCTGGCGACCGAGGAACTCGGGCAGCCGCTGCTGCTGCCGGCGCCGCCGGCGCCGTCGACGGCCGAGGAGCGCGCCGCCGTCGCCGGCCATCCGGGCCTGCAGCGCGCCCTGATGCTGATCGACGTCGGCCTGCGCAGCGAAGGCGTGCGCGAGTGGAACTTCTCGCTGTTCGGCATGAAGGAACGCGAGCTGCTGGCCGCGGCGCAGCTGGCCTGCGAGCGCGAGGTCTGGGACCGCTGCATCAACACCAGCGAGCGCACCCGCGAGCAGGTGGACATGGCGCAGCGCTTCCCGACGCCCTATCGCGACGACGTCGTCGCCCGCGCGAAGGACGCCGGCCTGGACCCGGCCTATGTCTATGGGCTGATCCGCCAGGAGTCGCGCTTCGTCGGATCGGCGCGCTCGTCGGTCGGCGCCTCGGGCCTGATGCAGCTGATGCCGGCGACCGCGAAGTGGACCGCACGCAAGCTGGGCATCGACTACAGCCACGACCGCATCACCGACCAGGGCATCAACCTGCAGCTCGGCACCGGCTACCTGAAGATGGTGCTCGACAGCTTCGAGGGCTCGCTGCCGCTGGCATCGGCCGCCTACAACGCCGGCCCGTCGCGGCCGCGCAAGTGGCGCGAGGGCCCGCAGATCGACGCGGCCGCCTGGGCCGAGAACATCCCCTTCCCCGAGACGCGCGACTACGTGAAGAAGGTGCTGTCCAACGCGACCGACTACGCCGCGTTGCTGACCGGCGAGCCGCAGTCGCTGCGCGCGCGGCTCGGTGCGCTGATCGGCCCGCGCGGCGCGACGCTGAGCCCGACCGAGCGCGAGCTGCCATGACGAACCGCCGATGCGCGACCTCCTGATCCTCGGCGGGACCGGCTTCGTCGGCCGCGTGCTGTGCGAGCGCCTGGTCGAGCACGTCGCCGGCCAGGCCTGCCGCCTGACGGTACCGACGCGCCGGCTGCAGCACGGCAAGACATTGCTGACGCTGCCGACGATCCGGCTGGTCGAGGCCGACGTGCACGACGACGCGCAGCTCGCGCAGCTGGTGGCGGGCCACGACGCCGTGATCAACCTCGTGGCCATCCTGCACGGCAGCGCAGCCGATTTCGAGCGCGTGCACGTGGCCCTGCCGCGGCGGCTCGCCGAAGCCTGCCGCGGCGCTGGCGTGCGCCGCCTGCTGCACGTCAGCGCGCTCGGCGTGGCCGCCGATGCGCCATCGAACTACCTGCGCTCCAAGGCCGCCGGCGAGGCGGCGCTGCGCGGGCAGGGGCTCGACGTCACGGTGCTGCGGCCGTCGGTGATCTTCGGCGCCGGTGACCGCTTCCTGAATCTCTTCGCGCGGCTGCAGCGCGTGGTCCCGGCGATGCCGCTGGCCGGGGCCGATGCGCGCTTCCAGCCGGTGTGGGTCGGCGACGTCGCCGCGGCGCTGGTGGCCGGCCTGGCGCGGCCGCAGAGCATCGGACAGACCTACGAATGCGCCGGCCCGTCGACCTACACGCTGGCCGAGCTCGTCCGGCTGGCCGGCCGCTGGGCCGGCTGCGAGCGCCCGGTGCTGCCCTTGCCCGATGCACTGGGCCGGGCGCAGGCGGCGCTGATGGGCCTCCTGCCGGGCGAGCCGCTGATGTCGGCCGACAACCTCGACTCGATGCGCGTGCCCAACGTCGCGACCGGCTGGCTGCCGGGGCTCGATGCGCTGGGCATCAGCCCGGCCGCGCTCGAGGCCATTGCCCCAGCCTACCTCGACCCGCAAGCCGGCCCCGCCCGGCTCGGCGGCTGGCGGGCCCTGGCTCGCCGCGGCTGACCCGGTCCCGGCGCGCATCAATCCGATGCGCCGAACTCAAGCCGGCGCCGGCGCGCGCCGGCTAGCATCACGGTCCTCCCGGAGATGACCATGCAGCTCGTGATCGGCAACAAGAACTACTCGTCCTGGTCGATGCGGCCGTGGGTGCTGATGCGCCAGGCCGGCATCGCCTTCGAGGAAGTGCTGCTGCGCTTCGACAGCTTCGGGCCCGACAGCCGCTTCAAGCGCGCGCTCGCGGCCTACACGCCGGTCGGGCGCGTGCCGGTGCTGGTCGACGACGGCTTCGCCATCTGGGACACGCTGGCGATCGCCGAGTACCTGGCCGAGAAGTTCCCGCAGGCGCGGTTGTGGCCGGAGGCGACGCACGCCCGGGCCCGCGCGCGCAGCGTCTGTGCCGAGATGCACGCCGGCTTCGGCGCGCTGCGCAGCCACTGCCCGATGAACATCGAGGCGGCGCTGCCCGACGTCGGCGCTCGCGTGCTGCGGGAACAGCCGGCCGTGCAGGCCGACCTCGATCGGCTCTTCGAGTTGTGGACCGCCTTGCTGGACGAACATGGCGGGCCGCTGCTGTTCGGCCGCTTCACGATCGCCGACGCCTTCTTCGCGCCGGTGTGCACCCGCCTGCGCACCTACGGGCTGCCGGTGCCGCCGCGGCTCGCCGCCTATGTCGACGCCGTGCACGCGCAGCCGGGCGTGCAGGCGTGGATCAAGGAGGCGCTGGAAGAGCGCACGTTCGTGGCGTTCGACGAGCCCTACCGGACCGCGCGATGAACAACGGGCCCGAAGGCCCGCCCCTCGAACCGAGGGATCAGCGCGACCCGCTGATCCCGGCCGGGGCCACCGTCTACGAGGTCGGCGGCGCAGTGCGCGATGCCCTGCTCGGACTCCCTGTCCGCGACCGCGACTGGGTGGTCGTCGGCAGCACGCCGGAGGCGATGCGGGCTGCCGGATTCGTACCGGTGGGACGCGACTTCCCGGTCTTCCTGCATCCGGCCACGCACGAGGAGTACGCGCTCGCGCGGTCCGAGCGCAAGACCGGGCCGGGCTATCGCGGATTTGCGTTTCACGCCGCACCCGACGTCACGCTGGAGCAGGACCTGGCGCGCCGCGACCTGACGATCAACGCCATCGCGCGGGCAGCCGACGGTCAGCTGGTGGATCCGCATGGCGGCCGCCGCGACCTCGCGGCGCGCGTGCTGCGCCACGTGTCGCCGGCCTTTGCCGAGGATCCCGTGCGCATCCTGCGACTGGCCCGCTTTGCCGCCCGCTTCAGCGACTTCGCGATTGCGCCGGAAACCCTGGCCCTGATGCGCGCGATGGTCGAGGCGGGCGAGGTCGACGCACTGGTGCCCGAGCGGGTGTGGCAGGAGCTGGCGCGCGGGCTGCTCGAGGCCCGGCCGTCGCGCATGTTCGAGCTGCTGGACGGTTGCGGCGCGCTGCAGCGGCTGCTGCCCGAGCTCGCTCGACTGCAGGCGGAGCCGGCCCCCCACTTCGGCGCATGGTCCGATCTGATGGCGGTGCTCGATACCAGCGCTCGGCTGGAGGCACCGGTCACCGTGCGCTACGCCTGCCTCGGGCTTGCCCTCGGCGCGTCGGCGCTGCACGAGGTCGGCGAGCGCCTGCGCGTGCCGAACGACTGCCGCGAGCTGGCCCAGATCGTCGCTCGCGAGCATGGCGCCGTGCATCGCTGCGGCGAGCTCGACGCGGCCGGCCTCCTGCAGCTGCTCGAACGCTGCGACGCGCTGCGCAAGCCGCAGCGCTTCTCGGAGCTGCTGCGGGCCTGCGAGTGCGCGGCTCGCGCCCGGCCGGGCGCAAGCGAGCAGCCCCATGCGCCGACAGTCCGCCTGCTCGCGGCACTGGCGGCAGCGCAAGGCGTGGACACGACCCGCGTCGCCGCTCAGGCGACGGCCCGCGGCGCCAGCGGTACCGCGATCGGCGAAGCCATCCACGCGGCGAGAGCCGCCGCGATCGGCGCAGCACCGCTGCCTCGGTGAGCGCGCGCCGGCCGGGGGTTCCGCGGCGGCGCCGCGGACGGCAGCTTCGCCGCCAGCCGGATCAGGTCGTCGATGCTGCCGGCGCCGAGCTTGCCCCGGATCGACGCGATCTGCGTCCGCACGGTCGACAACTCCACACCCCTGCCCGCCGCGATGCACGCGGGGTCGAGGCCGGCCAGCAGCTCGCCCAGCACGCGTCGCTCGGACGGCGTGAGGCCGTGCGTCTCGGCCAGCAGGTCGAGCGCAGGGTCCTGGCACAGCGCTCGACGCCCGATCAGCACCAATGCCAGGCCGCTCGACAAGCCATCGTGCAGCAGCGGCTGCACGGCGACGAACAGCCTCCCCGTCCTGCCGCCAAGGATCCGCAGCCGCCGGCCGCCCCCCAGCGCGACCTCGCGGAGATCCGTGTCGAGCGAGGCCGCGCCGCTGCCGTCGGTGGCCGAAAGCCGCCCGCCCTCGACCGGCAACGGACCCGGCCCGGCGACTTCCGTCTCCGCGGCCCGGTTGACCAGCACCGGCCGGCACGCCGCATCGCAGACGACGACGCCCTCGTCCAGCTCGTCGAGCAGAGCCCGGATCAGTGGTTCGGCGAAGCCGGCGAGATCCGGCCGTGCACCGACGGCCGGCCATGCCCGAAAGGCCGCCGCACCGATGGATGCACCGGCCTCGTCACCGTCTCGCCAGACGGGGTCCAACGGATCGAGCACATCGAGCTCCCCCGACCCTGTGGGCCGTGCCGCCACTGTGGTCGTCGACGCGGCGGAAGTCCTTTGACCGCCCCAAGCTTTGCTAAACCTTCCTAAGGGAGATGCTGATCAATGACCTGTGCGATGCGCATTGATGCGACGCGACGGCAAGG
>CAZUUU010000072.1:0-14271 GCA_964622685.1 uncultured Methylibium sp.
CTCGATCGCCAACCTGACCGCCTCGATCATCGGCAACGTGTTCGGCTTCAAGGCGGTGAAGGCGCTGCGGCTCGAGGACATGCGCATCCCGGTCGCCTACCTCAAGACCTTTCCCGGCCCGGCCACCGGCATCGTCGTCGAGCGCGAACGGCTCGACAAGTTCGGCCGCCCGCTGCTGGGTGCGACCACCAAGCCCAAGCTCGGCCTGTCGGGCCGCAACTACGGCCGCGTCGTCTACGAAGGGCTCAAGGGCGGCCTGGACTTCATGAAGGACGACGAGAACATCAACTCGCAACCCTTCATGCACTGGCGCGACCGCTTCCTGTATTGCATGGAGGCGGTCAACAAGGCGAGCGCGGCCAGCGGCGAAGTCAAGGGCCACTACCTGAACGTGACCGCCGGCACGATGGAGGAGATGTACGAGCGTGCCGAGTTCGCGAAGTCGCTGGGCAGCGTGATCATCATGATCGACCTGGTGATCGGCTACACCGCGATCCAGTCGATGGCGCACTGGGCGCGCAAGAACGACATGATCCTGCACCTGCACCGCGCCGGGAACAGCACCTACTCGCGCCAGAAGAACCACGGCATGAACTTCCGCGTCATCTGCAAGTGGATGCGCATGGCCGGCGTCGACCACATCCACGCCGGCACCGTGGTCGGCAAGCTCGAGGGCGACCCGCTGATGATCCGCGGCTTCTACGACACGCTGCGCGAGACGCGCACCGCGCAGTCGCTCGAGCACGGCCTGTTCTTCGACCAGGAATGGGCCTCGCTCAAGAAGGTGATGCCGGTGGCGTCCGGCGGCATCCATGCCGGCCAGATGCACCAGCTGCTGACCTACCTGGGCGAGGACGTGGTGCTGCAGTTCGGCGGCGGCACCATCGGCCACCCGCAGGGCATCCAGGCCGGCGCGACCGCCAACCGCGTCGCGCTCGAGGCCATGGTGCTGGCACGCAACGAGGGCCGCGACATCTGGAACGAGGGCCCGCAGATCCTGCAGGAGGCGGCCCGGTGGTGTTCGCCGCTGAAGGCCGCAATCGACACCTGGGGCGAGATCAGCTTCAACTACGAGTCGACCGACACCGCCGACTTCGTGCCCACGGCGACCGCCGCCTGAGAGGAGAGTCCACCATGATGACCAACCACGGCGCCCGTCTCACCCAGGGCCAGTTCTCCTACCTGCCCGACCTCAGCGACGCGCAGATCACGAGGCAGATCGAGTACGCGCTGAAGAACAACTGGGCGGTGAGCGTCGAGTACACCGACGATCCGCACCCGCGCAACACCTACTGGGAGATGTACGGCAACCCGATGTTCGACCTCAAGGACCCCGCGGGCATCCTGATGGAGATCAACGCCTGCCGCCAGACCTTCCCGGACCACTACGTGCGCGTCACCGCCTTCGACTCGACCCAGGGCTGGGAGACGCCGCGCATGTCCTACCTGGTCAACCGGCCGAAGAAGGAGCCGGGCTTCGGGCTCGCGCGCACCGAGGTCGAGGGCCGCCAGATCCGCTACCGCATCTCGTCCTACGCCACCGACAAGCCCGAAGGCGAGCGCTACTAGGCCCCTCGATGTCCGCACTGCCCACGCCGCCGCCCACGCGCACCGTCGCCGAGGTCCTGGCCGAGAGCCAGGTCGAGGCCGTGCTCGACGAGCTCGACCGCGACCTGATCGGGCTCGTGCCGGTGAAGCAGCGCATCCGCGACATCGCCGCGCTGCTGGTGATCGACAAGCTGCGTGCCGGGCTCGGGCTGGCGGCGCAGGCGCCTTCGCTGCACATGAGCTTCACCGGCAACCCCGGCACCGGCAAGACCACGGTGGCGCTGCGCATGGCCGAGATCCTTCATCGCCTGGGCTACGTGCGCAAGGGCCACCTCGTCGCGGTGACGCGCGACGACCTGGTCGGCCAGTACATCGGCCACACCGCGCCCAAGACCAAGGAGATCCTGAAGAAGGCGATGGGCGGCGTGCTGTTCATCGACGAGGCCTACTACCTCTACCGACCCGAGAACGAGCGCGACTACGGCCAGGAGGCCATCGAGATCCTGCTGCAGGTGATGGAGAACCAGCGCGACGACCTGGTCGTGATCCTGGCCGGCTACAAGGACCGGATGGACACCTTCTTCAGGTCCAATCCGGGCATGAGCTCGCGCGTCGCCCACCACCTGGACTTCCCCGACTACAGCGAAGGCGAGCTGATGGGCATCGCCGAGCTGATGCTGCAGTCGACGCACTACCGTTTCAGCGACGACGCCCAGGCGGCCTTCGGCGAGTACCTGCAGCTGCGCCTGGCCCAGCCGCACTTCGCCAACGCTCGCAGCGTGCGCAACGCGCTCGACCGCGCGCGGCTGCGGCAGGCCTCGCGGCTGTTCGCCGAGCGCGATCGCGAGTTGTCGCGCGACGATCTCACCACGCTGACCGCGGCCGACATCCGCGGCAGCCGACTCTTCCATAACACCTAGATTCCTTCCGGAGCGCGCTCATGACCACCCCGACCGACCTCGAGCAATGGCTCGTCTCGCATCCCCCGGCGGTCGCCGACGTGGTGCGCCATGTCGCGCGGGCCTGCGTGCAGGTGTCGCGGCTGGTCGCGCGCGGCACGCTGAGCGCCGCCACCGCCGAGGCCGGCGCGGCGTCGCGGGTCGGCCTGGCCGACCGCGGCTTCGCGCGCGCGCTGGCCGACTGCCCCCAGGTCGCCGGCTGGGTGAGCGAGCTGCAGGAAGAGGTGCACGTCTCGCCCGAGTTCGGCAGCACGGCGGCCTACCTCGTCGCCTACGACGCGCTCGACCGGATCGTGAACGACGACGCCAACATCGCGGCCGGCAGCGTGTTCTCGGTGCTGCCGCACCTGTTCCGCGGCACACCGGCCAGCGCGGCCGCCTTCATGCAGCCGGGACGCCGCCAGGTGGCGGCCGGCTACGCGATCTACGGCCCGGCGACGCAACTGGTGCTGAGCCTCGGCGACGGTGTCCAGGTCTTCACGCTGGACCCGGACCGGCGCTCGGAGGCCGGCCGCTGGATCCTCACCGGCGAGGCGGTCCAGGTGCCGAAGGCCGGCACCGAGTTCGCGATCGACGCGTCGAACCAGCGCTTCTGGGAGAAGCCGGTGCAGCGCTACGTCGCCGAGTGCGTGGCCGGCCAGGGCGGTCCGCGCGGCCGCGACTTCAGCATGCACTGGCTCGGCAGCCTGGTCGGCGAGATGCACCGCGTGCTGACGCGCGGCGGCGTCTACCTGCAGCCGCGCGACAGCAGGGAGCCCTACCGCCCCGGCCACCTGTGCCTGCTGCACGAGGCGGCGCCGCTGGCCTGGCTGATGGAGCGCGCCGGCGCGGCGGCCTCGAACGGCACGACCGCCATCGTCGACCTGGTGCCCGACGCGCTGCACCAGAAGGTGCCGCTGATCCTGGGCTCGCGCGACGAGGTCGAGCGTATCGTCGGCTATCACGCCGACCCGAGCGAGAACGTGTCCTGGCAGTTGTTCAAGACGCGCTCCCTGTTCATTCAGCCCAACGTCTGACGGTGCGTGATGTCGAGGAAGCACCCGATCATCGCGGTCACCGGCTCCAGTGGCGCCGGTACGACCACCGTCAAGCGCGTGTTCGAGAACATCTTCCGGCGCGAGGGCATCCGCGCGGCCGTGATCGAGGGCGACGCCTTCCATCGCTATCCGCGCAAGGAGATGAAGGAGCTGATCGCCGCCGGCGACCGCGAGGGACGCGCGGTCAGCCATTTCGGGCCCGACACGAACGAGTGGGAACAGCTCTACGCGCAGTTCCTCGCCTACGGCCAGCACGGCCGCTGCAAGACGCGGCTCTACCTGCACAGCGACGAGGAGGCCGAACCCTACGGGCAGGAGCCGGGCACCTTCACCGCGTGGACCGACACGCCCGCCGACACCGACCTGCTGTTCTACGAGGGCCTGCACGGTTGCGTGAAGCACGACGGCGTCGACCTGCCGAAGCTGGCCGACCTGAAGCTCGGGGTCGTGCCCATCATCAACCTCGAGTGGATCCAGAAGATCCACCGCGACACGCGCGACCGCGGCTACTCGAAGGAAGCGGTGCAGGACACCATCCTGCGCCGCATGCACGACTACATCCACCACATCGTTCCGCAGTTCGGCGAGACCGACATCAACTTCCAGCGCGTGCCGGTGGTCGACACCAGCAACCCCTTCATGGCGCGCGACATCCCCACCGCCGGCGAGAGCATGACGGTGATCCGCTTCAAGAACCCGCGCGGCATCGACTTCCCCTACCTGCTGTCGATGATCGGCGAGTCCTTCATGAGCCGCGCCAACACCATCGTCGTGCCGGGCGGCAAGATGGACCTCGCGATGCAGCTGATCCTGACGCCGATGATCCTGCGGCTGATGGAGATCCGTCGGGCGCAGCTGCAATGAGCGCGGCGGTACTGAGGCTGGTCAGCTTCGACCTCGACGGCACACTGGTCGATACCGCCGGCGAGATCGCCGAGGCGGTGCACCGGACCTTCGACGACGTCGGCCTGCAGCGGCGTCCGCAGGACGAGATCACGCGCCTGATCGGCAAGGGCACGCGCGAACTGCTGCTGCGGCTGCTGGCGCGCATCACGGCCGAGCAGCCGGCGCTGGCCGCGACGCTGGACACCGACGCGGTCCTGCACCGCTTCGAGCACCACTACGCCGAGACCGCGGGCCGCATGGGCCAGCCCTTCGACGGCTGCGTCGCGACGCTGGAGACGCTGCGCGCCCAGGGCCTGCGCCTCGCCTGCGTCACCAACAAGGAACAGCGCCACGCCGAGCGGGTGCTGGGCGCGACCGGGCTGGCAGGCTACTTCGAGCTGCTGGTCGGCGGGGACACGCTGCCCTTCAAGAAGCCCGATGCGCGAGTGTTCGCGCACGTGCTCGGCCACTTCGGCGTCAGCGCCGGCGAGGCCGTGCATGTCGGCGACTCGGCGATCGACGTCGAGACGGCCCGCAATGCCGGCGTGCCGGCCTGGGTGCTGCCGCACGGCTACAACGCCGGCGTGCCGATCGCCGAGGCCGGGCCGGACCGGCTGTTCGCCGACCTGCCGGCCGTGGCGGCCCATGTGTCGGCCATGCGCTGAGTGACGCCCGGGGCGAAGGAGAACGCAATGCTGGCTGCGCTGATCTGGGACGTCGACGGCACCTTCGCCGAAACCGAGCGCGACGGCCACCGCATCGCCTTCAACGAGGCCTTCGAGGCGCTGGGCCTGGCCTGGCGCTGGGACGTGCCGCGCTACGCCGAGCTGCTGCGCGTGACGGGCGGGCGCGAGCGCCTGCTGCACGACATGGCCTCGCAGCCCGACGCCCCGGCGGACCCCGCCGAGCGCGCCGCGCTGGCCGCGGCCCTGCACGCCGAGAAGAACCGCCGCTACGCGCTGATCGCCGAGAGCGGCCGCATCCCGCTGCGCCCCGGCGTGGCGCGGCTGATGCGCGAGGCCACGGCCGCGGGCCTGCAGCACGCGATCGCGACCACCACCTCGCGCGCCAATCTGGAAGCATTGATGCGTCATCACTTCGGCGCCGTCTGGCCGAGCCTCTTCGCCACGGTGGTCTGCGGCGAGGACGCGCCGGTCAAGAAGCCCGACCCGCAGGTCTACCGGATGGCGCTCGACCGCCTGTCGCTCGACCCCGAGGAAGCGCTGGCGATCGAGGATTCGCCCAACGGCCTGGCGGCGGCCTCGGCCGCCGGCCTGGCGACGCTGGTGACGCGCAGCCTCAACTTCGCGGGCCAGCCCTTCGAGAGCGCGCTGGCGGTCTGCGACGACCTCGACAGCCCGGCGATGCCGTCGTCGCGCCTGCTCGGCGCGCGGTCGGCACGCGTCGACGTGGCGCAACTGGGCGTCTGGCACGGCGCCTGGTGGCGCGAGCGGCTCGCAGCCTGAGGCACGCCGCGAGCCTCGCGGGCCTGCCTCAGGCCTCGCGCTCGATGGCCCAGGCCTGGTAGCGCAGCGCGGCGACGGCCCCGGCCACGATGCCGGCCACCGCGATCATCGAGCCGACCGACAGCAGCGACAGCCCGCTGACGCCATGGCCGATCGAGCAGCCGAGCGCCGTCACGCCGCCCACGCCCATCAGGGCCGCGCCGATCAGGTTCTGCGCGGTGTCGCGGGCGTCGCGAAAGCCTTCCCAGCGGAACTCGCGGCGCCACAGCGCCGTCGCGCCGGCGCCGAGCAGCGTGCCCAGCGCGCTGGCGACGCCGAAGCTCAGGACCGTGCCGCGGTCGGTCCACAGCGTCAGCAGGTCCAGGGCATGCGCGGTCGGGGCGACGAAGCTCAGCGCCTCGGGCCGGCGCGAGGCGGTGCCCAGCCAGGCCGGCTCCAGGGTCTCGGGATGCTCGGCGAGGTGGCCGAGGTGGCCGGTGACCAGCCAGGCCAGCATCACCACGGCGCCGACGAGCAGGCCGCCGGCCAGCATCGCCGGCTGCAGGAAGTCGCGGCCGCGGCGCAGCCACCACAGCAGCGGCACGGCCAGCGCGACGCACAGGCCCAGCCGCAGCGCAGCGGTATCCACGGCGGCGACGCGGCCCAGCCACGACGGCAGGTCCTGCGGACCGGCCAGCAGCAGGCCGACCGAGTCCAGCCACTCGGCGCGCGGGATCGCGAAGGCACCGCGCAGCGTCATCTGCGCCGCTAGGCCGATCACCAGCAGGACGATCAGCGCCTTCAGGCTGCCTGCGCCGGTGCGCACCAGCGCGCGCGACGGGCAGCCCGAGGCCAGCACCATGCCGAAGCCGAACAGCAAGCCGCCGAGCGCATGCGACAGCCAGGGCAGGCGCCGGCCGGTGTAGATCGATGAGGACAGGTCCACCCCCGCCAGGCCGATCGCGGCCTGCGTGCCCAGCAGCGCGACCAGCACGGCCCAGACCCACAAGCGCAGGCGCGTCGCGTCGCCGAAGTTGACGAGGTCGGCGATCGCGCCCATGGTGCAGAAGCGCGTGACTTGCGCCGTCGCGCCGAAGACGAGGCCGAGCGCGAAGCCGCCCAGCAGCACGAGCTGCGTCAGTTGGGCAGGGGTTGGGTCCACGGGGCGGGGGCGGGTGGCGAGGCCGCGATTCTCGCCCGCATCGCGAGGCGCCTTCGCACCGCTGGGCTCAGGGTCTTGCGTCGACGCAGCGCCGCCCGCGGTTCAGACTGGCCCTCGAGCGGTTTCCCTTGTCGACGACGAAAGGAGCTTGCCATGCGCAGACGCATCTACTGGCTGCTGCCCGACCTGGGCAGCGCGCGGCGGACGATGAACGACCTGCTGCTGGCGCGCATCGAGGTGGCGCACATCCACTTCGTCGCGCGCGAAGGGGTGGACCTGTCGGGCCTGCACGCCGCCAACGTGCTGCAGACCTCGGACCTGCTGCGCGCGGCGCAGCGCGGCCTGGTGCTCGGCGGCGGCGTCGGCCTGGCGGCCGGCGTGGTGGCGGGCATGCTGTTCCCGATCGTCGGCGACACCTCGGGCTGGGCGGCACTGAGCGACGTCTTGCGCTCCAGCGACTGGACCGCCGGCGACCTGCGCGCGGCGATCGACTCGCCGCAATGGGGCATGACCTGGGTGCTGGCAGCCCTGGGCGCCGGCGTCGGCGCGTGGTCGGCCAGCCTGGTCGGCGTCTCGACGCCCAGCCAGCGCCTGCGCCGCTTCGAGGGCGCGATCGACCAGGGGCAGATCCTGCTGATGGTCGACGTGCCGCGCTCGCGGGTCGAGGAGATCGAGGCCTTGCTCGAGGCGGCCCATCCGGAGGCGCACTTCGAGGGTGTCGAGCCGGACGTGCCGGCCTTCCCCTGAGTCGGCCGTCCGGCGGTCGTCAGGGCTGCACGCGGTCGATCACGATCTCGACGGGCTTGCCGTCGGGTGCCAGCGGTCCGGCCTGACCGAGCAGGTCGCCGGGGCGCGGTGTCGCCTCGCCGCTCTTGGACACGCGCGCGCTGACGATCACCTGCGGGAACTTCGACAGCCGGAACTCGGGCGTCATCGCCGCGCTGTCGTCGAGCGTGAAGCGGATCGGCAGGTCGGCCGCGCTGCGCCGCACGATCGCCAGCGGCATGCGCGGGCCTTCGGCGGCTCGCGCGACGATGAAGACGGTGTCGGTGGGCGCGACCTTGTCCTTCAGCGCCGGCGCGAGGCTGAGCGTGCCGTTGACGGCGGCCGGCGCAGCGGCTGCCGCTGCCGGGCCGGGTGGCGGCTTCGCCGCACCGCCGGCCGCGGCCAGCGCGGTGCGCGCCTCGGCCAGGCTGCGGTCGAGGTTGCGGGCGAACTCGCTGTCGGCCGGCACCAGCTCGCGGGCGCGCGCCCAGTGCCGGACCGCCGTGGCGAAGTCCTGTTTCTCGAAGGCGGCGCCGCCGGCCAGCGCCAGCGCCTTCAGGTTGTCGGGCTCGAGCTCGAGGGCCCGTGCGACCAGGCGGGCCGGTTCGCCGTCGGCCGACTGGCCGGGCAGCATCGCCATCACGTCGGCGCGGTCGGCCAGCAGCTGGGCGTTGGTCGGTGCGAGCGTCGTCGCGCGCTCGTAGGCCCTGGCCGCTTCGGGGAAGCGCTGCAGGGCCGCGTAGCTGCGCGCCAGCATCACCCAGCCCTGCAGCTCGTCGGGCTGGCCGGCCTTGGTCTCCATCACCTTCGCCAGCTGCTCGACCATCGCCTCGACCTGGGCGACCGTCACCTCGGGGGCCGAGGCGGCCTGCGGCGGCAGCAGGGCGTCGCGGCTGCCGAGCCGGGCGTAGAAGCCGGCGGCGAACAGCGGCAGCAGCACGCCGATGGCGAGCGCCGTGACGGTGGCGCGGCCCGGGCGGGCGGTGCGAGCGGGGAGAGCCTCGGCGACGTCCTCGTCGAGCGCGCGGCGTTCGATCTCGGCACGCGACTCGCGGTGCTGCTCGGGCGTCAGCGTGCCGGCGGCCAGCTCGGCATCGAGCTGCTGCAGCTGGTCGCGCAGCACCTGCAGGTTGTCGTTGCGCGCCGCGTCGATCGACGCAGCCGCATCGCGACGTCGCGCCAGGGGGGGCAGCAGCAGGGCCAGCGCGAGCGCGACCATCGCGGCCGCGGCGATCCAGAACAGGGTCATGAGGCGGGTGAGTTCTCTTCGCCGAGCAGGCGGCGGGCGCGTTCGGCTTCGGCGGGCGTCAGCTCGCGCGCGGCGATCTGCGCGCGGCGGCGGCGGATCTGGCGCAACAGCACCGCGCCGGCGACGAGCAGCAGCACGAAGGGGCCGAGCCACAGCGCCAGCGTGCTGGACTTCAGCGGCGGGCGGTACAGCACGAAGTCGCCATAGCGCTGGACCATGAAGTCGCGGATCTCCGCGTCGCTGCGGCCCTGGCCGATCTGCACGCGGATCTGGTTGCGCAGGTCGACCGCCAGGTCAGCGTTGGACGCCGCGATGGTCTCGTTCTGGCAGACCAGGCAGCGCAGTTCCTCGGCGATGCGGATCACGCGCGCTTGCAGCACCGGATCGTCGGCCAGCGGGGCGGCATCCTTCGCGAGCGTATTGCCGGCGAGCGCCAGGGCCAGGGCCAGCAGGACCGTCGACAGCAGGCGGTCAGCCACCGGACTTCCTCAGCTTGTCGACCAGCGGGAGGATGGTGCCCGTCAACGCGGCCGGCGTCACCGGGCCGATGTGCTTGAGGCGGATCACGCCGGCCTGGTCGATGACGAAGGTCTCGGGCACACCGTAGACGCCGTAGTCGATGCCGACCAGCCCGGCGGTGTCGGCCAGCGACAGCTTGTACGGGTCGCCGTGCTGCTTGAGCCAGGCCAGCGCGTCGTCGCGCTTGTCCTTGTAGTTCAGGCCGTAGATCGGCACCGTGCCGCTGCGGGCCAGGTCGACCAGCAGCGGATGCTCCTGGCGGCAGGCCACGCACCACGAGGCCCAAACGTTGAGCAGCCAGACCTGGCCGCGCAGGTCCTGGTCGGACAGCACGCGATCGGGCGCCGACAGCAGCGGCAGGCTGAAGGCCGGCGCCGGCTTGTCGATCAGCGGCGAAGGCACCTGGCGCGGATCGAGCTTCAGGCCCTTGGCCAGGAAGCCGACCAGCAGCAGGAAGACCGCCAGCGGCAGCAGGAAACGCAGCGAACGCTTCATCGCGCGACGACCTTCGCCGCCACCGGCCGGGCCGCTGCAGCGGCATCCGGCGCACCGCCGTCCGGCTGCGGTGCATCGGCACGGCGACGCACGGCGCGGTAGCGGCGGTCCAGCACGGCGAGGAAGCCGCCGAGCGCCATCAGCACGCAGCCGCCCCAGATCCAGCCGACGAAGGGCTTGTAGTAGACGCGCACGCTCCAGGCCGACACGCCGAGCGGCTCGCCGAGCGACACGTAGAGGTCGCGCGTCAGTCCGCGGTCGATCGCGGTCTCGGTCATCGGCATGCGGCTGACGGTGTAGAGCCGGCGCTCGGGCTCCAGCGTGCGGATCGCCTGTCCGTCGCGGCTGACGGTCAGCGCGCCGCGCGCGGCGTCGTAGTTGGGGCCGCGGGCGTCGCGCACGCCGTCGAAACGCAGCGTGTAGTCCTGCAGCGTCGTGGTGTCGCCGGGCTCCATGCGCAGGTCCTTCTCGACCTGGTAGCCGCCGACGATGGTGACGCCGACGACGAACACGGCGACACCGAAGTGCGCCAGCAGCATGCCGTACCACGACAGGGGCTGGCGCCGCAGCGCCTCGACGGTGCCGGCCGAGTGCTCGCGCACCCGCGTGACCAGGTGATGGACGGTGCTGCAGGCGATCCACGCCGCCATCAGCAGGCCGAAGCCGATCATCGGCGACCAGCGACCCAGCAGCAGCGGCGCGACGACCGCGGCGACGGCGCTGACGGCCAGCGCCCAGCGCAGCTTGCGCGCCAGGTCGATGACCCCGGCCTGGCGCCAGCGCGCGATCGGGCCGATGCCCATCAGGAACAGCGCCGGCGCCATCAGCGGCACGAAGACGGCGTCGAAGTAGGGCGGGCCGACCGAGATCTTGCCCATGCCCAGCGCGTCCAGCACCAGCGGGTAGAGCGTGCCCAGCATCACCGCCGCCGCGGCCACCAGCAGCAGCACGTTGTTGGCCAGCAGCATGGCTTCGCGAGAAACCGGCTCGAAGCTGCCGCCGATGCCGACCTTGGGCGCGCGCCACGCGAACAGCGCCAGCGAACCGCCGATCACCAGCGCCAGGAAGGCCAGGATGAAGACACCGCGCGCCGGGTCGGTGGCGAAGGCGTGCACCGAGCTCAGCACGCCCGAGCGGACGATGAAGGTGCCCAGCAGCGACAGCGAGAAGGCCAGGATCGCCAGCAGCGCCGTCCACATCTTGAAGCCGCCGCGCTTCTCGGTCACGGCCAGCGAATGGATCAGCGCGGTGCCGACCAGCCAAGGCATGAAGGAGGCGTTCTCGACCGGGTCCCAGAACCACCAGCCGCCCCAGCCGAGCTCGTAGTAGGCCCAGAAGCTGCCGAGCGCGATGCCCAGGGTCAGGAAGCACCAGGCCACCGTGGTCCAGGGCCGCGACCAGCGCGCCCACGCGGCGTCGAGCCGGCCCGAGATCAGTGCCGAGATCGCGAAGGCGAAGGCCACGACGAAGCCGACATAGCCCATGTAGAGCATCGGCGGGTGGATGATCATCCCCGGGTCCTGCAGCAGCGGGTTCAGGTCCTTGCCGTCGGCCGCCGCGGGCAGCAGCCGGATGAAGGGGTTGCTGGTCAGCAGCGTGAACAGCAGGAAGCCGCAGCTCACCAGGCCCATGATGCCCAGCACGCGCGCCACGCTGCGGTCGTCCAGCGACTTCGAGAAGCTGGCGACCGCGACGGTCCAGCCGGCCAGGATCAGCGCCCACAGCAGGATCGAGCCCTCGTGGTTGCCCCAGACCGCGGTGATGCGGTACATCAGCGGCAGGCGCGAGTTGGAATGCTCGGCCGCCAGCAGCACCGAGAAATCGTTGTTGACGAAGGCGTAGGTGAGGCAGGCGTAGGCGATCGCGACGAACAGGAACTGGCCGCGCGCCGAGGGGCGGGCCAGCGCGATCCAGGCGGCGTTGCCGGTCGAGGCGCCGATCAGCGGCAGCACGCTCTGCGCGAGCGCCATCGCCAGCGCCAGGATCAGTGCCAGGTGGCCGAGTTCAGGGATCATGGGCGGACTCCGGTGGCCGCCGACGGGGCCGGTATGCCGGCCTCGCGGGTCGGCAGCTTGCCGTGGCGGGCCTGCTCCAGCGCGGCGGCGGCCTCGGGCGGCATGTAGTTCTCGTCGTGCTTGGCCAGCACCTGCTCGGCGCGGAACACGCCGTCGCTGCCGAGCTTGCCCTGGGCCACGACACCCTTGCCCTCCTTGAAGAGGTCGGGCAGCAGGCCGGTGTAGGTGACCGGCGTCGTCTGGGCCATGTCGGTCACGACGAAGCGGACTGTCAGCGACTGCGGGTCGCGCTGGATGCTGCCCATCTCGACCAGGCCGCCGAGGCGGAAGCTCCGTTCGAGCGGAGCCTCCTTGGCAACCACCTGCGAGGGGCTGAAGAAGAACACCAGATTGCTCTGGAAGGCGTTGAGCACGAGGGCGGCCGCCGCACCCAGCGTGGCCAGCCCGCCGACGATCGCCATGGCGCGTTTGGTTCTGGCCTTCATGCGTCGCTGCCTCCCAGTTCTGTGTCGGTCATGCGCTTCTGAGCGGCGCGACGCGAGAAAAGTTGCCAGACCTCGATCGCGATCGTCGCCGCGACCATGCCGAACGAACCCCAGACGTAGAGGCCATAGCCGCCCATCGCCAGGAAGTCGGAGACGCTCGACCAGTTCATGCGGCGCCCAGCTCGTCGCGCGTCCAGCCCGCATGGGCCTCGCGCTCCAGGATGATGGTCCTCAGCCGCGCCAGCACGACCGCGAAGCAGTAGGCCCAGAAGGCCAGCGCCATGATCAGCATGCCGGTCAGCATCGTCGTGGCCATGCTGGGTGCGCGCGTCAGGCTGACCGAGGCGCCCTGGTGCAGCGTGTTCCACCACTGCACCGAGAAGTAGATGATCGGCACGTTCACCACGCCGACGATGGCCAGCAGCGCGGCGGCTCGGTCCGCCCGGCGCGGATCCTCGATGGCCGCGTGCAGCGACATGAAGCCGATGTAGAGGAAGAGCAGGATGAGCTCGGACGTCAGCCGCGCGTCCCAGACCCACCAGGTGCCCCAGGTCGGCTTGCCCCACAGCGCGCCGGTCCACAGCGCCAGGAAGGTCATCAGCGCGCCGGTCGGGGCGATGGCGCCGGCCAGCATCGAGGCCAGCCGGGCGTTGAAGATCAGGCCGACGGCGGCCCAGAAGGCCATCGCGACGTACAGCACCATCGACATCCAGGCCGCCGGCACATGGATGAAGATGATGCGGTAGGCCTCGCCCTGGGTGGCGTCGGTCGGCGCGACGAAGAAGCCGATGTAGAGGCCGGCGATCGTCAACAGCACCGCGGCGACGGCGAAGCACGGGATGGCCTTGCCCGCCAGCGGGTAGAAGCGCAGGGGCGCGGCGTACTTGAACCAGTTGATCGGGCGGGTCATGGCGGGTGCGGTCGGGCAGCCGGGATTGTGCAATCGCTTCAGTCCAGAGCGATCCGCAGGGCCGCGGCGCAGGCCCAGGGGGCGAGGAAGAGTGCCACCAGCAGCATCGCTCCCAGCAACGAAAAGTGTCCGGCGCTGCCCAGGCCGGCGGCGCTGGCCTCGACCGCACCGGCGCCGAAGATCAGCACCGGCACGTAGAGCGGCAGCACCAGCAGCGACAGCAGCACCCCGGCGCCGCGCACGCCGACCGTCAGCGCCGCGCCGATGGCGCCGATCAGGCTGAGCAGCGGTGTGCCCAGCAGCAGCGACAGCAGCAGCACGCCGGTGGCTGGCGCGTCCAGGCCGAACTGCAGCGCCAGCAGCGGCGAGATCAGCGCCAGCATCAGCCCCGACACCAGCCAGTGCGCAGCGATCTTGGCCAGCACCAGCAGCGGCAAGGGGCAGGCGGCCAGCAGCAGCTGCTCGAGCGTGCCGTCGTGGTGGTCGTCGGCGAACAGCCGCGCCAGCGACAACATCGAGGCCAGCAATGCCGCCACCCACAGCACGCCGGGCGCCATCGTGCGCAGCAGTTGCGGCTCGGGGCCGACGCCGAGCGGGAACAGGCTGACGACGATGACGAAGAAGAAAAGGGCCGCGGCCGTGTCGGCGCGGCGGCGCAGCGCGATGCGCAGGTCGCGCACGAGCACGCAGCGCATCGTGGCCAGCACGCCGGTCGGGGCGGTGGCGGACGCGGTCGGCACGGGCAGGGTGGCGCTCACAGGCTGACCGTGACCTGGGGCAACTGCGGATCCAGCGCG
>CAZUUU010000073.1:0-14155 GCA_964622685.1 uncultured Methylibium sp.
TGCGCGTGTCCTCGGTGATGTGGCCGGCGTCGTCCTGCGGCACGTTGAGGTCGGCACGGATGAAGACGCGCTGTCCGGCGACGCGGCCCTGTTCGACGAGATCGGAAAAGCGCAGAACCTTCAAGAACCCTCTCCTCCAGGAATGAATGCGGAGCGCCTCACCAGCCCAGGCCCAGCCGCAGCGGCAGCAGCACCGCCATGCCGACGACGATCGTGCCCAGGATGCTGCGGCGCCAGAAGTAGTAGGCCGTCGCCGCGATGGCGGCATGGAAGCGCGCGTCGAACCAGGGTTCGGTGACCAGGCGGCCCTGGCTCATCAGGATCTCGGGCACGACGACCGCGGCCAGCGCGGCCAGCGGCGCGTAGCGCAGCCCGCGCTTGACCCAGCCGGGCAGCACCAGCTCGCGCTCGGACAGGAAGAAGAACGAGCGAGTGACCACCGTGATCACCGTCAGGCCGGCGATCGTGAACAGGAACTCGGTGAGGCTCATGTTCATGCCGCACCCACCTTCCGTTGCAGCGGGCCGCCGCGCCGGCCGGCGGCGCGGTCGAGGTAGGCGCGCAGGCGTCGGCCGGCGTCATCGCCACCGTCCATCAGCAGCCCGACGCAGATCGCGGCAGCGATCGCCACCACGATGTGCAGCTTGAAGGGCAGCGCGAAGGCCGCGATGGCAGCGGCACCGGCGATCACGGCGGCCAGCAGGGTGGCGCGGTCGGAGACCAGCGCGTAGGTCAGGCCCAGCAGGGCCAGCGTGCCGGCGAAGCCCAGGCCCCATTGCGTCGGGATCACGTCGGCCAGCAGGATGCCGATGACCGACGGCAGCTGCCAGGCGGTGTAGTTCGACGTCACCGAGCCCCAGAAGTACTCGATCTGTCCGTCGGGCGCCTCGCCCTCGGCCGGCGGCTCGGGATAGCGCTTCATGAACAGCACGTAGTTGATGTCGCCCGAGAAGTAGCCGAGCGCCATCCGTTGCCGCTGCGAGAAGCGCATGAAGTAAGGCCGCCACTGGGCGCTGAAGATGACGAAGCGCAGGTTGACGCAGAAGGCGGTCGCCCAGATCACCCACACCGGCGCGCCGAGCGCGATCAGCGGCACGACGGCGAGTTGCGCGCTGCCGGCGAAGACCGTGAAGCTCATCAGCAGCGCCAGCGGCACCGACAGGCCGCTCTTGACCATCGCCACGCCGGTCACCAGGCCCCAGGCCGCGATGCCCAGCGACGGGCCGGTCATGTCGCGCAGGCCAGCGCGGTAGTCGGGATGCCGGACGACGGCGCGCAGCGACGGGGGAAGCATGCGTCGATTGTCCCACCGCCGGCCCGGCGAGCGCGGCGCAGGCCCAAGCGGGCCGGCACCGGACCGCCACCTAGCGGCGCCGGACGTGCCCGCTGCCCGCGACCGAGACCTGCGGCTGGGCCTCGCCGCGGTGCACGACCTCGCCGCTGCCGGCGATGGCCACGGTCAGGCTCTTGCGCGCGGTGACGGCTGCATCACCGCTCCCGGCCACCTGCACGGCGACCTCGTCGGCCTCGAGCGCGTCGGTATCGACGTCGCCGCTGCCCGAGACCGTCACCGCGAGCTTGGTCGCGCGGCCGGCGACCTTGACGTCGCCGCTGCCGGCCACGCCGATGGCCAGGTCGTCGGTGCGGACCTGCCGCAACGCGATGTCGCCGGACCCGGCGACGCGCAGGGCCAGCGAGGGCGCGGGCGGCGCGTCGCCGCTCACCTCGCCGGAGCCGGCGACCGTGACGTGGCGCAGGTTCACGACGTCGACCGTGATCAGCATCTCCTCGCGCGGCGAGACGCGCACGCCGTCGCGCCAGCGCAGTTCCAGCGCCGGGCCGGGCTGGCCGCTGCGGGCTTCGACGACGCGGGTCTCGACCAGCGCCAGCAGGTTGTCGTCGCCGCGCAGCGTCACGCCCTCGCGGCCGCCGGCACGCAGCACCACCTTGAACGGCGCCTTCAGCGAGACACCGTGGTAGCCGCTGATCGCGCGGGTCTCGGTGGCGGGCTTGCCGGAGCCCGATGCGCTCTCGGCTCGGGCGCTGGTCCCGACGGCGCCGAGCAGCAGTCCCAGGGCGCCCAGCAGGCAGGTGCGCCGCAGCAGGCGGATGGCGTCGGACATGGCAGATCTCCGGTGGTGACGATCACGGGAGTCTGGACGCGCCGAGCACCCGGGTCGACAGGCCTGCGACGGATCGCATCGCGGGCGGCATCGGCCGCCGGCCGGCGCGACAGGCCGTGCTCAGGAGTGGTCGGGCTTGACGCGGATCTTCGGCTTGAGGCGGGGCATCGAGGCCGCCTCGGCCGGGGCGGCGGCCGCTTCGCTGCGGGGCGGCTCGGCCGGCTCCGGCGTCTTCGCCGCCGGGCGATCGAGCGCGGGCACGACGGCCTCGAGCTTGTTCTCGCGCATGTACTCGTCCATCTCGCGCCAGCCCGCGAAGACCGCCGCGCGCTGGGCCTTGGGATTGAGCAGGTAGCAGTCCTCGATGGCGCGGCCGGCGTGGCGGCAGGCGCTGCCGACGGCCTTGCCGTCGGCCTCGCGCAAGGCGGCGACCTTCTCGGCCGCGTCGCTGCCGGTCAGGTCGCAGCCGGCCAGCAGCGCGGCAGCGCAGAAGAGGGTGATGGGCAGGAGGCGGGGCATGGTCGGCTCGGAAGCTTCGCAGTCTTATCGACCCGCCTGCCGGCAACTTGAGGCCCAGAAGGACAACGGCCCCGCAATGCGCGGGGCCGTCGCGGCGAGCGCGCCGTCAGGCCCGCACGCCGTTCTGCGCCATCTCCATCAGCCGGGCGACGCGCTCCTCGGTGGCGGGATGGGTGCTGAACAGCCCCCGCAGGCCGCCGCCGGACAACGGGTTCATGATCATCATCTGCGCCGTCTCGGGGTGGCGCTCGGCGGCTTCCATCGGGATGCCCTGGGCGTAGCGCTGGATCTTCTGCAGCGCGCTCGCCAGGGCCTGCGGGTCGCCGGAGATCTCGGCACCGCCGCGGTCGGCCTCGAACTCGCGTGCGCGGCTGATCGCCATCTGGATCAGGCTGGCGGCCAGCGGCGCCAGCAGCATCACGGCGATGGACGCGATCGGGTTGGCCGGCCGGCCGTCGCTGCCGCGGCCGCCGAAGAACATCGCGAAGTTGGCCAGCATCGAGATCGCACCGGCCATGGTCGCGCTGACCGTGCTGATGAGGATGTCGCGGTGCTTCACGTGCGCCAGCTCGTGCGCCATCACGCCGCGCAGTTCGCGCTCGGTCAGGACGCGCAGGATGCCGGTGGTCGCGGCCACCGCGGCGTGGTCCGGGTTGCGGCCGGTCGCGAAGGCGTTGGGCGCATCTTCCTGGATCAGGTAGACCTTGGGCATGGGCAGCCCGGCCTTCTGCGCCAGCTCGGCGACCATGCGATAGAACTGGGGCGCGCTGGTCTCGTCGACCTGCTGCGCGTTGTACATCTTCAGCACCATCTTGTCGCTGAACCAGTAGCTGAAGAAGTTCATGCCCAGCGCGATCACGAGCGCGATCACCATGCCCTGCTGGCCACCGAGCACCGAGCCGATCGCCATGAACAGCGCCGTGATGGCGGCCATCAGGATGGCGGTCTTCATCAGATTGAACATCTCGTCGTTCCCTTCGTCGCGCCGCACTGGCGCTGTGCCGTAGATGCGGGCCGGCGCCCCGAGTTCAATGGCCTTGCGGGCGCAGCGGCCGGGCCGCCAGGAACTCCCGCACCCCGACGCGGCGCCCGCCGGGGCGCTGCAGCTCCAGCAGGTCGAGCACGCCGTCGCCGCAGGCGATGCGCAGGGCGTCTCCGGTCAGGCGCACGGCGCCCGGCGGGTCACCGGCGCCGGGCAGGACCTTGGCCCGCCACAGCTTCACGGTCTGGCCGTCGAAGCTGAAGTGGGCGCCCGGAAAGGGGTCGAAGGCGCGCACGCGGCGCTCGATCTGCGCGGCCGGCCGGGTCCAGTCGATCGCTGCCTCGGCCTTGTCGACCTTGTGCGCGTAGCTGACGCCGTCGGCGGGCTGCGGGTGGGCTTGCAGGCCGCGACGGGCCACCGCCTCCAGCGCCTCGACGATCAGGCGGCCGCCCAGCACTGCAAGGCGGTCATGCAGCGTCGCGGTCGTGTCGTCCGGGCGGATCGTCTCGGGCTCGACCCGCAGCATGGCGCCGGTGTCCAGGCCCTCGTCCATCTGCATGATGGTGATGCCGGTCCGTTCGTCGCCGGCCTCGACGGCCCGGTGGATGGGCGCGGCGCCGCGCCAGCGCGGCAGCAGCGAGGCATGGATGTTGAGGCAGCCGCGCCGCGGCAGCTCGAGCACCCAGCGCGGCAGGATCAGGCCGTAGGCAGCGACCACCATCGCGTCCAGGTCCGCGGCGACCAGGGCCGCGCGGGCCGCCTCGGCATCGCCAGCGTACTTGCCGTCCAGCCGCAGGCCCCGCGCCTGCACCACCGCCAGGCCTCGGGCCAGCGCCAGCTGCTTGACCGGGGAGGCCTGCAGCTTCATGCCGCGACCGGCCGGCCGGTCGGGCTGGGTGAGCACCAGCGGCACCTCGAAGCCGGCCGCCAGCAGGTGCTGCAACGCGACGCCGGCGAACTCCGGCGTGCCGGCGAAGGCGATCCTCATGGGAGCCGCCCTCAGGAGCGCGCTTCCTCGCGCGTCTTCTTCAGCAGCTTGCTCTTGATGCGGTTGCGCTTGAGCGGCGACAGGTACTCGACGAAGACTTTCCCCATCAGATGGTCCATCTCGTGCTGGACGCACACCGCCAGCAGCCCGTCGGCATCGAACTCGTAGGCTTGGCCGTCGCGCCCCAGCGCCCGCACCCGGATGCGGGCGTGCCGCGGCACGCGATCGTAGATCTGGGGCACCGACAGGCAGCCCTCATCGCCGACCAGCATCTCCTCGCTGGCCGACAGCAGCTCGGGGTTGATCAGCACGCGCGGCTCGTCACGTTCGTCGGAGACGTCGATCACGATGACGCGCTCGTGCACGTCGACTTGGGTCGCTGCCAGGCCGATGCCCTGGGCCTCGTACATGGTCTCGAGCATGTCGTCGACCAGCTGACGGATGCGGTCGTCCACGCTCGCCACCGGCTTGGCGATCTTGTGCAGGCGGGGGTCGGGGTAGCAGAGGATGTCGAGCAGGGCCATGGCGGGCTCAGGGTAACGAAATGCGTCAGATGCCGCGTGTGGACCGCACGCAACGATGGGGCGTGAAGGGCTACCGTTGCGCAGCCCCAGCGCCCGGCCGGTTTCATTGCGGCATCAAGGGTTTATGGGCAGAATCTTCGAAACGAAGTGAGGATTTTCCCCCAAGCGCGGCACGGGGGTACAGCCCTCGCAAAGACCACAGGGCGGCGGATGGGTTGGAACCGGCGTCCACGGAGAGAGATCGATGACACGTCACGTTCCCGCTGCCCGCCGGCCCCTTGGTCTGTTCGCGACCGCCCTGTTGTCGGCCGCGGCCGTCGGCGGTTCGATGTCGGCGGCGGCTGCCGAACCCAACTTCCCGATCACCTCGCAGCAGCGCGCCACGGCGCAGCAGGTGGCCCAGGCCGGCGTGCCGCTGTCCGAACTGGCGCCGAATGCCCCGGACCAGTACACCGTCAAACGCGGCGACACGCTGTGGGACATCTCCAGCCTCTACCTCAAGCGTCCCTGGCGCTGGCCCGAGCTGTGGGGCATGAACCTCGATCAGATCCGCAACCCGCACCTGATCTACCCGGGACAGCAGCTCCTGCTCGAGCGCAGCGGCGACCGCGCCCGCCTGCGCATGGCCGGCGGCCAGCCGGGCGACACCGTGCGGCTTTCGCCGCGCGTGCGCGACGTCGGCCCCTCGGGCGGCCCGATCACCTCGGTGCCGCTGAAGTTCATCGAGAGTTTCCTGAACGACGCGGTGATCCTCGACAGCGACGAGCTCGACCGCGCGCCGCGCATCGTGGCCGCCCAGGAAGGCCGCGTGCTGCTCGGCAAGGGCGACCTGGCCTACGTCCGCGGCAACGTCGGCAACACGCGTGAATGGCGCGTCTTCCAGCAGGCCAAGCCGCTGGTCGATCCCGATTCCAATGCGGTGCTCGGCTACGAAGGCACCTACGTCGCCAGTGCCGAGTACGAGCGCGAAGGCGAGACCAACAGCCGCGGCGAGGTCGTGCCCGCCACCTTCCGCCTGACGGCCACGACGCTGGAGGCCCGCGTGGCCGATCGCCTCGCCCCGGCCCAGGCCAAGGACTACGAGCCCTACGTGCCGCGGCCGCCGTCCGCGCCGGTCAACGGCCGCATCGTGTCCGTGTACGGCGAGGCCTTGAACGCCGGCCAGAACCAGATCGTGTCGCTGAACCGGGGCGCGCGCGACGGCCTCGAGCGCGGCCACGTGCTGGCCCTGTGGCGCGCCGGTGCGCTGGAGCGCGACCTGACGCAAGGCGGAGCGGCCCAGCCGATCCGCCTGCCCGACGAGCGTCACGGCCTGCTGTTCGTGTTCCGCGTCTTCGATCGCATGTCCTACGCGCTGATCCTGAACGTCCAGGATCCCGTGACCCGCGGCGACCGCTTCACCGAACCCTGAGTCACGCGGCGCCGCGCGCCCCCGGCCGGCCATGCTCGAGCGCGAAGAACTCGCGGGCTGGCTGCGGCTGATCGAGACCCCGCAGATCGGCCTGGAGCACGGTCGCCGCCTGCTGGCGGCCTTCGGCTCGCCGGAGGCGGTCTTCGCGGCCCCCACGGCGGCCCACCGGAGCGTGCTGGGCCCCGCGCTCGCCGAGACCCTGGCCCGACCGCCCGACACGCTCGACGCCCTGGTCGAGACGACCTGGCGATGGCTGCAGACGGCCGAAGGCGCACCGCGCCACGTCGTTGCGCTGGGCGATCCCGGCTATCCGCAACTGCTGCTGCAGACCGCGGATCCGCCGCTGCTGCTGTACGCGATGGGACGGGCGGATCTGCTCGACAACGCCAGCATCGCCGTCGTCGGCAGCCGCAACCCGACGCCGCAGGGCGCAGAGAACGCGCGCGCCTTTGCACGCACGCTGGGCGATGCCGGGCTCACCGTGGTCTCCGGGCTCGCGATGGGCATCGATGCCGCCGCCCACGAGGGGGCACTCGACGCAGCGGGATCCACGATCGCCGTGGTCGGCACCGGGCTGGACGTCGTCTACCCGAAGCGCAACCTGGCGCTGGCTCGCCGGATCGCCCAACAAGGCCTGGTGCTGAGCGAGTACCCACTGGGCATGCCCTCGCTGCCGGCCAACTTTCCGCGTCGCAATCGCATCATCGCGGGCCTGAGCCGTGGCACGCTGGTGGTCGAGGCGGCCCTCGGCTCGGGCTCGCTGATCACCGCGCGGCTGGCCGTCGAGGCCGGGCGCGAGGTGTTCGCGATCCCGGGCTCGATCCATTCGCCGCAGTCGCGCGGCTGCCACGCGCTGATCAAGCAGGGTGCCAAGCTCGTCGACAGCGCGGGCGACATCCTCGAGGAGTTGCGCATCGGCACGGCATCCCCGTCATCTGCCCCGACCGCTGGCGATCGGAACGGTGACCCCTTGCTCGACGCGCTCGGCCACGAACCCGTGACCCTGGACGCGCTCGCCGCCCGGCTGGGAGAGCCACCCGCCGAACTGAGCGCTCGCTTGCTGGAACTGGAGCTTGCAGGCGAGGTCGTGCGTCTGCCGGGCCAGCTGTTCCAGCGCCTCGTGCGGGGCTGAGCCGGCGTTCGATCGCCCCGGTCGCGATGCGGCCACGGCCCTGTTCCGCGGCTTCGCCACGGACCCCTGTGGTATCTTCAAATCATGTTCGATGTTCTCGTTTACCTCTACGAAAACTACTGGGAGCCGGGCGCCTGCCCCGATCACCGGCAGCTGTCGCGCAAGCTCTCGGCCGTGGGTTTCGAGAACGAGGAAATCGAGGACGCGCTGAGCTGGCTGGCCGGCCTGGCCGAGGCCGCCGAGTCGCACGGCGGGTCGCAAAGTGCCGGTGCCTTGCGGGTCTACTCGACCGCCGAGCAGGACCACCTGGGCGAAGCCTCGATCGGCTTCGTCAGCTTCCTCGAATCCGCCGGCGTGCTCCGCCCACCGATGCGCGAGATGGTGATCGACCGCGCCATGGCCATTCCTGCCAGTCCGCTGGCCCTCGAAGACCTGAAGATCATCGTGCTGATGGTGTTCTGGAGCCTGGGCGAGGAGCCGGACGCCCTGATCCTCGACGAACTCTTCGTCGACGACGAGGACCGCCTGATCCACTAGCTGAGCAGGCGCTGCGGGTCGGCGTCGAGCTTGGCCAGCGCGCTGCGCGTGGCGCGCACCGTCAGCGCCTCGTCCTGGGCCGGAATCAACAGGCCCGCCTGCAGGAAGGACGCCAGCCGGTGCTGCTGGAACAGCGTGCCGCGTCCCTGCTGCGACACGAACAGGCTCAGCTGCTTGCGCATGCCGTGCCAGGCCAGTTGCACGGCCTCGATGCGGCCGCGGTGCTCGAGCATGTACCAGCCGCCGACCTGCAACTCGCGCGCCCAGGCCAGCATCGCCGGCGTCGGCATCGAGCCGCCGTCGGTGACGATCTGCAGTTCGCTGCTCTCGTGGCCCGACAGGTCCATCACGATCGACTCGTCGATCTGCAGGTCCTCGGCGTCGGGCAGCATCTGCTCCAGGTCCTCGAGGCGGCCCATCAACTCGTCCAGGCGCTCGGCCGGGATCGCCGCGGCCTTGGCGGTGAAGGCCGCCGCGAGCGAATCGTTCAGCGCCTGGATGTGCTCGTCCTGCTTCTCGGTCGCCAGGCCGGCCTCCGCCATGCCTTCGCGCAGCGTCTTCAGCAGCGGCGGCAGGCGGCGGATCACGTCGGCCCGTTCTTCACGCGACACCTTGGCGCCGGCCGACCAGATCAGGTCGGCGGCCGCGCGCTTCATCTGCTTGGTGGGCTCGCTGGCCGCCCCGTGCTTGAGCGCCGTCGTCGCCAGCACGTCGGCCCAGACCTGGAACAGGAAGTTGCGAACGCCTTCCTGGACCGGCATCTCGTTGAGCATCTTGCGCAGCTCGATCGTGTACTGGATCGCCAGCGTCTCGCGCTGCTCGACCTGCTGCGCCAGCGACACGCCCTTGCGCGTGGCCTCGTTCTCGTTCTTGAAGTAGTGCTCGAGGAAGCGCTCGAACTCGGTCAGCACGGTCTGGAACACGCGCCGGCCGGTGTCGGGATAGGCCTCGACCACCTGCACCACGCGCTTGATCTCCTTGTCGAGCGCATCGCCAGCGGCACGCGAGGAGATGTCGAAGCCCATCACGCAGGCGCCCATGCGGTCGATCAGCTTGCGCGCCGGGTGGTCGGTGGTGGCGAAGAAGTCCGGCTCGCTGACCGCGACGCGCAGGACCGGCATCTGCAGCCGCGCGAACCACACGCGCACCGTCGCCGGGATCTTCTCCTCGGTCAGGATGCTCTGGAACAGCAGCGCGACGATCTCGATGGTGGCCCGTTCGACCTGGGTGGTGGCCGCTTCCTTCAGGGCGCGCTTGCGCTGGTTCAGCTCCTGCAGCAGCGCGGGGGTGCTGATCGGTCCGCGCTCGTCGCGCCCGGTGGTGGCGAGTTGTCGCTGCACCGCAGCCTGCGCGTCGGAGATCGCGCGCTGGAAGTTCGGCGACGGCCGCATGTCGGCCGTGTCGGCGAAGCTCGGCACCTGCCGCCCGACCAGCTTGTTCAGCCGGCCCAGCACGGCCTCGGCATGCCCGGCACTGCGCGCCAGGCCGCCGATGCGCGTGATCAGCCGGGTTTCGTCGCCGACGCCGACGCCGCCCGTCGACGGCCCGACCACGACGTTGGCGCGCCGAACGCCGTGCGGGTCGGCGATGTCGCCGAAGCCGGACGTCACGGGAATCGCGGCGACGTGGCCGCCGATGGAGCGCCGGATGAAGGGCCGCAGGTCGATCTCGGGCCGCACGCCGTGCTCGAGCAGCCAGCGGTTGGTCTCGTGGTAGGCCTCCTCGACCAGTTCGCCGAAGGTCTCGTGCAGCACCTTGTGGATGGTGCGCCAGTGCTCCAGCGACAGCGAGGCGCCGCGCCAGGTGTCGATGACCATGCGCGCCACGACGTGCGGGCGCAGGACGTCGGCGCTGTCGAGTTCCTCGCGCTTCTCGAGGTGCGACATGCGCGAACGCAGGTCCGTGAACTCCCAGGAGGCCTTGTCCATCATCGCCAGCGCCAGCCGCGAGCTCAGGATCTCGACCTCGATCGTGTCGTCGTCCACGAGCTGCAGCGGGGCGCCGGAACCGCTCATGCTGGCCGCCGGCACCGAGGCGAGCGAAGGCCGGGCCGCCGGCGGCAGGCCGGGCACGCTGGCGAGTGCGTCGCTCAGGGCCTGCTGCCAGTGCGGCAGCGGCCGCTTCAGGTCCATCGCGACATTGACTCGCTTGTGCGAGGTCTGGGGGTCAGCCTTCTCGTTGGCGAGCCGGTGCGCACCGTTCAGCACCGACTGCAGGGCTGCCGGCAAGGCCAGCAGCAACGCCTCCAGATACACCCGTCTCGCTTGCGCGGCCAGGACGGAGGGTGTGGCTGGAGCGGCCATGGAGACGGTGGGCGGCGGCGGAGTTGACAGTTCGTTTCAACTCTACACCACGGCCCCCGCGTTGGGGTCGTCCGGATCGTTGCTCTTGTTGCCCCCAGGCTTCACCAGGTCCTCGCGCTTGACGCCCAGCCACATCGCGATGGCGGCCGCCACGAACACCGACGAGTAGATGCCGAACAGGATCCCGATCGTCAGCGCCACGGCGAAGTAGTGAAGCGTCGCACCGCCGAAGAGCAGCATCGACAGCACCATCATCTGCGTCGAGCCGTGGGTGATGATGGTCCGGCTCATCGTCGACGTGATCGCGTGGTCGATGGTCTGCGCCGTGTCCATCTTGCGGAAGCGCCGGAAGGCCTCGCGGATCCGGTCGAAGATCACCACCGACTCGTTCACCGAGTAGCCCAGCACCGCGAGCACCGCCGCCAGCACCGACAGCGAGAACTCCCACTGGAAGTAGGCGAAGAAGCCCAGGATGATGATGACGTCGTGCAGGTTGGCGACGATCGCCGCGACCGCGAACTTCCATTCGAAGCGGATCGCGAGATAGATCATGATGCCGATGACGACGAAGCCGAGCGCCATCGCACCGTCGGTCGCGAGTTCCTTGCCGACCTGCGGGCCGACGAACTCGCTGCGCTTGAGCTGCACCGGCTCGGCGCCGCCGGCCTCGCAGACCTGGCGGCTGATCTGCTCGCCCCGGTCGGAGACCGCCTGCCGCTGGGCCACGCTGCCGCCCTCGGCCTTGCAGAGCGCCTCGAACACGCGGCCGACGACCTCGTCCTGCTTGATGTCCGCGCGCAGCGGCAGGCGCACCAGCATGTCCCGGGAAGTGCCGAAGTTCTGCACCTGGACCTCGCCGAAGCCGAGTGCCTCGACCGCGCTGCGCACCTTGGGCACGTCGGCCGACTGCGCGTACTCGACCTCGACCACGGTGCCGCCGGTGAACTCGATCGAGAAGTGCAGGCCGCGCGTGACCAGGAAGAACACCGCGGCCGCGAAGGTGAGGAAGGAGATCGCGTTGAAGATCAACGCGTGCTTCATGAACGGGATGTCGCGCTTGATGCGGAAGAATTCCATGGCGTCTCGCTCCCTCAGGCCTGCGCGGCCGGCGGCGTGGCGCCGTCAGGTCGCCACACCTGGCCGATCGACACGCTCTTGAGCTTCTTGCGGCGTCCGTACCACAGGTTCACGAGACCGCGCGAGAACAGCACCGCCGAGAACATCGAGGTCAGGATGCCCAGGCAGTGCACCACCGCGAAGCCGCGCACCGGGCCCGAGCCGAAGGCCAGCAGGGCCACGCCGGCGATCAGCGTGGTGACGTTGGAGTCGAGGATCGTCGCCCACGCGCGTTCGTAGCCGGTGTGGATCGCGGCCTGCGGCGAAGCGCCGGCGCGCAATTCCTCGCGCACGCGCTCGTTGATCAGCACGTTCGCGTCGATCGCCATGCCCAGCGTCAGCGCGATGGCCGCGATGCCGGGCAGCGTCAGCGTGGCCTGCAGCATCGACAGCACCGCCACCAGCAGCAACAGGTTCAGGGCCAGCGCCAGCGTCGAGAACAGCCCGAACAGAAGGTAGTAGCCGCACATGAACAGCGCGATCGCGGTGAAGCCGTAGATCACGCTGTTGAAGCCCTTCTCGATGTTCTCGACGCCCAGGCTCGGGCCGATGGTCCGCTCCTCGACGATCTCCATCGGCGCCGCCAGCGAGCCGGCGCGCAGCAGCAGCGCGGTGTCGTTGGCTTCCTGCGTCGTCATGCGGCCCGAGATCTGGAAGCGCGAGCCGAGTTCGCCGCGGATCACCGGCGCGGTGACGACCTCGCCCTTGCCCTTCTCGAACAGCAGGATCGCCATGCGCTTGCCGATGTTCTCGCGCGAGATGTCGCGCATGATGCGCGCGCCCTTCGCGTCGACCGTCAGGTGCACCGCCGGCTCCTGGGTCTGGCCGTCGAAGCCGGGCTGGGCGTCGGTCAGGCTTTCGCCGGTCAGGATGACCTGGCGCTTGACGATCAGCGGTGCCCCGCCGCGCTCGACGTAGCGTTCGGCGCCGAAGGGCACCGGGCCCGCGCCGGTGATCGCCGCGCCGGCCTCGGCGCTGTCGTCGACCATGCGCAGTTCCAGCGTCGCGGTGCGGCCGATGATGTCCTTGGCCTTCGCGGTGTCCTGCACGCCCGGCAGCTGCACCACCACGCGGTCGGCGCCCTGCTGCTGGATCACCGGCTCGGCCACGCCGAGCTCGTTGATGCGGTTGTGCAGCGTCGTGATGTTCTGCTTGATCGCCTGGTCCTGCACGCGCCTGGCTGCGTCGGCCTTCAGGGCCCCGGTCAGCCGGAAGTCGGCGCCCGTCGTGGCCTCGGTCCATTGCAGGTCGGGCAGCGGCTCCGTGAGCGCGGCACGCGCGGCGGCCAGCGTCGCCGCGTCGCGGAAGCTGACGGTGACCGCATTGCCCTCGCGCACGATGCCGGAATGGCGGATGCCCTTGTCGCGCAGCAGCGTGCGGATGTCGCCGGTCAGGGCGTCGGCGCGCTTCGTCAGCGCCGCTTTCATGTCGACCTGCATCAGGAAGTGCACGCCACCGCGCAGGTCCAGGCCGAGGTACATCGGCAGCGCGTGCAGCGAGGTCAGCCAGTGCGGCGACCGCGACAGCAGGTTCAGCGCGACGATGTAGCCCGGGTCGGCGGGATCGGGGTTCAGTGCCTTGCCGATGACGTCCTTGGCCTTGATCTGCGCATCCGTGTCACGGAAGCGCGCCTTGACCGAGCTGCCGTCCAGTTGCACGAAATCGGCCTGCAGGTTGGCAGCACTCAGGGCCTGCTCGACGCGCGGCACCAGCGCCGCGTCGACTTTCAGCGTCGCCTTGCCGCTGGACACCTGGACCGCCGGCGCCTCGCCGAAGAAGTTCGGCAACGTGTAGATCAGGCCGACCAGCAGCGCGATCGCGAGGATCGTGTACTTCCACCACGGAAAGCGGTTCATCGCAGCATCCCCGGGCCTTGCGGGCCCGTCCCGCCGCCGCGAGAACGCGGCGCCTTGTTTGCACGAAAGGCCGCGACACCCGGAGGCGACGCGGCCTTGGTTCCGATCCGCGCCGGCGGCGCGGACCCCTGGCCTACTTCAGCGTGCCCTTGGGCAGCACCTGGACCACGGCGGTGCGCTGCACCTGCAGCTCGACGCCGTCGGCCACCTCGACATGCAGGTAGCCGTCGCCGAGCTTGGCCACCTTGCCGAGCACGCCGCCCGCCGTGACCACCTCGTCGCCCTTGGCCAGGGCGTCGATCATGGCCTTGTGCTCCTTCTGGCGCTTCATCTGCGGGCGAATCATCACGAAGTACAGCACCACGAACATCAGCACCAGCGGCAGCATCGTGATGAGGCTGGACTCGCCACCGGCGGCGGCGGCCGGAGCGGCCTGGGCAAAGGCTTCAGAAATGAACACGGGTATCAGTCCTTGTGATCGTCATGCCGACAACGGCGGCGATTGTAGTGCGGGGGTCCCCGCGGCCCTTGGAGCCTGCCGGGGCCGCTTGGTTCGCGGCCCGCAAAGGCAAACGGCCCCTCGCAGGGGCCGTCTTCATCTGGTGGCTCGGGGCGGAATCGAACCACCGACACGCGGATTTTCAATCCGCTGCTCTACCAACTG
>CAZUUU010000074.1:0-14056 GCA_964622685.1 uncultured Methylibium sp.
CTTCTTGGCGTGGCGGCTGCGCATGATGAAACGCGCCGTCCGCTTGTTGGTGCGGCGCCCAGCTCGACCGCCAGCGGCCCGGCCAGCGGCCGCTGCCAGCCGACCTCGCCGCCCACGGTGAACAGGCCGCCACGCTGGCCGGTGATCGCGCCGTACGCGGCCGGACCGGCCCAGACACCGGGCAGCAGCTCCAGCAGGTAGCTGGTGCCGACCAGGCCCATGCCCTCGCCGCCCGGCAGCTCGGTGCGCTCGAGATTCAGGCGCATGCGCGCCGGCGTGGTCTCGAGCGGCTCGCTGGCCGACTGGGCGACGGCGCCAGGCGGTAGCAGCAGGCCCAGCGCCAGCGCGACGCCACCCAGGCCGGGACCCGGCTTCATGCGCCACCCCCGGTCGTCGTCGGCACGGGCCAGACCAGCTCGAAATGCTCCAGCACCAGCTCGAGCCGCTCGTCGGCCTCGAAGCCCTCTTCCTCGGCGCGCTGGGCGAAATCCTGGCGGTGCGCGGTCAGCCACCAGGCCAGGCTCATGTCGCCCTCGCCGGCCTCGAAGGCGAACTCGTCGTCGATCTCGTTGAAGTGCCGCAGCTCGACATGCGTGTTGCGCACGATCGCGCGGGGCCGGCCTTCGCCGTCCAGCACCACCAGGTGATCGCCCGGCTGCGGCAGCGGCTCGAGGTCCTTCTGGAAGTCGCGCCGCAGCGTCGCGTGGGCGCGCTTGATGCCGCTCACGACGAGCTCCGCCAGCTGGTCGGCCAGCACGCGGTCGTGGCCCAGGGCGCTGGCCGAGAATCCCTCGACGCTGACCTTGCATTCGCGCTGGAAAGCCAGCCAGAAGGGCTCGATGTCCTCGACACGGCCTGGCAACGGTGCGGCGTTCCTGCTCATCACAGGACGGCGCTGCGGTGGGCGGCCACCAGGGCGCGGGGGGCGAGCGGCAGGCAGGGGCATCTCATGGGCGGCGCAGTGTGCCACGAGCCCCGCGCTGCAAGGTCCGGCCGCCTGGCGCGACTGACCAGGATGATCCGCTGCAGGAGCCCGCGATGCGCCGTGCCATGTCCGCCCTGATGCTGTCGATCCCGGCGCTGGCCGTTACCGCCGAGCCCGCGGCCTGCTCGGCCCGGTCCGGGGAGCAGGTGCCGCTGGTCGTCGAGCTCTACACCTCGGAGGGCTGCAATTCCTGTCCGCCGGCCGACAAGTGGCTGGGCACGCTGAAGGATCGCCGCGACGTCATCGCGCTGGCCTTCCACGTCGACTACTGGGACCGCCTCGGCTGGACCGACCGTTTCGCCAGCCCCGACTGGACGCGGCGCCAGAACCATGCCGCGTCGCGCAGCGGCGCGAGCTTCGTCTACACGCCGCAGGTGCTGGTCAACGCCCGCGACTACCGGCGCTGGCCGGCGCTGCCGGCGCCCGCCGCGTCGACCGTCGACCTGAGCCTGAGCCGCGACGGCGACGCCTACGTCGCCCAGCTCACGCGCCGCGGCGCCAGGGCGCCGGCCGAGCTGATGGGCTACTGGGCCGTGACCGAGAACGATCACCGCACGCAAGTGCGCGCCGGCGAGAACGCCGGGGCGACGCTGCAGCACGACGCGGTGGTGCGCGAACTGCAGCAGGTGCTGCTGGTCGACGACCAGCCGCTGCGCTTCACGCCGAAGTCGGTGCCCGATGCGGTCAGCGGCCCGCGGCCGCGGCGCGTGCAGTTCGTCGTCATCGACGCGCGCAGCGGCGTGCCGGTGCAGGCAGTGGCGCTGGGCTGCTGAGCCGCTGAGCCGCTGGGCCGGGACTCAGGGCGCCAGCGGCGGCGCCGTCGGCCTTGGCAGGGATTGGCCGGACGGTGCGACCCGCCGGCTGCCACTCTGCACCTGCATCGCGACGCCGAAGGTCTCGAGCTTGCTCGGCATCGCCACCGTATCGACGTACCACCACTCGCAGACGACCCGGTTCGCGTCGACGTCCAGCAGCATGTAGCCGCGCCGGTTCAGGTCGATGTACTTGAAGTGCGGATTGACGAGGCGCAGGAAGCCCGCGGTCTGGCCGGTCGGGTCGTCGACGCCGGGCGAGGTGATCGAGGTCGCGACGAACTCGACCGCCTGCGAGCCCGTGCCCGTGACCGGGTCGTAGCCCCCGTTCGCCGTGTCGGGATTGTTCGGATCCTGCGTCAGGTCGGCAGCCCAGGAACTGTGGATGTCGCCCGTCAGCACGACGACGTTGTCCACCGGGGCCGCGCTTGCATTGCCCTTGAAGATCTCGAAGATGCGGTCGCGGGCCGGCTGGTAGCCGTCCCACTGGTCCGGGTTGAGGAAGAAGCCGCCTCCCGCCGCGTTCGCGCCGGGCTGGAGCTTGAGCTGGGCGAACATCACGCCCTGACCGACCAGCTTCCATCTCGCCTCGGAAGTCCGCAGTCGGCTTGCAAGCCAGCGCTCCTGCTCGCTGCCGAGCAGCTCGCGCGCGGGATCGAGATAAGGCCCCTGCTGCACGAAGCCGCTGCTACCGCCGACATTGATGGTCCCGAGCTGGCGTGAGCGCGCGTTCAGGCGCTCCTCGAGCATCACCAGCTCGACCAGGTCGCCGAGCTGGAAGCTGCGGTTGTTCTTGCGCAGGTTGTCGGGGTCCACCACGCGGACAGGCATCCACTCGTAGTAGGCCTTCAGGCCCATCGCGACGCGGCCGGGCCACTGGCCCTCGGCCCCCTCGGTGTGGTTCTCGGCGCCATCGCGCCAGGCGTCGTTGGTGATCTCGTGGTCGTCCCAGATCGCGACCATGGGGTGCTGGCGATGCAGTTCCTGCAGGTCGGGGTCGCGCTTGTACTGCGCGTGGCGCGTCCGGTAGTCCGACAGCGTGACGATCTCGGTCGCCGGCTCGTAGGCCCGCAGGTTGCCGTACTGGCCGGTGGCGTACTCGTAGAGGTAGTCGCCCAGATGGACGACGAGGTCGAGGTCGGCGCGCTCGGCGATGCGGCGGTAGGCGTTGAAGTAGCCGTGCGCGAGGCTCGAGCAGCTGGCCACCGCGATGCGCAGCCGAGCGGTCCGTCCGACCGGCAGCGTGCGGGTGCGGCCGATCGGCGAGAGCTCGCGCGGGGTTCCGCCGCGGCGATCGTGGTCGCCGGACGCCCAGCGGTCGTCGCCGTCGCCGTCGTCGTCGCCGCGATCGCGGCCGCGATCGCCCTTGTCGCGCAGCAGGCGCGCGACCTGGAAGCGGTAGTAGTAGCTCGTGCCGGGGCGCAGGCCGTCGACGTCGACCTTGACGGTGTGATCCACGTCGGCATCGGTGCGGACCCGTCCGCGCCGCACGACATGGCGCAGGCCGGGATCGGTCGCCACCACGTAGCGCACGACGACCGTCGCGTCGGCGGCTGCCGTGATGCGCGTCCAGAGGATCACGCGGTCGGACAGCGGGTCGCCGCTCGCGACGCCATGCTGGAACATCGATGCCTCCGGCGCGTCGCCGGGCCGGCGCGCCTGGGCCGGCAGCAAGGGGACAGCCGCCAAGGCGACGGCGGCACCGCCGCGCTTGAAGAAATCGCGCCGGCTGGCGCCGGCAGGACGTGCGTTCTTGACGGTCGGGCGGCCCATGCGGATGACCTCGCGCAATGCCGACGACCGCCGTGAAGGAAGCCGGGGAGACTCGCTTCGCTCCTTGAGCGCGCCGACCCTTGCAATCTACGGGCGGCGTTTGACAGGGTGGTGACCCTCGGGCGCCGTCCCGCTGGCCGTCGGCTGGCGCCGGTCGCGCGCGAGGACCGGGCCGCGCGCCGACGCCTGCGCCGATTCAGTCGGCCGCGCGCAGCGCGGCGCGCAGCTGCTGGCCCAGCTCGGGCTTGGCGGCGAAGGGGTCGGTCGGGTTGCGGCCCAGCATCACGTCTTCCATGCGCGTCTGCACGCTCGCGAGCGCCTGCGGATGGCTGTAGATGTAGAACTGCCGGTCGCGCACCGCATCGATGACGCGCTGCGCCACCTGCTCGGCTGTCACCTTGCCCGAGCCCACCGCCTTGCCGATCATCGCCTGGCCGATCAGCTGGCTCTTGGTCGGCTTGCCGGCCGCCAGCTCGCCCGGCCGGTTGCGATGGCTGTGGTGGATGGCGGTGGGCACGAAGAAGGGGCACAGCACCGAGGCATGGATCTGGTCGGTGACCAGGCTCAGGTCCTGGTGCAGCGTCTCGCTCAGGCTGACCACCGCGTGCTTGGTGACGTTGTAGACGCCCATGTTGGGCGCGTTCAGCAGGCCCGCCATCGAGGCGGTGTTGACGATGTGGCCCTCGTAGGACGGGTCGGCCTTCGCGGCGGCCAGCATCATCGGCGTGAACACGCGGATGCCGTGGGCCACGCCCATCAGGTTGACGCCGACGACCCACTCCCAGTCCTGCAAGGTGTGTTCCCAGATCAGCCCGCCGAAGCCGACGCCGGCGTTGTTGAACACGAAGTGCGGCGCGCCGAAGCGCGCCTGCACCGCAGCGCCCAGCGCCTCGACCTCGGTCGCCTTGGCCACGTCCAGGCGGAACGGCAGCACGGGCGAACCCAGCGCCTCGATCTCGGCGACCGCACGGTCCAGCGCATCCTGCTGCACGTCGGCCATCACGACGTTCATGCCCTCGCGCGCGGCGATGCGCGAGGTCTCGAGACCGAAGCCGGACCCGGCCCCGGTGATGACCGCGGTGCGGCCCGACAAGCTCTTCATGATTCGACCTTCTCCTTCTTGATCTGGAAGCCCAGGCGCGGGAAGTGCACGTGCACGAGGCCGGCGCGCGGGTCGGTGCGGGCCACCGTCACGCTGTCCACGCTCAGGCCGACCAGCCGGCCGGGCGTCGGATCGAGGCCGTAGTCGGTGGCAGCGACGGTCACCGCGTCGCCGGCCTCGAACCCCAGCCCCGGCGCGACCTCGACCGGCGCGCGGTTCGTGGCGGCTGCGGCCGCGGCGATCGCCTCGCCGCTGTCCATCAGCGAAGGCCGGCCGTGACCGGGCGCGAGCGTGCGCTCCAGCCAGGCCAGCACCCGCGGATGACGCTGCAACACCCCGGCGACCGGCGGCACGCGGTGCACGAACCACAGGCAGTGCGCGACCGAGAAGTCGGCAATGCTGAGCTGCGGGCCGGCCAGGTGGAGGCGGTCGTCGCCCAGCAGCAGTTCCAGCCAGGCCAGGTAGCTGTGCAGCGCGACGGTGGCGTCGGCCAGGGTCGGCCGGCGCATGCCCGCGGTGAAGGCGGCGCGATCGGCGGCGAAGGCCTGGGCCACCTCGGGCGGCACATCGGCTAAGGCCGCGGCGGCCCCGCGCGGCTGCAGCGCATACGGCACCGCAGCCCAGAAGAGGCGGCTGTCGGCCCACTGCGCCAGCATCTGCGCCATGCCGGCCGACTCCGGCGCATAGAGCGGCGGCTCGGGCTGGAGCCGGTCGAGCCAGCGGCAGATCAGCGCGCTGTCGCAGTAGATGTCGGCGCCGACCTGCAGGAAGGGCGTGCGGCGGTAGCCGCCGGTCAGTGCCAGGACATCGGGCTTGGGCATCACCACCGGGATGTGCACCGAGCGCCAGGCCAGGCCCTTGGCGCCGAGCACCAGCCTCACCTTTTCGGAGAAGGGCGAGGTCGTGTAATGGTGAAGGATCAGCTCGGCGTTCATGCGGCCTCGAGTCGCCGGTCGCGCCGCGCCGGTCGCGGCGCGAAGATCGTCCGCAGCGTCTCGGACAGGTCGCGCACCTCGGCGTCCTGCAGGGCGCCCTTCTCGGCCAGCAGCCGGTGCAGCCGCGGCAGGTGGTAGTGCGGCACCGCCGGGTAGAGGTGGTGCTCGAGGTGGTGGTTGACGTGGTGCGGGAACAGCAGCGCACGTCCCGCCAGGTTGAACAGCGTGTCCATCCGGCGCCCGCTCTTCGACGTCCCGGTCAGGTTGCAGCGCGCGGCCGTCAGCGGCGAATCGAGATCGGTGACCGCGCCGTGCTCGCAGATCGCGCGCAGCCGCAGGATGGGCTGCAGCACCGTCAGCAGCGGCAGCAGCCACAGCACGGCGTACTGCGCCAGGCCCTGCCAGCCGCCGAGGCCGAACGCCCCGAGCGGCAGCGCCAGCTGGAAGGCGACGACCCACCAGCGATCGGACCGCGCCACGCGCCGCAGCTCCGGCGAGGTGTCGTTCAGCAGCTTCTGCGTGCGCGCCGCGTCGCCGGGTGCGGCCTGCTCGTCGTTGATCGCCGGGGCGCCGAAGAAGTAGGCGTAGGTCTTCCAGGCGTTCCAGCCGCTCAGGTCCTGGGCCAGCTTCTTCCACAGGTAGCCCACGCCGCGCGGGTAGCCGCCGTGGATGGCGGTGTCGGGATCCTGCGGGCCGTAGAGATGGTTGTGGTGCAGCCGGTGGATCACGCGGTAGGTGCACATCGAGATGCCGCCGGCCATGCCGATCAGGCGGCCCAGCGCGTCGTTGGCCGCCCGGTGGCTCAGCAGCCGGTAGTGCGCCGACTCGTGCGCCAGGATGAAGAAGCCGTGCTGCTGCACGCCGACGACCAGCACCGACAAGAGCACCCAGGGGCTGGGCCAGACCGCCAGGCCGAAGGCGATCGCCGCCGCGCTGACGCCGACCGTCAGCGCGACCGCGGCCAGCGAGCGCGCATCGCTCAGGCGCGTCAGCGACGCCAGCTCCTCGGCGGCCAGCACGCGCCGCGCCGCCGCATTGCCCCGCCCCGCTCGCGAGGCCGCCGGGAGCGGCCGCAGGTCGTCGCGGAATTCTTCGCCGACCCCGCTGCCATCCAGCAGACGCCGTGGATCCGGCCCTGCCGGTCCACTGGCGTCGCCCCCTCGAGAGGGAGCGGCGGAGCCGCAACGGGGGTGGTCCATCAGACCAGCTTCACGAGCTGCTTGCCGAAGTTGCGACCCTTCAGCAGGCCCATGAAGGCCTCGGGCGCGCTGGCCAGGCCCTGGGCGACGGTCTCGCGGTACTTGAGCTTGCCGGTCGCGACCATCGTGCCCAGTTCCTTCAGCGCCTGCGGCCAGACGTCCATGTGCTCGCTGACGATGAAGCCCTCGAGCTTCATGCGGTTGGACAGGATCAGCTGCGGGTGCAGCATGGGGATCGGCTCGCCGTTGTAGCCGGAGATCATTCCGCAGAAGGCCACGCGCGAGAAGGCATTGCAACGCAGCATCACCGCGTCGAGGATCATGCCGCCGACGTTCTCGAAGTAGCCGTCGATGCCGCCCGGGCAGGCCGCCTTGAGCGCGGTGCTCAGCGACTTCAGGTCGGGATGCTGCTTGTAGTCGATGCAGGCGTCGAAGCCGAGTTCGCCGGTGACGTAGGCGCACTTGTCCGGCCCGCCGGCCAGGCCCACGGCGCGCGCCCCGCGCGCCTTCGCCAGCTGGCCCACCGCGCCGCCGACGGCGCCACTGGCCGCGCTGACCACGACCGTCTCGCCGGCCTTCGGAGCGATGATCTGCGTCAGCCCGTACCAGGCCGTCACGCCCGGCATGCCGACCGCGCCGAGGTAGGCCGACAGCGGCACGTGGCGGGTGTCGACCTTGTTCAGCACGCCGCGCTGGCTGGCATCGACCAGCTGGTACTGCTGCCAGCCGCCCATGCCAACGACCTGGTCGCCGACCGCGAAGTTGGCGTTCTTCGACGCCACCACCTCGCCGGCGGTGCCGCCGATCATCACCTCGTTCAGCGGCTGCGGCTGCGCGTAGCTCTTGCCCTCGTTCATGCGGCCGCGCATGTAGGGGTCGAGCGACAGGAAATGGTTGCGCACCAGCACCTGGCCGTCGGCCAGCTCGGGCAGCGCGACCTCGACGAGCTTGAAGTTGGCGGCCGTGGGCTCGCCCTCGGGGCGCGAGGCAAGCAGGATCTGTTGGTTCATCGTGGCCATGAGGCCCTCCGCGTGGGTCGGTATCAGTCGGAACCGCTGCCGTCGAGGCGGCGTTGCAGCGGCTGGGTCGAACGGGCGCCGGCCGGCAGCGCCTGCAGGTACTTGAAGGTGCCGCTGGCGTGGGCGCACAGGCGGCCGTCCTCGCCGAGGACGCTGCCTTCGCAGAAGGCCAGCGTCGCGGTGCGGTGCAGCAGCCGGCCCTTGCCGAGCAGCCGGCCCAGGCCGGGCCGCATGAAGCTGGTCTTCATCTCGATCGTCACGACGCCGGGCGCGAAGTCGGGCGTCGCGGTGTTGACGCTGCGGGCCGCATGCGCCATGACCACGTCGAGCAGCGTCATCGTCAGGCCGCCGTGCGCGACCTTGAAGGAGTTGCACATCTCCTCGCGCAGGCTCACCGCAATCTCGGCCTCGCCGCCGGCCATCGCCAGCAGCTCGAAGCCGAGTTGCTCGACGAAGGGGATGTGGACCGGGAACTTCATCGCGACCCTGGCGGCTAGCCGCCGATCATCGCGCTGACACCGCCATCGACAGGCAGCGTCTGCCCGGTGATGTGCTTGCCGGCATCCGACGCGAACAGCAGCGCCGTGCCCTTGAGGTCCTCGTCGTCGCCGATGCGGCGCAGCGGGGCGCGCGCGGCCATGTTGTCGGCGCCCAGCCGGTCGAGCAGTCCCTTGGTCATCTTGCTCGGGAAGAAGCCCGGCGCGATCGCGTTGACGGTGATGCCGTGGGCGCCCCATTCGCCGGCCAGCGCGCGCGTCAGGTTGATGACCGCCGCCTTGCTGGTGTTGTAGGCCAGGGTCTGCATGCCCTCGTGGTTGCCGCCCAGGCCGGCAATCGAGGCGATGTTGACGATGCGGCCGTGCTGGCGCGGGATCATCGAGCGCTTCCCGATCTGCTGGCTCAGCAGGAAGATCGAGCGCACGTTCAGGTTCATCACCTTGTCCCAGGCCTCGAGCGGATGATCCGCCGCCGGCGAGCCCCAGGTCGCGCCGGCGTTGTTGACCAGGATGTCGACATGGCCGAGCCTGGCCAGGGCCTCGTCGGCCAGGCGCTGCACCTCGGCCGGCTGGCTGGCGTCGGCGGCGATCCACTGCGCGGCGATGCCGCGCGCCTTCAGGTGGGCCGCGGCCTCCTCCAGGTCGCCGGCCTTGCGCGAGCTGAGCAGCACGGTCGCGCCGGCCTCGCCGAGGGCCTCGGCGATCTGCAGGCCCAGGCCCCGTGAGCCGCCGGTGACGAGGGCGGTGCGGCCCTTCAGGTCGAACAGTTGCTGGATCGATCGGCTCATGACGGTCTCCTGCAGTTCAGCGGTTCAGCCAGTCGAAGAAGGCCTTGTTGCCGGGGGCGCGGCCGAGGAAGCGCTCGACCAGCTCGTTCGCGTCGACCTGGCTGCCGTTGCCGAGCACGACATCGCGGTAGCGCCGCCCGACCTTCGCGTCCAGCGGGTCGGCCGCGAAGGCGGTGTGCAGGTCCTGCGCCGTGGCCAGACTCCACAGGTAGGCGTAGTAGCCGGCGCCGTAGCCGCCCGCCAGGTGCGAGAACGCCGCGGGGAACATCGTCCCTTTCTCGTGGCCCAGCGGCGTGCTGCCTTCCATGCGCGCCCAGGTCGTCATCGGCTCGGGCGCCGCCTTGGAATACAGCGCCAGGTCGTAGCTCGCGTACAGGTGCTGGCGCGAGAACTGCAGCCCCTTGGCAAAGCTGCGCGAACGGACCGCGCGCTCCAGCAGGTCGGCCGGCACCGGCTCGCAGCTCTTGCAGACCTCCTGGAACAGCGCCAGCACCTTCGCGTCGTAGACCCACTCCTCGAGCATCTGCGACGGCGCCTCGACGAAGTCCAGCTTGACGCTGGTGCCGGCGTTGCTGCTGTAGCGGGTGGCCGACAGCGTGACGTGCAGCGCGTGGCCGAACTCGTGCAGCATCGTCTCGAGCTCGTCGAGCGTCAGTCCGGTGCGGTCGAAGTTGGTGACCAGCGCGGCGGTCGGCAGCCGGCCCGCCAGCGTCGACGAGCCGCGCATCGGCCACACCGCGGCATGGCCGTACTTGTCGGCGCGCGGGTAGAGGTCGACGTAGAGCGTGGCCAGCAGCTTGCCGCTGCCGAGCTCCACCACCTCGTAGGCGCGGGCATCGGGATGCCAGAGCTTCTGCTCCAGCGGCTTGAAGCCGACGTTGAAGAGTTTGCCGCTCAGCGCCATCGCGAAGTCGACACTGGCCTGCGGCGGGAAGTAGCGGCGGAAGCTGTTCTGGTCGAGTGCGAAGCGCTCGCGCTTCACGCGCTCGATGTAGTACGGCGCGTCCCAGCGCTTCAGGCTCGTGCGCTCGAGCGGCTGCTCGAGGTCGGCGGCCTTGGCCTCGCGCAGGTCGGCGATGTCGCGCAGCTCGCGCTGCTCGACCACGCCCTTCACCTCGCCGAGGAAGCGCTGCACGTTGGACACGCTGCCGGCCATGCGCCGCCGCAGCGTGAAGTCGGCGTAGCTCGCCAGGCCGAACAGGCGCGCGTAGTCGCGGCGCTTCTGGCCCAGCTCCCCCAGGGTCTTGAGGTTGGCCGCGCCGCCGCGGCTCTGGAAGGCGCGCCAGATGCGCTCGCGGGTCGCCGGCTTGCGCGCGCTCTCGACCACGGGGTTGTAGCTGGGGTAGTCGAGGCCGACGAGCACACGGCCCTTCGCGTCGCGCGGCGCCTTGGCCCACACGCCTTCGGGCACGCCCTCGAGCTCGGCGACGGTGAAGGGCACGCGGGTCTTGTCCTCGCGGACGCGGCGCTCGAAGGTCTGTGCCAGCTTGCCGATCTCGTTGTTCAAGGCGCGCGCGCGGGCGCGGGCGGCCGGCGGCAAGCCGACACCGGCGTCGTCGAAGCTGGCCATCAGGTCGTCGCGCAGCTGGGCATCGATCGGATCGGCCGGCACGAAGGCCTTGACGCGCGCGTAGATGCGGGCGTTCTGGTACAGCTTGCTGGCGAAGGCCTGGTAGCGCAGCTCGCAGGCCTCGGCGGCGTCGCGCAGGCCCTTGTCTGGGTGCACGTTGGCGATGAAGGAGATCGGCCCCAGGCCATCGTCGACCGCCTGGCTCAGGCGGTCCATGCCGATCAGCACGTTGTCGGGCGTGCCGCCGGCCGCGACCTGCGTCTCCTGCGAGCTGACGTCCTTGAGGACGGCCTCGCAGCGTGCGTTGATCTCGGCGCCACTGCGGTAGTCCGGAAACACGAACGGTCCGCTGTCGGCGGCGCCGGCGGCGGTTGTCAGCGCGAGCGTCGCGACCAGACTCAGCAAGGAAACAGGCAGGAACTTCATCGGCAGCAATCGGTGGAGGATGGACAGGCGCAAACGACGAGCGCGGGACGATCAGCGGTGGCGGTGCTCGCCGCTCATTGCGGGCCGCCGCCCATGCGCGAGCGGATCCAGATGAGCACCACGCCGGCCAGCGCCAGCAGGCCGCCGCCCCAGGTGAGCACCTGGCCGACGGTCGCGTCGGCGCCGCTCACCCACAGGCCGAGGATCAGCACGGCCAGGCCGCCGTAGATCAGCACCCAGACCAGGGTTTCGACGCGCGCGGGCTTCATCGTCAGAACCAGGCCGGGTCGGTGTCCCGGCAGGTGGTGTCGCGGGTCTCGACCACGGCCAGCCAGGCATCGATCTTGGGCAGCTCGTAGTGGAAGAAGTAGCGGGCCGCGGCCAGCTTGCCGCGGTGGAAGTCCGCGCCGCGGGCATCGGCAGCGTCCAGGCCGCGCTGGGCGGCCAGCGCGACGTCCAGCCACAGCCAGGCCAGCACGACGTGGCCGAAGGCCTGCAGGTAGGGCGTGGCATTGGCCAGCGCATCCAGCGGATTGCCGCTGGCCCAGGCCGCCTTGGTGGCCGCGCCGACATGCTGCAGCGCGCGCGCCAGCGCGTTGCCGTGCTCGGCCAGGCCGCGCACCTGGCCGGCGTGCGCGATCGTCCCGTTGATGCGCGTGGCCAGCAGCCTCAGGCCCTGGCCGTCGTCCATCACCACCTTGCGGCCCAGCAGGTCCAGCGCCTGGATGCCGTGGGTGCCCTCGTGGATCATGTTGAGGCGGTTGTCGCGCCAGTACTGCTCGACCGGGAAGTCGCGGGTGTAGCCGTAGCCGCCGTGCACCTGGATCGCGAGGCTGTTCGCCTCCAGGCACCACTCGCTGGGCCAGCTCTTGGCGATCGGCGTCAGCAGCTCCAGCAGGCGGCCGGCCTCGACGCGCGCATCGGGCGTGCCGGTCTGCTGCTCGTCGACGAGACGGGCGCAGTACAGCTCCAGCGCCAGGCCGCCCTCGACATAGGCCTTCTGCGCCAGCAGCATGCGCCGGATGTCGGCGTGCTCGATGATCGGCACCTGGGGCGCCGCCGAGTTCTTGCCGCCGGCCGTGAGAGGCCGGCCCTGAGGGCGCTGCCTGGCGTAGTCGAGGCTGGCCTCGTAGCCGGCGTAGCCCAGCATCACCGCGCCGAGGCCGACGCCGATGCGCGCCTCGTTCATCATGTGGAACATGCACTTCAGGCCCTCGCCGGGCTGGCCGACCAGGTAGCCCAGGGCCCCCGCCTGGCCATCCACCTTGAAGCGGCCCTCGCCGAAGTTGAGCAGCGTGTTGGTCGTGCCGCGGTAGCCGAGCTTGTGGTTCAGGCCCGCCAGCGCGACGTCGTTGCGCTCGCCCGTCAGCGTGCCGTCGGCGTGCACCAGCCACTTGGGCACGATGAAGAGCGAGATGCCCTTGACGCCGGCCTGCAGCTTGCCGTCCGGGCCGGGGATCTTGGCCAGCACCAGGTGGACGATGTTCTCGGTGATCTCGTGCTCGCCGCCCGAGATCCACATCTTGTTACCGCGCAGCCGGTAGCGCGGGCCGAGCGGGTCGTGCTCGAACTCCGGGCCATCGGGCACGGCGCGGGTCGCGACGTCGCTGAGGCTGGAGCCGGCCTGCGGCTCGGACAGACACATGGTGCCGAACCAGCGTCCGGCGAACTCGTTCTTCGCGAAAGTCTCGATCTGCTGCGGCGTGCCGTGCGCCATCAGCAGGCTGGCGTTGCCCGAGGTCAGCATCGCGTAGCCGCCCATCGCCACACTGGCCTTGGAGAAGAAGGCATTGCCGGCCATCTCGACGACGCAGGGCAGCTGCATGCCGCCGTGCTCGTAGTCCTGCATCGCGGCCAGCATGCCGCTCTCGACATAGGCGGCCATCGCCGCGTGCGTGGCCTGCGGCAGGTGGACGCGCTCGCCGTCGAAGTGCGGCTCCTCGGTGTCGGCCAGCCGGTTGAACGGGGCGAAGCGCTCGCGGGCGATGCGCTCGCACGTGTCCAGCACCGACGCGAAGGTCTCGATGCTGTGGTCGGCGAAGCGAGGGCGCGACGTCAGCGACTCGACGTGGAGCCAGTCGTGCAACAGGAAGTCGAGCGTGGCGCGCATGAACTCAAGCCTCAGATGCCCGACGGCGCATCAAGCTTCGAAATCGTACCTTGCGCCACCGCGATCAGCTTCTCGTCGCCGTCCGTCACGGCGAACACCTCGCATCGGCACACCGCCTGGTTGCGACCGACGGCCACGGCCTCGGCACGCGCCGTCAGGCGTTCGCCGACCGCGGGGCGGACGTAGTTGATCTTGAACTCGGACGTCACGACGGGCACGCGCATCGCGCTGCCGCCGGCATAGGTCAGCGCGTTGTCGGCCAGGTAGCTGACGACGCCGCCGTGTGCGAAGCCGTGCTGTTGCTTGAGCTGCTCGGTGATCGCCAGTCGCAGTTCGCAGCGGCCCGGCTCCAGCGCCACCAGTTCGGTGCCGAGCAGCCGGCTGAAGGCCTGCTTCGCCAGCACCTCCCGGCCCATGGCGAGGAAGGCCTCGGGCGAGACCGTCACCGGCGCGGGTCCGGCGGCGCCCTGGCTCACAGCACCTCGAAGACGCCGGCCGCGCCCATGCCGCCGCCGATGCACATCGTGACGCAGACCTTCTTCGCGCCGCGGCGCTTGCCCTCGATCAGCGCGTGGCCGGTCAGGCGCTGGCCACTGACGCCGTAGGGATGGCCGACCGCGATGGCGCCGCCGTTGACGTTGAGCCGGTCCATCGGGATGCCCAGGGTGTCGGCGCAATAGAGCACCTGCACCGCGAAGGCCTCGTTCAGCTCCCACAGATCGATGTCGGCCACCTTCAGGCCCAGGCGCTTGAGGACCTTGGGCACCGCGAACACCGGGCCGATACCCATCTCGTCGGGCTCGCAGCCGGCCACCGCGAAGCCGAGGAAGCGGCCCAGCG
>CAZUUU010000075.1:0-13888 GCA_964622685.1 uncultured Methylibium sp.
TGAACAGCTCGGGGAAGAGCCGCATCATCATCTTGCGGTTCTCGAGCATGTAGCTGACGCCGCTGGGCACGCGCAGGTTGTCCTCGAGCACGTAGTAGCTGCCGCTGCCGTCGGGGTTGGCCGCGCGGACGATGTCGATGCCGGCGATGTGCGAGTAGACGTTGCCGGGCACCGAAACGCCCATCATCTCGGGCCGGAACTGCGCGTTCTTGAAGACCTGCTCGCCGGGCACGATGCCGGCCTTGATGATTTCCTGGTCGTGGTAGACGTCGTGGATGAAGCGGTTGAGCGCGTTGACGCGCTGCTTCAGGCCCTTCTCCATCTCGCGCCATTCCTGCGCGGGGATGATGCGCGGGATCAGGTCGAAGGGGATGAGGCGCTCGGTGCCCGAGCCGTCCTCGTCCTTGGCGCCGTAGACGGCGAAGGTGATGCCGACGCGGCGGAAGATCATCTCCGCCTCTTCGCGGCGCGCCTTCATCGCCTCGGACGGCTGCTGCGCGAGCCAGCGGTCGTAGCCGGCGTAGTGCGCCCGCACGGCGCGGTCCGCCGCGTGCATCTCGTCGTACGTCGTCATCGTGTCTCCCACGCGCCGTGGTTTAGCAGGGATTGTGCCAAGCGGTCCTCTCCCAGGGGGTATCAAGCCGGGTGCGTGGACACACGCACGGTCAGCGTGTGGCGGCCGCCGCCGCGGATCACGCCGCTCAGGGGCGTGACGTCGCGGTAGTCGCGGCCGTAGGCCACCCGCACGTGGCCGGTCCCGGCCCCGCAGTCGTTGGTGGGGTCGAGTTCCAGCCAGTCGCTGCCGCTGCCGTCGGCCCGCGGCAGCGCGACCGCCACCCAGGCGTGCGACGCGTCGGCGCCCTGCAGCCGCGGCTGGCCCGGCGGCGGGTCGGTCAGCAGGTAGCCGCTGACGTAGCGCGCGGCCAGGCCCAGCGAGCGCAGCGCGCCGATCATCACGTGGGCGAAGTCCTGGCAGACGCCGCGCTTCTGCGCGAAGGCCTCGAGCATCGGCGTGTCGACCTCGGTGCTGTCCGGCTCGTAGGTGAATTCCTCGTGCAGGCGGTGCATCAGCTCGCGGGCCGCCTCGTCCAGCGGCCGGCCCGCGGCGAAGGACGGTGCGGCCCAGATCCGCAGCGCGGCGGCACGTTCCACCAGACCTGAGTCGTAGGCGAACTCGACCGCCGCATCGAGCGGCCGGCCCGCCTGGTAGCGCCAGTGCTCGCGCGCCGCCTCCCAGGACATCGCCGGTGGCAGCGGCGGCGACGGCATGACCCGCACGCGGCTGGTGGCCTGCACGCTCAGCGACTCGTGCGGCACCGTCAGCGAGAAGTGACCGAGCGCATTGCCCCAGGCGTCGACGCGCTCCAGCACGCGCGCCGGGGCGGGGTCGATGCGCAGCGCGAAGTCCAGCAGCTCCTGCACGCCGACGCCGCGCGGCTTGAGCATCGCGATGTGATGGGCCAGTTCCACCGCGCTGCCGTAGGCATAGACGGTCTCGTGCTCGACGACCAGCTCGGCCGGTCCGGCCGCGGCCGGCGCCGTCGCCGGCGCCGCAGGCGGCTCAGACCGCAAGATGCTGTTCATGCGATCCGGCCAGCGCGAAGTAGCGCCGGCCCACCTCGTCGGACAGCCGCATGCCGGCATCGGCCAGGCGGTCGGCAAGCGCGACCACGCGCGCGTCGTCGACCTGGGTCTCGTCGCCGCCTTCGTGCGCCGGCTCGCACAGCTCGACCAGCGTGGCCCCGGCGCCCGCCGCCGGCAGCAGCGCCAGCAGGCCGGCCGTGGCCTGCGGGCCGCCGGGCAGCTTGCCGATCTCGGTGCGCAGGCGCCGCAGCACGCAGCCCAGCGCGCGCGGGTTGGCTTCGTCGATCACCAGCAGATCCAGCAGCGCCAGGGCCTCCTGGCGGCCGGGATAGCGGGCGCGGTAGGTGATGCTGCTGTCGAACAGGCGCAGCAGCAGGTCGAAGCCGTGCGTGGTGTGCACCGCGCCGCCCTCGAAGAAGGCCCCGAGCGCACCGCCCATCGCGATCAGGCGCTCGGCCAGGCGGCCGATGGTCAGCAGGCGCCAGCCGTCGTCGCGCGTCATGCGGTCGCTCTGGGCGCCGGTCACCGCCGCGAGCTGCTGCGCCAGGCGCTCCAGCGCGGCCTGCAGCTCGTCGTTGGCGAAACCGACGCCGGTCGGCTCGGGCCCCGGTGCGACGCCGGCCCACCGCATGCGCGCGCTGAAGTCCTCGGCCATCCCGCGCACCAGGGCCGCATGCTCGGGCGACAGCCGGTCGCGCAGCGCACCCACGGCGCGGTCCAGCGCGGCCAGGTTGTAGGCGATGCTCTGCTGCTCGTGCGCGTCGGCCAGGCCGGCCACGACGGCGCGCTCGAAGACGCGCGGCGACTGCGTCAGCGAGGGCACGCCCCAGGGCGCCAGCCCGCTCAGCTGCGCCAGCACCGACATCGCGTCCAGCACCGGCGCCGGCGTGTCGTCGTCCTCCTCGACCAGCGTCACGCTGGCCAGCGCGATGCGCACCAGGTGTTCGGTGCGCTCGGTGTAGCGGCCCATCCAGAACAGGTTCTCGGCCGTGCGGCTCGACACGGCCCGGCGGTGGCCCGCGATCTCCTCGGGCTTGAGGCGCTGCGGCAGCATCGAATAGGTGTCGACCGGGCCGTCGCGCAGCACCCAGGTGTCGAGGCTGGCGCCGCCCTGCTGCATCGACACCGCGTGCGGGTCGCGCGCCGCGATGCGCGTCATGCCGCCGGGCAGCACGCGCCAGCCGCCGCGGCCGTCGGCGATCGCGTAGACGCGCAGCATCGCCGTGCGCGGCAACAGCGCGCCGCCCTGCCACCACGGCGTCTGCGAGAACGGCAGGTAGCGCTGCAGCGTGTGCAGGTCGGGGTCGGCCTCGATGCGCGCGCGCCATACCTCCAGCTGGTCGTCCGACAGCGTCGATCCGATCGCCGGCTCGAAGCTGCGGCCCGGCACGCCGGGGAAGGTGGGCCGGATCACGCGCGCGGCCAGATCGTCCTGCGTGGCCTGCCAGGCGGCGTCCTCGCCGCACCACCAGGTCGGCAGCGCCGGCAGCGCCAGCGGCTCGCCGAGCAGGCGCTCGGCGAGCGCCGGCAGGAAGCCCTGCAGGCCCGGCGATTCGAGGAAGCTCGCGCCCAGCGCATTGGCCATCGCCAGCTTGCCGGCGCGCAGCACCTGCAGCAGGCCGGGCACGCCGAGCGCGGAGTCGGGCCGCAGCTCGAGCGGGTCGCACCAGGGGTCGTCGAGCCGCCGCAACAGGCCGTGCACCGGCTCCAGGCCCTGCACGGTCTTCAGGTAGAGCCGCTCGTCGCGCACCGTCAGGTCGCCGCCCTCGACCAGCGACAGGCCGAGGTAGCGCGCCAGGTAGGCGTGCTCGAAGTAGGTCTCGTTGTAGGGCCCCGGCGTCAGCAGCGCGAGCCGCGGCGAGGCGCAGCCGTCGGCCGTGGCGATGGCCTGGGCCGGCAGCAGCAGGCTGTCGACCAGGCAGCGGTAGCTCGACGCGATGTGCTCGACCTGCAGCTCGCGGAAGGCCTCGGGGAACTGGCGCGAGACGATGAGCCGGTTCTCCAGCACGTAGCCCAGCCCCGACGGCGCCTGGCTGCGCTGCGAGACGATGGACCAGTGGCCGTCGGGGCCGCGCGCGATGTCGAAGGCCTGCACGTGCAGGCGCACGCCGCTGGCCGGTTCGACGCCCTGCACGGCGCGCAGGTAGCCGGGGTGCCCCAGCACCAGCGCGGCCGGCAGCAGGCCCTCGCGCAGCAGCCGCTGCTCGCCGTAGCAGTCGGCCAGCACCGCCTCGAGCAGGCGCGCGCGCTGGGTGATGCCGGCCTCGATCTGCCGCCAGTCGGCCGGCTCGATCAGCAGCGGCAGCGGCCCCAGCGACCAGGGCCGCTGGCCCGAGTCGCCCTGGCCGGTGGCCTGGTAGACGTTGTAGGTGACGCCGTCGCGGTGGATCTGCTGGGCGATCTGCTCGACGCGGCGGTCGAAGCCCTCCAGGCCCTCGCCGCCGATCAGCCCGAAGAAGCGTTGCCAGGGGTCGCGCAGCCGCTCGCCGGCGGGGTCCAGCAGTTCGTCGTAGTGGCCGCTCTCGGCCGGCACGGCCGCCCAGAGCACGCCCTTCACCACCGCGGCCGTGGCGTCCGCGGTGTCGGCTTCTGGCGAGGACTGCGGCACCGCAGCGGAGGGGATGGCGTTCAGAGCTGGCGCAGGTCGAGGGTGAACGGGAACTCGAGGCTCGGGGCGACCGCCGCCACCTGCATCCTGCCCGGCGTGTGGCCGAGCTTGAAGAAGCGCGCCAGCCGCCGGCTTTCGGCCTCGTAGGCGTTGACCGGGAAGCTGTCGTGGTTGCGACCGCCGGGATGCGCCACATGATAGCGACAGCCCCCGAGCGAACGACCCACCCAGGTGTCGACGATGTCGAAGGACAGCGGCGCGTGGGTCGGGATCGTCGGGTGCAGCGCCGAGGGCGGCGCCCAGGCCTTGTAGCGCACGCCGGCCACGTGCTCGGCGACGCGGCCCGTGGGATGCAGCGGCAGCGGCGCGCCGTTGACCGTGACGACGTGGCGGTTGCCGTTCAGGCCGCTGGCCTTGACCTCGAGCCGCTCGAGCGACGAGTCGACGTAGCGCACCGTGCCGCCCGGCGCGCCCTCCTCGCCCATCACGTGCCAGGGCTCGAGCGCGGTGCGCAGCGTCAGGTGGATGCCGGCCACCGAGACCTCGCCGATCATCGGGAAGCGGAACTCGAAGTGCGGCGCGAACCAGGCCGCATCGAAGCCGAAGCCCTGGTCGCGCAGTTCGGCCAGCACGTCGTTGAAGTCCATCTGCACGAAGCAGGGCAGCAGGAAGCGGTCGTGCAGCTCGGTGCCCCAGCGCGTCAGGCGCGTCGTGCCGCGGCCGGTGTAGGGCGTCTTCCAGAACCAGGCCACCAGCGCGCGCAGCAGCAGCTGCTGCACCAGGCTCATGCGCGCATGCGGCGGCATCTCGAAGGCGCGCAGCTCCAGCAGGCCCAGGCGGCCGGTCGGGCCGTCGGGCGAGTAGAGCTTGTCGACGCAGAACTCGGCACGGTGGGTGTTGCCGGTGACGTCGATCAGGATGTTGCGCAGCGTGCGGTCGACGAGCCAGGGCGGGATCTGGCTCGGCTGGCCGTAGGCCGCGGTCTGGCGCTCGATCTCCTGCAGCGCGATCTCGAGCTCGAAGACCTGGTCGTTGCGCGCCTCGTCGATGCGCGGCGCCTGGCTGGTCGGTCCGATGAACATGCCGCTGAACAGGTAGCTCAGCGACGGGTGGTTGTGCCAGTAGGTCAGCAGGCTGGCCAGCAGGTCGGGCCGGCGCAGGAAGGGGCTGTCGGCCGGCGTCGCACCACCCAGCACGAAATGGTTGCCGCCGCCGGTGCCGGTGTGGCGGCCGTCGAGCATGAACTTCTCGGTCGACAGCCGCGTCTCGTGGGCGGCCTCGTACAGGAACTCGGTGTGGTCGACCAGCTCGTCCCAGTTGGACGCCGGGTGGATGTTGACCTCGATCACGCCGGGATCGGGCGTGACCTGCAGCATCTTCAGGCGCGCGTCGCGAGGCGGCGGATAGCCCTCGAGCACGACCTTCACGCCCAGCGCCGCCGCGGTGGCCTCGACGGCCGCCAGCAGGTCCAGGTAGTCGTCCAGCAGGGCCAGCGGCGGCATGAAGACGTAGAGGATGCCGCCGCGCGCCTCGACGCACATGGCGGTGCGCGTGATCCAGTGCGCCGATTCGAAGCGGTCCGGCATGTGCGTGAGGCCGCGCCCCGCAGCGGCGCCCCGGCCGTTGCCGTTGCCGTTGCCGCCCGCGCGGTCCGCGGCCGTGCCCGTGCCCGTGCCCGCATTCGCGGCCTCGCCCGACCCCGGCCGCAGCGCGTGGCTGCCGTACTGCGCCCGCAAGGCGGCCACCGAGCGCAGCCGACCGGCAGGCGCGAAGGGATCGGTCTCGATCAGGTAGGGGTAGTCGGCCTTCGACACCCAGGGCAGCGAATCCAGCGGCAGGCGGTAGCCCATCGGCGAGTCGCCGGGGAAGAGGTACATGCGCTCGTCGCGGAAGAACCAGGGCCCGGTGGTCCAGCTCGGCCCCGCGAGGCCGGGCGCACCGGGCTCGCGCTTGATCGGCAGCATGTAGCCGACGACCTTGGTCAGCCCCTGGTCGAAGACCTTGCGCAGCCGCGCACGTTCCATCTCGTCGTCGAGCCGCGCGTCGAAGGGATCGACATTGACCGGCAGGCGCCGCTCGCGCCACAGGTAGTACCAGGTGTCCTCGTAGCCGGCCTGGATGTAGTCGGTGGCGAGGCCGAGCTTGGCCGACAGCCGCTCGATGAAGGCCTTGGCATCGACCTCGGTGTACGACGAGGGCTGGCGCTCGTCGGCGAACAGCGTCGGGTCGATCCAGCAGGGGTCGCCGTCGGCGCGCCAGAAGACGCTGAGCGCCCAGCGCGGCAACTGCTCGCCCGGGTACCACTTGCCCTGGCCGAAGTGCAGGAAGCCGCCGGCGCCGTAGCGCGCCCGCAGCTTCTGCACCAGCTCGTTGGCGTAGCCGCGCTTGGTGGGCCCCAGCGCGGCGGTGTTCCACTCGGCGCCGTCGCGGTCGGTCACCGAGACGAAGGTCGGCTCGCCGCCCTGGGTGAGCCGCACGTCGCCGGCGGCCAGCCGCGCATCGACCGTCTTGCCGAGCGCCAGCACGCCGGCCCATTGCGCGTCGGTGTAGGGCTTGGTGACGCGCGGCGACTCGAAGATGCGCGTGACGGCCATCGTGTGGGTGAACTCGACCTCGCTCTTGTCGACCGCGCCGGTCACCGGCGCCGCGCTCGACGGCTCGGGCGTGCAGGCGACCGGGATGTGGCCTTCGCCGGCCATCAGGCCCGAGGTCGGATCCAGGCCGATCCAGCCGGCCCCCGGCAGGTAGACCTCGCACCAGGCGTGCAGGTCGGTGAAGTCGGACTCGGCGCCCGAGGGACCGTCGAGCGACTTGACGTCGGGCTTGAGCTGGATCAGGTAGCCCGACACGAAGCGCGCCGCCAGCCCCAGGTGGCGCAGCGCCTGCACCAGCAGCCAGCCGGTGTCGCGACAGGAGCCGGCGGCCGTCTCCAGCGTCTGCTCGGGCGTCTGCACGCCGGGCTCCATGCGGATCAGGTAGCGGATGTCCTGCTGCAGGCGCTGGTTGATGCCGACCAGGAAGTCGATGGTGCGCTGCGTCTTGAGCGGCACGCTGTCGAGGAAGGCCTTGAACTTCGGCGTCAGCTCGCCCTTCACCAGGTAGGGCGCGAGCTCGCGCTCGAGGCCGTCGTCGTAGACGAAGGGAAAGTTCTCGGCGCTGGGCTCGAGGAAGAAGTCGAAGGGGTTGTAGACCGCCATCTCGGCGACCAGGTCCACGGTGATCTTGAACTCGGTCGTCTTCTCGGGGAACACCAGGCGCGCCAGGTAGTTGGCGAACGGGTCCTGCTGCCAGTTGATGAAATGGCCGACCGGCTCGATGCGCAGCGAATAGCTCAGGATCGGCGTGCGGCAGTGCGGTGCCGGGCGCAGGCGCACGACCTGCGGCCCGAGCGCGATGCGCCGGTCGTAGCGGTAGTGCGTGACATGGTTCAGCGCGACATGGATCGACAAGAGGCTCTCCTTCGGGACGGCGATCTCGAACCACCCCCGTCAATCGGACGGTTCGGACTCGGCAGGAATAGCAACTTCCACGCCATTGTCAGGGCGATCGGTGTGTTGCCAGTAGCGCCGGCGGGCGTGACGCCAGCAAGTCGATCCCTCCGGTCCGTGGCGCCAGGCGCCGCAGCGCGGGCTGTCGGCCACGGCGATGCCGCGCTCGCGGTAGCGCGCCATCACCTCGGCCGCCGGGTGCCCGAAGCGGTTGCGGTAGCCGGCCTGCAGCACGGCCATGCGCGGCGCGACGGCATCGAGGAAGGCCGCGCTCGACGAGGTCTTGCTGCCGTGGTGAGGCACCAGCAGCACGTCGCTGGCGATGACCGCCGGCGGCAGCGTGGCCAGCCGCAGCTCCTGCTCGCGCTCCAGGTCGCCGGCCAGCAGCACGCGGCGCTCGGCACCGCCCCAGCGGCCGACGATGCGCAGCACGCAGCTCAGGGTGTTGGGCTTGAGCCCTTCGTGCCCGGCGCGCTCCAGCATCTCGGCCGGCGGGTGCAGCAGCTCGAAGGACACGCCGTCCCAGTCCCAGCGCTGGCCGGCAGCGCAGGCCTCGACCTGCGCGCCCTGCTGGCGTGCCAGCGCCAGCAGCGGATGCGAGGCTTCCAGCGAGCCGGACAGGCGCGCCAGCGGCAGGCCGCGCAGCAGGGCCGCCGCGCCGCCGACATGGTCGGTGTCGCGATGGCTCAGCATCAGCACGTCGAGCCGGCGCTCGCCGAGCGCACGCAGCAGCGGCAGCAGCACGCGCTCGCCGGCATCGGTCTCGCGCGAGTACTGCGGCCCGGCGTCGTACAGCAGCGTGTGCCGCGCAGTGCGCAACAGCACCGCGTTGCCCTGGCCGACGTCGACCGCGGTCAGCTCGAAGGCGCCCTCGGGCGGCCGCTGCACTGGCGGCCACAGCAGCGGCAGCAGCAGCGGCAGGGCCAGGGCCCGCGCGCGCCAGGGCAGCGGCAGCAAGGCGATGGCCGCGCCGAGCAGTCCGCTGGCCACGGCCCAGGGGGCCGCGGCCGGCACCGTCCATGACGACCAGGCCGGCGCGGCCAGCAGTTCCAGGCCGGTGTTGAGCGCCGTCACGGTCCATGCGCCGAGGCTCCACAGCGACGGCAGCACGACCCCCAGCAGCGCCAGCGGCGTGACCAGCAGCGTCACCGCCGGGATCGCCACCAGGTTGGCCGCAAAGCCGACCAGCGACAGCTGCTGGAAGAACACCAGCGTCAGCGGCGCGAGGCCCAGCGTCGCGACGACCTGGGTGCGCAGCGCGCCGCCCAGCATCGGCCGCAGGCCGGCCAGCCCCGCGCGCCAGCGCGGCCGGTCGGTCGCGGCATCGAGGCCGCTCGACACGCCGACCAGCGCGCGCGCCTCCCCCGAGGCCATCAGCAGGCCCACGGCGACGAAGGACAGCCAGAAGCCCGGCTGCAGCAGGGCCCAGGGATCGATCGCGGTCACGACCAGCATCGCGCCGCCCCACACCAGCGGCCAGCTCCAGCGCAGGCCGGCCGTGCCGACGACCGTGACCGTCGCGAGCATCAGCAGGGTCCGCTGCGCCGGCACGCCCCAGCCCGCGAACACCGCGTAGGCGGCGGCCGCCGCCAGGCCGCCCCAGCGCGCGGCCAGCGGCGCCGGGCAGCACAGCATCAGCCGCGCACTGCGGCGCCACAAGGCCCCGACGGACAGGCCCGCGAGCCACGCGAACATCGTGACGTGCAGGCCGCTGATCGACATCAGGTGGGCAACGCCGGTGCTGCGGTACAGGGCCCAGTCCTCGCGCTCGATCGCGGCCTGGTCGCCGACCGCCAGCGCCGCCAGAACGCCGGCGGCCGAGGCCTCGGGCACACGCGCGGCGATCGCGTCGCGCACCGCCTGGCGCGCGCGGTCCACCGCGTGACCGGCGTCGTCGCCCAGCAGCCGGTTGGCCGCGGCTCCCGTGCCCCGCACGTAGCCGGTCGCGCGCACGCCCTGCTCGAAGAGGTGCAGTTCGTAGTCGAAGCCCAGCGGATTGACCAGCCCGTGCGGCCGCTTGAGCCGCAGCGCCAGTTGCCAGCGCTGGCCGGCGCGCAGCGCGGGCAGTGCGGCGGTGCCGGACGCATACCAGCCCAGCGACAGCAGCGCCGGCAACGCGACGGGCTTGTCGCCGAGCCGTGCCGACTCGACCTCGAAGCGGAAGCGCCAGGCCTCGGTCGAGCGCTGCGGCAGGCTCGCCACGGCACCGACCACGACGACGTCGCGGCCTTCGAGTTCGGGCGCCAGCGACGTCGCCAGCCGCGCGTCGGCGCGCCAGCCGGTGCTGCCGAAGGCGCAGGCCGCGCAGGCCACCGCCAACCCGATCAGCGCACCGGGGCCGCGACGCCGCAGGGCCAGCACGAGGCCCAGCACGCCGGCACCGAGCAGCGCGGCGCTGCCCGCCGCCGGCCACAGCGCGGCCTGCTGCAACTGCAGGGCCGCGCCCAGCACCCAGCCGAGGCCGGCGGCCAGCCCTGTCGTCCCCGCCGTGGCCGCCCTGCCGCGCATCGGGCCAGTGTAGGGAGCGACCCCGCCGGCCGCATCCTCGCGCGGTAGGATGCCGGCCACTTCCACGGCCCCTGCGGAGCCCCCGATCATGTCGATACAGCAACGTCTCCAGGACCTCGGCATCGTGCTGCCGCCGGTCGCCGTGCCGGCCGCGGCCTACGTGCCCTTCGTGCGCAGCGGCTCGCTGGTGTTCGTGTCCGGCCACATCGCGCGCCGCGACGGCAAGCCGGTGGTCGGCCAGCTCGGCAAGGACATGGACACCGAGACCGGCAAGGCCGCCGCGCGCGGCGTCGCCATCGACCTGCTGGGCACGCTGAACGCCGCGGTCGGCGGCGACCTCGAGCGCGTGAAGCGCATCGTCAAGCTGCTGAGCCTGGTCAACAGCGCATCGACCTACACCGAGCACCACCTGGTGACCAACGGCGCGTCGGAGCTGATCGGCCAGGTCTTCGGCCCCGAGCGCGGCGCGCACGCGCGCAGCGCCTTCGGTGTGGCGCAGTTGCCGATGGGCGCCTGCGTCGAGATCGAGCTGATTGCCGAAATCGCGTGAAGGCCGGCCCGCCCGCAAGCCTATTCCACCGCATGCCGCGCGGCGTGCTGGCGCTGGTGGCGCTGCTGTCGCTGGCCGCCGTCGGCAGCGCGCTGGTCTCGCAGCATGTCTTCGGCATGCTGCCCTGCCCGTGGTGCATCTTCCAGCGCGTGCTCTACCTGGCGATCGCCGTGGTGGCGCTGATCGGCTGGGGGGTCGCGTCGCGGCCGGTGACGCTGGTCGCGACGCTGGGCGTGCTGGCACTCGCGGCGGGCGGCGTCGCGTCGGCGGTGTTCCAGCACCAGGTGGCGGCGCGCGACAGCAGTTGCGCCTTCACGCTGGCCGACCGCTTCCTGAACGCGACCGGCCTCGAGACCGCCGTCCCCTGGCTGTTCCAGGTCACGGCGACCTGCATGGAGGCGGCGACCTATCGCCTGCTCGGCCTGCCGTTCGAGATCTGGAGCGGCCTGCTGTTCACGCTGATCGCTGCCGCCGCGCTGTTGCTGCTGCGGCACTGGAAGGCCCGCGGCTGACCGGGGTCAAGACCGCGACACGCGAGAGGACTAAGCTGTGGTCCGAGACACCGGCAAGGTGTCGTAGGAGACGGCCATGACACCCTGGCACCGCTTCTGGTTCCCCCACGGCGACGAGACCCCGGCCGCGACGCGCGACGCCGCACTGTGGTCACCCCAGGCCATCGCCGACACGCAGCGCGCGCTGTGGCAGCACGCCGCGCAGGCGGCCGAGGACTGGTGGCGCTACTGGCGCAGCGCCTGGCCTGGCGTGCCGCTGCAGCCGCCGCCCGGCGTCGTCGTGCCGCCGCCGGCCCGGCCGGCCGACGAGCCGGCTATCGAGCATGCGCCCCGCAAGGCGGTGCGCAGCAAGGCGCGACCCGGCGCGGCCAAGACCGCGGCGCGCGGCGCGGGCGGCAAGCGGCCGCCGCGAGCGGCGCGCGGCAAGTAGCGGCGCGCCTCAGGCGCGCAGCAGCAGCGTCGGCTTGAAGCCCAGGTCGGCCGCCTTGCCCTTGCGGGCCCGCGCCCCCTTGTAAGGTGCCAGCGCAGTCGCACCGAAGACCTCGTCCCGGGGCTTGCCGCCGCGCAGCGCGGCCCCGACCACGCGCAGCGACTTGTCGAAGGCCGCCACGCTGACCAGCGCGTCCTTCGCATCCAGGTCCATCAGCGTCAGGCCGCGGCCGCCCTTGGGCTGCAGCTTCAGGTCGGCGAGCGCGAACACCAGCAGGCGGCCGGTGTAGCTCAGGCAGGCGATCTGCTGCGCGCCGTCGGCACGGCTGGGCGGCAGCGGCTTCTCGCCGTCGGGCAGCGCCAGGAAGCTCTTGCCGCCGCGCTGGCGCGAGACCAGGTCACCGGCCTGCGCCAGCAGCCCGTAGCCGCCGGTGTTGGCCAGCAGCAGCGTCGCCTCGGCCGGCCCGGCGAAGTAGTGCTGGGGCTGCGTGCCCGACTCCAGGTCGACCATCGAGTTGATCGGCTGGCCGTCGCCGCGCGCCCCCGGCAGGCCGCTGACCGGGACGCTGTAGACGCGGCCCGCTCCTTTCGACGGCGTGCCGAAGACCAGCAGCGTGTCGACGGTGCGGCATTCGAAGCTGCCGTAGAGCGCGTCGCCGGCCTTGAAAGCGAAGCTCGCCGCATCGTGGCCGTGGCCCTGGCGCGCGCGCACCCAGCCCTTGGCGCTGATCACCACCGTGACCGGCTCGTCGATCACCTTGACCTCGGCCACCGCGCGCTTCTCGGCCTGGATCAGCGTGCGGCGCGCGTCGCCGTGGGCCTTGGCGTCGGCCTCGATCTCCCTGACCATCGTGCGCTTCAGCGACGCGGGGCTGTCCAGGATGTCCTGCAGCCTGGCCTGCTCCTCGCGCAGGGCCTTGAGTTCCTGCTCGATCCTGATTGCCTCGAGCCGCGCCAGCTGGCGCAGCCGGATGTCGAGGATGTCCTCGGCCTGCCGCTCGCTGAGCTTGAAGCGCTCGATCAGCGCCGGCTTGGGCTCGTCGGCATGGCGGATGATGCGGATCACCTCGTCGATGTTCAGCAGCACCAGCTGCCGGCCCTCGAGGATGTGGATGCGGTCCAGCACCTTGGCCAGCCGGTGGCGCGTGCGGCGCTCGATGGTCAGCTTGCGGAAGCCCAGCCACTCGACCAGCATCTGCCGCAGCGACTTCTGCGTCGGCCGTCCGTCGGCGCCGACCATCGTCAGGTTGACCGGCGCCGAGCTCTCCAGGCTGGTGTGCGCGAGCAGCACGTTGACCAGCTCCTGCTGCTCGACCGTGCGGGTCTTGGGCTCGAACACGAGCCGCACCGCGGCTTCCTTGCCGGACTCGTCGCGCACCGCGTCCAGCACCGACAACACCGTGGCCTTCAGCTGCGTCTGTTCGGCGGACAAGGCCTTCTTCCCGGCCTTGACCTTGGGGTTGGTCAGCTCCTCGATCTCCTCCAGCACCTTCTGCGCGCTGGTGCCGGGGGGCAGCTCGGTGACGACCAGCTGCCACTGGCCGCGCGCCAGGTCCTCGATCTTCCAGCGCGCGCGCAGCTTCAGCGAGCCGCGGCCCGTGCGGTAGGCCTCGACGATGTCGGCCTCGCCGCTGATGATCTGGCCGCCGCCGGGGTAGTCGGGGCCGGGCAGCAGGGCGAACAGCTCGTCGTCCGGCAGCTTCTCGTTCTTCAGCAGCGCCACCGCGGCCGCGGCGACCTCGCGCAGGTTGTGGCTGGGGATCTCGGTCGCCAGGCCCACCGCGATGCCGCTGGCGCCGTTGAGCAGAACGAAGGGCAGGCGCGCCGGCAGCTGGCGCGGCTCGGAGGTCGAGCCGTCGTAGTTGGGGATGAAGTCGACCGTGCCTTCGTCGATCTCGTCGAGCAGCAGCCGCGTGATCGGTGCGAGGCGCGCTTCGGTGTAGCGCATCGCCGCCGCACCGTCGCCATCGCGCGAGCCGAAATTGCCCTGGCCGTCGATGAGCGGGTAGCGCTGGCTGAAGTCCTGCGCCATGCGCACCATCGCGTCGTAGGCGGCCTGGTCGCCGTGCGGGTGGTAGCGGCCCAGCACGTCGCCGACGACGCGCGCGCTCTTCACGGCCTTCGGGCCGGCGGCCGTGGTGAAGGCCAGGCCCATGCGCTCCATCGCGTAGAGGATGCGGCGCTGCACCGGCTTCTGGCCGTCGCAGAC
>CAZUUU010000076.1:0-13843 GCA_964622685.1 uncultured Methylibium sp.
GATCGCGCCGCGCTCGGGGGGGCTGAGGTCGGGCAGGGCCTGACTCCACAGCACCCGGCCCTGGACGAACTCCATCACGTAGAAGGCGCGGCCGATGATGGACTCGTCCTCGCACAGCACGTGCATCTGCGCCACCGGCACGTCGCTGCCGGCCAGCGCACGCATCACGGTGAATTCGCGCTCGATCGCATGGGCCGAGGGCAGCAGCTTCGCCACGGGCCCGGGCTTGGTCCGCATCACGTAGCTGCGGCCGGGGGTCACGAGCTTGAAGGTCGGGTTGGACTGGCCGCCCTTGAACTGCTCGACCTCCAGCGGGCCGGCGAAGCCGTCGAGATGGCGGCTCAGGTAGTCCTGGAGCGCGCCCTTGTCGAAGGCGTGCTGGGCGGCGACGGGCTTGGTTCCGGTGTAGGCGTCCATCGGGTTCGTGTCTCTCGTTCTAGCGCTTCATCGTTCCGCGATCGCCAGCAGCTTCTGGCGCGACAGGACCACCAGCCGCGTCGGCTCGACGCGCACCGCGCCGTCGCGTTCGAAGCCCTTGAGCTCCTGGTTGACCCGCTGGCGCGATGCGCCGAGCAGTTGCGCCAGGTCTTCCTGCGCCAGCTGCAGGCCGATGCGGATCTCCTCGCCCTGCGCGATGCCGTAGCTGCGGGCCAGCAGCAGCAGCTGCTTGGCGAGCCGCGCCGCGAGCGGGCGGGTGTTGAGGTCCTCGAACACGTCGAACATCAGGCGCAGCCGCCGGCACTGCAGCCGCAGCAGGGCGTCGTACAACTCGACGTGCTGGGCCAGCAGGTCGCGGAAGTCGCCCTTGCGCACGGCCAGCAGCGTGGTTTCGCCATGGGCGTTGGCATCGTGCGTGCGCGGCAGTCCGTCGAACAGCGCGATGTCGCCGAACCAGGTGCCGGGCTCGACGTAGGTCAGCGTGATCTGCTTGCCCGACAGCGACACCGAGCTCACGCGCACCGCGCCCTTGGCCACGCCGACCCACTCGTCGGCCGGTGCACCGCGCGAGCTCAGCAGGGCCCCGTCGGCCAGCCGCCGGATCTGCGATCGCTCGAGGATCGCGGTCCGCAGGGCCGGCGAGAGCTTGCTGAACCAAGGGCCCGAGTCGATGTTCTTCTGTTCGACGATGGTAAGAGCGGGGGTATTCATCGTTTGTCCCTGACGTGACAGCATGGCGTCCGTCCAGGCGCCTATTGTTGTCCACGCGAAGGAGACCGCCGATGAACGCCCCCGAACCGAAGATCCCGAGCCGCCAGCACGACGTGACGCCGGCCGAATGGCAGGCCCGCGTCGACCTCGCGGCGGCCTACCGGCTGGTCGCGCACTTCCGCTGGGACGACCTGGTCTTCACCCACGTCACGGTCCGCGTGCCCGGCACCGAGGATCAGTTCCTGATCAACCCCTACGGCTTCATGTTCGACGAGATCACGGCGTCCAGCCTGGTCAAGGTCGACCTGGCCGGCAACAAGCTCGACGACTCGCCGTACCCGGTCAACCCGGCCGGCTTCACCATCCACAGCGCGATCCACGCCGCCCGCCACGACGCCGCCTGCGTGCTGCACACGCACACGCTCAACGGCGTCGCGGTGTCGGCGCAGAAGGACGGTGTGCTGCCGATCTCGCAGCAGTCGATCTTCGTGCTGGGGAGCCTGGCCTATCACGACTACGAGGGCGTGGCCCTGCGCGACGACGAGAAGCCGCGCCTGGTGGCCGACCTCGGCGACCGCAACTACCTGATGCTGCGCAACCACGGCCTGCTGACGCTGGGTGCGACCGTCGCCGATGCGGTCGTGGCGATGTACCTCTTCGAGGCGGTGTGCACGATCCAGGTCCGCGCCCAGTCCGGCGGCGGGCCGCTCCGGACGATCGATCCGCAGATCATCTCGACCTCGGCACGCCAGGCGATGCAGGTGACGCGCGGGCAGGGGGCCGGCGCGCTGGCCTGGCCCGGCCTGCTGCGACGCCTGGACCGGATCGATCCGAGCTACCGCAGCTGAGGCGCCGACCCTAGGCCGGCTGGCGCAGGTACTGCGCCAGCAGCTTCTCCATCGTCGTGTAGCGCTCGCGCTCGTGCAACCACTGCGTGGGCGCGAGGTTGACGGCGCGCACCACGGCCTCGTCGCCGGCGCCGACGTCGAGCACGTTGATGCAGGCCGGCTGTTGCTCGAGCCGGCCGAAGAAGGCGCGCTCGCCAACCAGTGCGGTCGACAGCAGCGCGCGGTTCACGCCGCCGTGCAACACCATCAGCAGGCATTGCCAGTCGTCGCGGGCCCGCCAGGCCGCGAAGGCCGGCAGGGCGCGGTCGAGCAGTTCGCCGATCGACTCGCCGCCCAGGAAGCGCTGGGCCTCGATGCCGGGACCGCCGCGGAAGGCGCCCAGGAAGGCCTGCTCGATCTGATCCGGCGGGATGTCGGCGAGGCGGCCGCCGCGGATCTCCTGCAGGGCCGGCTCGACCACGGGCGCGAGAGCCTGCTCGGCGGCCACCAGCACGCGCTCGGCGGTCTGCACGGTGCGCGGCAGGCCGCTGACGACGACGCGATCGAAACGCACGCCGCACTGCGCGAACAGCCGGCCCGCTGCGTCGGCCTGGCGCTCGCCCTCGGCATTGAGCGGCACGCGCTCGGGATGCACCGGGCTGCCGTCCGGCAGGAAGTAGTCGACCGAGCCGTGGCGCATCAGGTAGATGCGCCGGCGCGCAGCCGGCTTCATCGGCGCGCCCCGCTAGCGAAAGCGCGGGGCGCGCTTGTCGAAGAAGGCCTGCAGGCCCTCGGCAGCGTTGTCATGGAAGAGGTTGTCCAGAAAGTGGTCGCGTTCGGCATCCAGCTGCTGATCCAGCGAGTTCGTGCCGGCCTCGTTCACCAGCTCCTTCGCACTGGCCACCGCATTGGGGGCGCAGTCGACGAGCTGCTGGGCGATGCGCAGAGCTTCGGTCAGCGCCTGGCCGCTGTCTGTCACCCGATTGACAAGGCCGTGGGTCTGCAGCTCGCGCGCCGTCAGCGTGTCACCCAGCCACAGCAGCTGCAGGGCGAGCGCCCTCGGCAGCGCGCGTGCCAGGTGCCAGCTGCCGCCGCCGTCGGGCGACAGGCCGACGCGTCCGTAGGCCAGCGAGAAGCGCGCGTCGTCAGCCGCCACGATCAGGTCGCAGGCCAGGGCCAGCGAGAAACCACCGCCGGCGGCCGCCCCCTCGACCGCCGCGATGACGGGCTTCGGAAAGCTGCGCAGCGCGCCGACGAGCTGGTGGAACATCCCGATCGTTCGCTGCTGCGCCTCCCGGCCCTGCTGCCGGTTGGCAGCCAGGCGCCCGAGGTGTCCACCCGCGCAGAAATGCGCGCCGTCGCCGCGCAGCACGACCGCGCGAACCGCCGCATCGGCCTCGGCCACGTTGAGTGCCTCGACACCTGCGGCGTAGACCTGCGGCGACAAGGCATTGCGCGCCGAAGGATCACTGATCGTCAGCAGCAGCGTGGCGTCGCGTCGCTCGGTGCGCAGTTCGGCGGTCATCGTCGGCGTGAGGCCCGGATTCGTCGAGCCGCGAATTGTGTCACGCAGGCTCGCGCCGATCGTCATGCGAGGCCCGCGCGGCTCCCGCGATCGAGTGGCCGCCAGGCCTGGCGGCGGGCCGGTCGCCGCATGGCCGCATGCTAGAGTCAGTCGCGACAGTCACAACAAGAGACATGCAGCTCGGCGGGCGTCAACTACTGGTGGTCCTGGGTCTTGGGGCGGTCGCGCAGGCTGCACTGGCGGTCGGCTTCGGCCGCCTGCCCTCGACGGCCACGCTGGGCCAGCCCTTGCAACTGAGCATCCCGCTGCGGCTCGAACCCGACGAGGAGCTTCGGCCGGAGTGTCTGTCCGGATCGGTCTCCTTCGCCGACAACCTGCAGCAACCCGGCACCACCTCGTTGCGCCTGGACCCGGCGCCGCCCGGCGTCACCGATCGCAGCTTGCGGCTGGCGACGACGACGCGCGTCGACGAGCCGGTCGTCAACGTCGAGATCAGCATCGGTTGCGGCGCCCGCGTGGTGCGACGCTTCACCTTGTTTGCCGATCCGCCGCTGGTGACGACCGCGGAGGCGGCGCCGATCGTGGCGGGTGGTCTTCCCGGTGCTCCGGCTGATGTGGGTGCCGCTGCGGCGCCCGCCGCCCAGACCGCGCCGCCGACATCGGGCGCGATGGCCCAGGCCGTCGCTGCCGAACCGACCGCTCGGCTGCGTGCGGTGACGCCGCCGCCACGCCAGCGGGCTGCGACGGCCGCAGGCGCCTCGACGAAAGCCAGGCCGCGGGCTGCCGCGCCGCGCCGGCCGGCCGACGCCAGTGCGCGCCTGCGCCTCACGCCCATCGAACCCAGCGTCGCCCTCGCGGCTGCCGCGACCAGTGCGGCGGCCAGCGCCGCAAATGCGGCCGCCAGCGCTGCGGCGGCGGTCGCCGCCGCGGCGCCGGCCAGCGCGGCGAGCGCCGCCGCCGCCGCACGCCGGCGCGTCGAGGAACTCGAGGCCTCGATGAAGCGGCTGCAGGCCGAGACGGCGGCCACCAACCAGCAGCTCGGAACGCTGCAGTCGCGGCTGCAGCGCGCCGAGGGCGATCGCTACAACAACCCGCTGGTCTACGGATTGATCGCGCTGATCGCGCTGCTGCTGGGCCTGGTGCTGTGGCTGTGGCGGCAGCGCCAGCAGGAAGCCGAGGCCCACGCCTGGCTGGTGCAGGCGGCGGCCGAGCCCAAGCCGCGTGGACCGGCGACGCGCGTCGACTCCGACGATGCGGCAACCGCCGAGGCGATCGCCTTTGCGCCGGTGCCGACGCTCAAGGCCTGGGTCAGCAAGCCGAACGAGATCGACGGCTTCGACGACACGCTCGCGGCGACGCGGGCCGGCCCGGCCTCGATGGCCGGCGCCCTGACGTCCCCGGCGCCGCTGGCCACGCCGCAGAAGCGCGAGGTCTCGGTCGAGGAGCTGATCGACCTCGAGCAGCAGGCCGAGTTCTTCGTCGTGCTGGGCCAGGACACCGCGGCGATCGACCTGTTGCTGGGTCACCTGCGCAGCACGGCCGGCAACAGCCCGCTGCCCTACCTGAAGCTGCTCGAGATCTACAAGCGCCGCGGCGATCGCAACGACTACGAGAAGCTGCGCGAGCGCTTCAACAGCCGCTTCAACGCCTACGCCCCGGCCTGGGAGACCGACCTGCAGGGCGGGCGCTCGCTGGACGAGTACCCGACGGTGATCGATCGGCTGCAGGACCTCTGGTCCGAGCCGCAGCGCGCGATGGACGTCCTGCAGGCCTCGCTGCTGCGGGTCGAGGGCGGCGAGCCCGGCAACGCTGGCGCGAGCGCCGGGAGCTTCGACCTGCCGGCCTATCGCGAGCTGATGCTGCTCTATTCGGTGGCGCGCGACCGTTCCGAGTCCGAGGACGGTGGTGCGGTCGACCTGCTGCTGCCGATCGGCGATGCCGAGCCCGGCGAGGTCCACAGCGGCGTGTTCGAGCGCCTGCTCGCGACGACCACCTTGCCGGCCCAGCCCGACGCGCAGAAGCCGCTCGAGATCGACCTGAGGCTCGAGGACCTGGAGCCCAGGCCGCCCGAGCCGGGCGGCGAGCGCCACTGAGCGACGCGGGCTCGACTCGCTAGAGCCGGCTCTTCAGGCGCCGCAGCGCCTCGTCCAGGGTGTCGTCCTGCTTGGCGAAGCAGAAGCGCACGACGCGCTGCTCGAAGCCTCCGTCGTAGAAGGCCGACAGCGGAATCGCAGCGACACCGGCTTCCGTGGTGAGCCAGCGGCAGAACTCGAGTTCGCTGCGCTCTCGGTGCGCCGGCAGCGCCGCGTATTCGACGCACTGGAAGTAGCTGCCCTCGCTGGCCAGCAGCGCGAGGCCGCTGCCGACCAGCCCGGCGCGGAAGCGGTCGCGCTTGGCCGCATAGAAGGCCGGCAGGTCCAGGTAGGGTCGCGGATCGCCGAGGTAGGCCGCCAGCGCATGCTGCACCGGTGTGTTGACGGTGAAGACGTTGAACTGGTGCACCTTGCGGAACTCGGCCATCAGGGCGGCGGGTGCGGCCGCATAGCCGACCTTCCAGCCGGTGACGTGGAAGGTCTTGCCGAAGCTCGAGACGACGACGCTGCGCGCCGCCAGTTCCGGGAAGCGAGCGACGCTCTGGTGCGGCACGCCGTCGAACACCATGTGTTCATAGACCTCGTCGGCGATCACCACCGCGTCGGTCGGCCGGAGCAGCTCGGCCAGCCGGCGCATGTCGGTCGCGCGCCAGACCGTGGCGCTGGGGTTGTGCGGCGTGTTGACGATCAGCGCGCGGGTGCGCGGCGTCAGTGCCGCAGCGATCCGGTCGAAGTCGGGCCGGAAGCTGCCGGGCACGAGCGGGACGCGCACCACGCGGCCGCCGGCCAGCTCGATGTTGGGCGCGTAGCTGTCGTAGCAGGGCTCCAGCACGATCACCTCGTCGCCCGGGTGGACGAGCGCCAGGATCGCGGTCAGGATCGCCTGCGTCGCGCCGGCGGTGATCGTGATCTCGCTGCCGGGGTCGTAGCGATGGCCGTACAGCGCCTCGATCTTGGCGGCCACCGCCTCCCGCAACGCCATCACGCCGGGCATCGGCGGGTACTGGTTGTGCCCGGCCCGCATCGCCTGCGCGACGGCGTCGACCAGCCGCGGATCGCAGTCGAAGTCGGGGAAGCCCTGGCCCAGATTCACGGCAGCGTGCTCCTGCGCCAGCGCCGACATCACGCTGAAGATGGTCGTGCCGACCTGCGGCAGCCGGCTGGTCGGCGACGGGGTGCGGTAGGCGACTTCCATGGGCTCAGAGTTCGTAGTTCTCGCCGCCGCCCTGCATCACGCGCTGGATCAGCGAACGGGTCAGGCGGTCGGACAGCAGCTCCGCAAAGCTGTAGACGAAGCTGCGCAGGTAGGCGCCGCGCTTGAAGGCCAGGCGCGCGACGTTCTTGCCGAACAGCTGCCCGGCCGGCCGCGTGACCAGGTCGCCGCCCGGCGCGCAGGCCGGATCGTCACGCACCGCCATCTCGGCCACGATGCCGACACCGAGGCCCAGACGCACATAGGTCTTGATGACATCGGAATCGATCGCCTCCAGCACGACATTGGGCTTGAGCCCGCGCGCGGCGAAGGCCTGGTCGATGCGCGTGCGGCCGGTGAACGAGGGGTGGTAGGAGATCAGCGGCTCCTGCGCCAGCTGCTCGAGCGTCAGTCGCTCGTGGACCGACAGCGGATGGGTCAGCGGCAGCACGACGACGTGATGCCAGTCGTAGCAGGGGAGCGTCACCAGGCTGTCGAAGTCGCTCAGCGACTCGGTCGCCAGGCCGATGTCGGCGGTCTCGTCGATCAGCATCTGTGCGACCTGCTCGGGCGTGCCCTGGTGCAGGCTGATCGCGACCTTGGGATGGCGCTTGCGCAGCGCCGCCACCGGCCCCGGCAGCACGTAGCGCGCCTGCGTGTGCGTCGTGGCGATCGACAGCGTGCCGGTGTCCTGCTGGCTGAACTCCTCGCCGATGCGCTTGAGGTTGCCGACCTCACGCATGATGATCTCGACCGCCGCCAGCACCTGCCGGCCCGGCTCGGTGATGCGCTTCAGGCGCTTGCCGTGGCGCGCGAAGATGTCGATGCCGAGCTCGCCCTCGAGCTCGAGGATGGCCTTGGAGATGCCGGGCTGCGAGGTGTGCAGCGCCTTCGCGGTCTCGGTCAGGTTGAGGTTGCGGCGCGCGGCTTCCTGGACGAATCGGAACTGGTGCAGGTTCATCGGCGTGGCGCGGCAGGTGGGGCGCGATTATCGGCGCGGTTCCGTCGACGCGCCGGCGTGCGCCCAGGCCACGTCGGCCATCGCGCCGATGACGTCGGCGTGCTCACCGATCGCCGGCACCAGTCGCCAGTCGACCTGCGGGTGGCTGGCGCGCAGCGCATCGACCAGCAGCGGCAGGTCCTTGCGCACGTGCCCGCCCGTGCCGAGGAAGAGCGGGACGATGGTCACCCGCTCGCAACCCTGCGCGGCCAGGGCGCGCCCGGCGTTCGCGAGGTCGGGCGACATGAACTCCAGGAAGGCCAGCGCCACCGGCGTGCCGGGTGCCTTCTGCCGCAACCGCTCGGCAACGGCCTCGAAAGGTCGTGCCCACAGCGGATCGCGCGCGCCGTGCGCGAACAGCAGGATGCCGGTGCGCGCTGTCATCGGAACCGCACCAGCCAGCTGAAGGCCGCCATCGACAGCAGCAGGTAGAACACGCCCGGTGCGGCGGCCGCGATCCAGGGCGTCCAGTCGCGCAGCAGGCCGAGGTGGGTCGAGACGTTGTTCAGCAGCACGAAGCTGATGCCCAGCAGGATGCCGCCGAAGACCCGCACGCTGACACCGCCGGCGCGCGCGTGCAGGTAGGCGAAGGGCAGGGCCAGGCCCATCATCACCAGGCAGGCCAGCGGGTAGAAGGCCTTCTTCCAGAACTGGATCTCCTGCCGCTGCGCGGCCTGCTCGTTCTGCGACAGGTGGCTCACGTAGCGGTAGAGGTCGATCGTCGACATGCTCTTGAGCGGTGACACCGCGGCGCCCACGACCGAGGGCGACAGCTGCGTCGGCCAGCGCAGCTCGGCCAGCACTTCCTCGACCGGCAGGCGGCTCCCGTCGCCCTGCCAGCGCGTGATGCGCACGTCCTGCAGCAGCCAGGCGCGGTCTTCCACCTGGGCGCGCGCGGCCGACACACGCGCCAGCAGCTGGTTGTCGGCGCTGAATTCGTAGATGCGCACGTCGTCCAGCTTGCCGCCCGGGCCGACGCGGCCGACGTTGATCGAGTCGATGCGTTCGCCGGGCGGCAACTCGTCCGGCAAGGCCTGGCGGCGGTCGCGCAGCCAGGCGCTCTCGCTGCCGGCCGCGCCGCGCAAGCTGCCTCGCAGCGCCTGCGCCTGGGCGTCGAAGTAGGGCGCCACGTAGTCGCCGACGACGAAGGTGACGAGGGCGAAGGCGACACCCAGCTGCGCCAGCAGCGACAGCGCCCGGCTCGGGCCGAGGCCGCCGGTGCGCAGGATCGTGAACTCCGAGGACTGCGCCAGCCGCGCCATCGCGTAGATGCCGCCGATCAGCACGGCAATCGGCACCAGCTCGTAGAAGTGCGCCGGCACCGCCAGCAGGCAGAACAGCAGGGCGTGCTGCACGCCATAGGCGCCGCGCGTCACGTCGCCCAGCTCGTCGACGAAGTCGATGAAGAAGAACAGCGCCAGGAAGGCGACCGCGACGAAGGCGACGGCGCCCAGCACGTCGGCATACAGCAGTCGGCGCACGGTCCGCATGGCGGGGTCTCAGGCCGCAGCGCGCCGGCGGCGCAGGCTGAACGACGCGCCGCGTTCGCGCCACCACAGCAGCGTGAGCGCCAGCACGAAGACGCCGCCATGCACCACCAGCAGCGCGTTGCCGGGCGTCAGCTTGCCGCCGGCCACCCAGGCCTGGCTCAGGTTCAGCAGGTTGTAGTAGACGACGAAGGCCAGCAGCGCGAACAGCAGGTTCCAGCTGCCGGCGCGGCGCGGGTTGCCGGCCGCCAGGCCGATCGCCAGCAGCACCAGGTTCACCCCGCCGAGCGCCAGCCCGATGCGCCAGATCAGCTCGCCGAGGTGCCGGTTGCTGGGCTGGGTCAGCAGCTCCCAGGTGCTGCGGGCCTTGGGCGGCAGGCTGTCGTCGCCCGAGGCGGCCACATCGCCGGCCAGCACGCGGTAGCTGTCGAACTGGGCCAGCTTGCGCTCGCCGGTGACGAGGTTGATGTCGCTGCGCTGGCCGCGCTCGAGCACGATGAAGCGCTGGTCGCCCTCGACCTCGATGCGCCCGCTGCGCGCCGAGGTCACGCTCTCGGAGTCGGCCTTGCGCTCCAGCACGAAGACGTTGCGGGCGCCGGCCGCATCGCCGCTCTCGCGCTCGATGAAGAACACGCGCTGGCCGTCGGCCGAACGCTGGAACTGGCCCGGTGCGACGCGCGCGACGTCCGAGCGGCGTTCGTAGCGGTCCTTCAGCTCGGCCACCTGCCGGTTGCCCCAGGGCCAGACGAACAGCGCGAGGACCGCGACCAGCAGCAGCAGCGGCCAGGCCAGGCGCAGCACCGGCAGCACGAAGCGCAGCAGGCTCACGCCACTGGCGAACCAGATGACCATCTCGCTGTCGCGGTACATGCGGGTCAGCGTCGTCACGACGGCGATGAAGAGCGACAGGCTCAGCATCGTCGGCAGGTTCTCCAGAGCGATGTAGCCGAGCAGCAAGGCCACGTCCTGCGCCGCCACCGAACCGCCGGCCGCCTGGCCGAGCGTGCGGATCAGGAACATCGTGATCACGATCGTCATGATGACGATCAGGGTGGCGCCGAAGCTCCGGCTGAGATCTCGACGCAGAGTGGAATCGAATAACATCGATTGGCCTTCAAAACGGAACGCATTATGGACTTTCGCTCTCTGATCACGACCACCGACAAGCTCTCGAAGACCGCGGCCGATGCCCTGCTGGTCGTGGTGGCCGGTGATCCGAAGAAGCAGGTCCTCGACGCTCCCCTGAAGACGGCGCTGCTCGAGGCCGTCGGTGCCGGCGACCTCGCCTTCAAGGCCGGCCGCACGCTCTACGTCCATCGTCCGGCGGACATCAAGGCCGCCCGGGTCGTCTTCGCCGTCGCGGCGGACGAAGGCCCCAAGGCCTTCCGGTCGGCGGTCGCCGCCGGCCTGGGCGAGCTCAAGCCCAAGGGCGTCAAGCACGTGGCCGTGATCGCGGCCGGCGCTGCCGAGGCGGCGCACGCCGAGGCGCTCGTGGCGGCCGCCACCGACGCGACCTACGTCTATCGCCACACCAAGCCCAGCGCGCCGCCGGCGCCGGTCCTGCAGGCCGTCAGCCTGCTGACCGGCAAGGCCGCGGCCAAGGCCGTCCAGGCCGGTCTGGCGCGCGGCGAGGCGATCGCCGCCGGCGTGACGCTGGCGCGCGAGTGCGCCAACCGGCCCGGCAACCATTGCACGCCGAGCTTCCTGGCCACCGAGGCCAGGAAGCTGGCCAAGCTGCCGCGCATCAAGGTCGAGGTGCTGGAGCGCAAGGACTGCGACAAGCTCGGCATGGGCTCCTTCCTGGCCGTGGCCCAGGGTTCGGACGAGCCGCCGAAGTTCATCGTGCTGCGCTACGACGGTGACACCAAGGCCAGCGCGCCGGTGGTGCTGGTCGGCAAGGGCATCACCTTCGACACCGGCGGCATCTCGATCAAGCCGGCTGGCGAGATGGACGAGATGAAGTTCGACATGGGCGGCGCGGCCAGCGTGCTGGGCAGCTTCCAGGCGCTGGCGAAGCTGCAGCCCAGGCTCAACGTCGTCGGCCTGATCCCGACCTGCGAGAACATGCCCAGCGGCCGCGCGGTCAAGCCGGGCGACGTGGTGACCTCGATGTCGGGCCAGACCATCGAGGTGCTCAACACCGACGCCGAGGGCCGGCTGATCCTGTGCGATGCGCTGACCTATGCCGTGCGCTTCAAGCCGTCCGCCGTGGTGGACATCGCCACGCTGACCGGCGCCTGCGTCATCGCGCTCGGCCATCACCGCACCGGGCTGTTCAGCACCGACGAGTCGCTGGCCCAGGGCCTGCTGGCCGCCGGCGATGCCGGGCTGGATCCGGCCTGGCGCATGCCCCTGGACGACGAGTACGACGAGGCGCTGAAGAGCAACTTCGCCGACATGGGCAACGTCGGCGGCCGGGCCGGCGGCGCCATCACCGCGGCGATGTTCCTGAAGAAGTTCACCGCCAAGTACCGCTGGGCCCACCTCGACATCGCCGGCACGGCGTGGAAGTCGGGCGCCGCCAAGGGCTCGACCGGCCGGCCGGTCGCGCTGCTGACGCACTTCCTGCTGTCGCAGGCCCGCTGACGCCAGGCCGGGCGACGCGCCGAGCGCGATGACCGAGGTCAACTTCCACCACGGCGCGGCCGATCCGCTGGCCTACGCCTGCCGCCTGCTGCACAAGGCCCATCAGCGCGGCGCGCGGGTGGCCGTCACCGGCGCGCCCGCGCTGCTGGCCGACCTGGACCTGGCCTTGTGGACCTTCGAACCGCTGGCCTTCGTCCCCCACGCCCGGCTGCGGGCCGGCGAGGCGCCGGCGGCACGCCTGGCCGCCACGCCGGTCTGGCTGCTTGAGCGTGCCGTCGATGCGCCGCATCACGAGGTGCTGGTCAACCTGGGGCCCGACATCGCCGCCGGCTTCGAGAGCTTCGAGCGCCTGTTCGAGATCGTCGGCAGCGACGAACCGGGTCGCCTGGCGGGGCGGCAGCGCTGGCGTCATCTCGAGAGCCGGGGCTACGCCATCCAGCCGCACGAAGTCCGTGCCTGAGCAGGCGATCGCGTGGCCGGCCACTCGGCGCCGGGCGTGGTCTGCCGCTTGCTAGAGAAGGCCCCGGGCGGTTATCGATTCCGTGCGAGGGCGCTGACGGTGTTTTCCCGAGGCGCGGGCGGCCGGCCGAAGCCTGGTTTTGGAGTATGGTTTCGGCCGTTGAGAACAACCCGTTTTCCTCAACTCTCTCTTCCAACCCGGAGGTTCTTCATGCAACTCAGACTCAACGCGATCGTCGCTGCTACCACGCTGTTGGCCGCGACCGCCGTTAGCGCACAAGAGCAGGTGGTCAAGATCGGTCACGTCGGCCCCGTCTCGGGCGCCCAGGCCCACTATGGCAAGGACAACGAGAACGGCGCCCGGATGGCGATCGAGGAGCTGAACTCGCAGGGCATCACGATCGGCGGCAAGAAGATCAAGTTCGAGCTGGTGGCCGAAGATGATGCGGCCGACCCGAAGCAGGGCGCTGCGGCCGCGCAGAAACTGTGCGACGCCAAGGTCAACGGCGTGGTCGGCCACCTGAACTCGGGCACGACCATTCCCGCCTCGAAGATCTACAACGACTGCGGCATCCCGCAGATCACCCCGTCGGCGACCAACCCGAAGTACTCGCAGCAGGGCTACAAGACGGCCTTCCGCCTGCTGGCCAACGACAACGCGCTCGGCGCCGGCCTGGCGCTGCACGCCGCCAACAACCTGAAGCTGAAGAAGGTCGCGATCATCGACGACCGCACCGCCTACGGGCAGGGCGTGGCCGAGGTGTTCAAGAAGACCGCGATGGCGCGCGGCATCCAGATCGTCGACGAGCAGTACACGACGGACAAGGCCACCGACTTCATGGCCATCCTGACCTCGATCAAGTCGAAGGCACCGGACGGCGTGTTCTACGGCGGCATGGACCCGCAAGCCGGCCCGATGCTGCGCCAGATGGAGCAGCTGGGCCTGGCCAACGCCAAGTTCTTCGGCGGCGACGGCATCTGCACGGCCAAGCTGGCCGAGCTGTCGGCCGGCGCCAAGACGCTGAACAACGTGGTCTGCGCCGAAGGCGGTGCCTCGCTCGAGAAGATGCCCGCCGGCAAGGCCTGGAAGGCCAAGTACGACGCTAAGTACCCGGGCCAGTTCCAGGTCTATTCGCCCTACGTCTACGACGCGACGATGGTCCTGGTCGACGCGATGAAGCGTGCCAACTCGACCGACCCGAAGGTCTACCTGGCCAAGCTGGCCGAGACCAACTACACGGGCGTGACCGCCAAGGTCGCCTTCGAGGCGGACGGCGAGCTGAAGAACCCGGCGATGACCCTCTACGTCTACAAGGACGGCAAGAAGGTCCCGCTGAACTGAGTCGTCTCCGACGGCACGCGCTCCGCGCCGCGGAGCGTGCAGTGGAAAGGCGCCCCGCGGGGCGCCTTTTTCATGCACCCGCCTCGCTACAATGCGGGCCTCCGGAGAGATGGATGAGCGGTTTAAGTCGCACGCCTGGAAAGCGTGTGAGGGTTAACAGCCCTCCGCGGGTTCGAATCCCGC
>CAZUUU010000077.1:0-13816 GCA_964622685.1 uncultured Methylibium sp.
GAGTACTTCCGCATCCCGCGCAACGTGCTGACCATCTGCCTGGGCAAGAGCACCTACGCGCGCTGCGGGATCATCGTCAACGTCACGCCCTTCGAGCCCGAGTGGGAAGGCTACGTGACGCTGGAGTTCAGCAACACCACGCCGCTGCCGGCCAAGATCTACGCTGGCGAGGGCTGCGCCCAGGTGCTGTTCTTCGAGAGCGACGAGGTCTGCGAGACCAGCTACAAGGACCGCGGCGGCAAGTACCAGGGGCAACGCGGCGTCACGCTGCCCAAGACCTGAGCGCCCGGCAGCGCGTGTAGGAAGGCGGCTGACACGCCGCGTCGGCATCTGCGCAGCAAGCGGGCAACTGCCGGTCCTTGGCCGGCGTATTCGGGCCATGGTGGTGGCGTCCGGTGGGCAGACTGGCGGTATCGAAACGCGGGCTCCTGCAGCCCGCAGGAGCCGACCATGAAGCGCCATCCCCACCTGATCGACGAGCGTCCGACCATGCCGGTCGAGCTGCTGACCGAGTTCTGCGACGCGGACTTCGGCGACGGCGATTCGCTGCTGCCCGAGGAGACCGAGCTCGGCGCCGGCCAGTCGCCGCTGAACGTCGACCTGTGGACACTGGCGCGCTTCAAGGACCTGATGGCGGGCGAGGGCTGGCCGGTGCACGCGGCGCGGATGATCTTCGACCGCGTCTACGCCCACGAGCGCCTGGCCTTCGCGCACAGCAGCGCCAACGACGCGCTGCGTCGCCTCGCGCTGGACCTGTTCCGCCGCATGCACGCCGAAGACGGCCTGTCGGCGCACTGATTCCCCTTCCGCGGCGCCTCGCCGCGCGAACCCGGCCCGGCCCCGCCGGGCTACCATCCGCCGCATCCAGTCCTTGCGGGAGCGCGGCATGAAGTGGGAAGGCGAGGAACGCAGCGACAACGTCGAGGACCGTCGCGGCACGGGCGGACGGGGCGGCCTGCCGATCGGCGGCCGCGGCATCGGGCTCGGGACCATCGCGATCGCGCTGGTGGCGGGCTGGATCTTCGGCATCAATCCGCTCACCGTGCTGGGCCTGCTGGGCGGCGGCGGCGCGCCGACCGCGCAGGTCGCCCCCGGACCGGCGCCCGCGCCGCCCGCCAACGACGCGCAGGCCCAGTTCGTCTCGGTGGTGCTGCGCAGCACCGAACAGGCCTGGGACGAAGTCTTCCGCAGCGGCCAGGCCAGCTACCAGCGGCCCAAGCTCGTGCTGTTCCGCGGCGCCACGCCGACCGCCTGCGGCACCGGCCAGAGCGCCATGGGCCCGTTCTACTGCCCCGGCGACCAGCAGGTCTACATCGACCTCGAGTTCTTCGACACGCTGAAGGCGCGGCTCGGCGCGCCCGGCGACTTCGCGCAGGCCTACGTGGTCGCCCACGAGGTCGGCCACCACGTGCAGCAGTTGCTGGGCATCAGCGAGAAGGTCGAGCAGGCGCGCCGTCGCGCCAGCGAGGTCGAGGCCAATGCCTTGAGCGTGCGCCTGGAGCTGCAGGCCGACTGCTTCGCGGGCATCTGGGCGAATCGCTCGCAGCAGGCCCGGCAGTGGCTGGAGCAGGGCGATATCGAGGAAGGGCTGAACGCCGCCTCGAAGATCGGCGACGACAACCTGCAGCGACAGAGCCAGGGGCGCATCGTGCCCGAGAGCTTCACGCACGGCAGCAGTGCGCAGCGCGTGCAGTGGTTCAAGCGCGGCCTGCAGAGCGGCCGCATGGCCGACTGCAACACCTTCGAGGCCCGCGCGCTCTAGCGCCGGCGCGGGCGCTCAGAGCGCGCGTCGCACGCGCGGATTGAAGTTCAGCTGGCCGCTCAGTGCGGCCGGCGCCGTGCCCAGCTGGGCGCGCAACGGTGCCTGGTCGAGGAACTGCTCCGGGTGCCACAGCTGCACGTCGACCAGCCCCGCCGGCAGGTCGTCCAGGGTCAGCTTGCCGTTGGCGTCCGTCTTGCCGAACCAGGGCGTGTCGGTGACGTAGATGTAGCCGCGCATGCGCGAGTGCAGGTGGCACGACAGCGCGTGGCGACCCAGGTCGGTGAGCTTCACGCCGAAGGGCTTGGTCGGGTCGGGCGGCAGCCGCGTCTCGAAGCTCTTGGCCGGGGCCGTCCCGACCTGCGGTGCGGTGGCGACCACGTGGTGGTCGAAGGCGTCGCGGTTGGTGAAGAGGATGGTCGTGCCGGGCGCGACGATGCTCAGGTAGGGGTTGAAGCGCATCTTCTCCTGGTCGACCACCACCACCGGCGGCGGCACCGGGCGGTTCAGCGGCGGCGCCGGATAGCGCAGCATCACCGCGGTGTCGGGCACCGGCGTCCCGTCCTTGTCGGTGACCGTGACCGACAGGCTCGCGGCCTGGGCCGCGCCGGCGAGGCAGGCCAGCGCCGCCAGCAGAGTGCGCACCGCGTTCATGCCGGCCTCAGCGCGTGTTGACGACGTCGCGGTGCATCGGCGCGAGCTGCGCCAGCATGCGGTTCTGCACCGTGAACGGGATGCCCTGCGCGTCCATCGACTGCTGCAGCAGCTCGACCAGCGCGTTGAAGTCGGCCTTGCGGACCTCCATGTCCGCGTGCGCGTCCTTCATGTTCGCGCCCTCGTACTTGCAGGGACCGCCGGAGACGACGCACAGCTGGGACGTCAGCTGCGCCTGCAGCTCCTTGAGGTTGGTCTCCTTGAAGAACGCGCCGATGCGCGGGTCGGCCTTCAGGCGCGGCACGAAGTCGGCCATCAGCTTTTCGAGGCCGGGCTTGCCGCCGAAGGCCTGGTACAGCGAGTCGTCCGCGAGCGGGCGCACCGAGCTGCCGGTGACGGCGGTCTGGGCCGGCGCGCCGATGGCGGCGAGGCACAACGCGAGCAGGGAAAGCAGCTTCTTCATCTTCGGTTCTCCTTGGGCGTGGTGTCGCTCAGAACGCGACCTGGGCCGACAGGTAGGCGCCCTTCTGGCGCTTGGAGACGACGGCTGGGACGATCTTGCCGAGGTCGACGTAGGCGAGCGTCAGCGACAGGTGCTTGCTCGGCGCCCAGGCGACGAACACATCCTTCCAGTCGTCTTCCTTCAGGCCGTCGCCCAGGATGGAAGGGTTGAGGTTGTCGGGCTTGGCGCGGTACTCGGCGCCGATCGCGAGGTTCTTGCTCAGCAGGTAGGCCAGCGAGATCTCCGGCTGGATCCTGTAGCTGTCACTGGCCGTGCCGCCGAAGCCGAGCAGGCCGTTCTGGTTGGCCTTGGTCGCGCGCAACGTCAGGTTGACCAGCACACCTTGGGCGAGGAAGAGCTTGGTCGCGCTGACGTAGACGTCGGTGCCGCTGTCCTTGGCGCCCAGCGCCGTGAGGGTCGGCGCCAGGCCGGCCGCGTCGAGGTCCTTGTAGAGCGCGCCGATGGCGATCTGCGGCATCAGCGTGTCGCTGTCCAGCACGGCGTCGCCGGCCACGCGCAGCTTGGCGCCGAAGATGTTCTGCTTGAGGTGCAGGCCGGGCAGGCCGAGCGCCGGGCCGGTCGGGCCGGTGTCGAAGTCCTGGCGCGCGATCGTCAGCTCGATGCGATCGCCGTAGCTCGCCGCGACGCCGTAGCCGGTGAGCGCGTAGTCCGAGGTCCTGACGCGGGTCGCGTAGGCGCTGGCGCCGAACTGCCCGTCGGTCGCATAGCCGCCGGTCACGGCCCAGGGCGTGAGACCGCCGCCGGCCGCACCGTCGATGCTGCTGACGCCGCTGGTCAGCAGCAGCTTGCCGGAGCGGTTGGCGCCTTGGGCGAGGGCGCACTGGGCACCGGTGGCCAGGACCAGTGCGGCCACGGCCGCGGCCGTTGGCGGAATGCGCGATGAGCGGCGGGGCATGCAGTTTCCTCGTGAGAAGTTGGTGCGTCAGGGATTCTGTCGCGCGGTGTGTCTACTCGTTACGGCTGCCGAGCCGCAAGCGATGCACGGATGCGTCGTATCGGCGTGAGCGAGTTCACGCCGCCGGCCTGCGAAACATTGGACGGCTCGTGGACCGGGCCTTCAGTGCTCGAACAGGTTGGCGGTGTACGGAGCCTCCGGCTCCCGGACGCGTGGCTGCGCATCCCCCGGGCGCTCCAGCTTGCCGACGCGCACGCCGAGCAGCCGCAGCCGTCGGTCCAGCGGCGTGCGCTTCAGGCACAGGCCCGCCGCGCGGCGGATCTCGGCGGCGTCGGCCGTGGCCTGCGGCAAGGTCAGGTCGCGGGTGACGGTGCGGAAGTCCTCGTAGCGCAGCTTCAGGCCGATGGTGCGGCCGACATAGCCCTTGCGCTGCAGGTCGTCGGCCAGCTGTTCGCACAGCCGCGTGAAGATGCCGGACAGCACGGCACGGTCGGCGCGCGGATGCAGGTCGCGGTCGAAGGTGGTCTCGCGGCTGATGCTGACCGGCTCGCTGTGCGTGACCACCGCGCGATCGTCGCGGCCGTGCGCCGCCTCGTGCAGCCAGCGGCCGTAGTGCGCTCCGAACTGTGCGACGAGCCAGGCCGGGTCGGCCGCCGCCAGCTCGCCGATGTTGCGGATGCCCAGCGCCTCGAGCTTCGCGGCCGACTTGGGCCCGATGCCGTTGATGCGCCGCGCCGGCAGCGGCCAGATGCGCGCGGGGATGTCGTCGTGATCCAGCAGCGTCAGTCCATCGGGCTTGTCCAGCTCGGAGGCCAGCTTGCTGAGCAGCTTGTTCGGCGTCACGCCGATCGAGCAGCTGAGGCCGGTGCGCTCCAGTACCTGTGCCTTGATGGCGCGCGCGACCGCCACGCCGCGATCGACCTCGACACCGGGCTGGGTGGAGAGGTCGATGTAGATCTCGTCGATGCCGCGGTCCTCGATGACCGGCGGGTCGGTGCCCACGACCTCGGCCACCGCGGCCTTGAACAGGCGCGAGTAGCGCCGGTACTCGTCGAAATCGATCGGCAGCAGCACCGCGTCGGGCGCCAGCGCGGCCGCCTTCATCAGGCCCATGCCCGAGTGGACGCCGAAGGCGCGCGCCGCATAGGTCGCCGTCGTGATGACGCCGCGGCCGGCGTAGTGGCGCAGGATCGCGTAGCGGCGCGTGCCGTCGGGCAGCAGCTCCGGCTGGTGGCGGCGACCGCCGCCGATCACGACCGGCTGGCCTTTCAGGTCCGGGTAGCGGAGCAGCTCGACCGACGCGTAGAACGCGTCCATGTCGAGGTGGGCGATGGTGCGCCGCTCGATGACGGCCCCCGGGCCGATCTGCCCTCAGCCGCGCAGTTGCAAGGCCATCTGGTAGAGCCGGCCGCTGCGCGCGCCGCTGCGGCAGAAGGCCAGCACCGGCTTGGGCAGGCGCTCCATCAGCTCGGCCATGGCCTGCGCCTGCTCGGGCGTCTGGAAGGCGCCGGACACCGGCAGGTGCACGTACTCGAGCCCGGCCGCGCGGGCGGCGGCCTCCATCACGGCGCTGGTCGGCTGCTCGACGCCGCCTTCGAAGTCGGGCCGGTTGTTGATGACGCTGCGGAAACCGGCCGCGGCGGCGGCGGCCATGGCTTGCGGGCCGAGCTGCGGGGCGGTGGCGATCTCGGCGTTCAGGCGGGTGGCGGGCAGGTCCATGAGGGTCCTCGACAGCAGGGCAGGCCGGTGCAGGGTGACAAGCTTACTTCGCCAGCGCCTGCTTGACGGCGGCCGACACCAGGCCCATGTCGGCATTGCCGGCCAGCCGGGCCTTGGCCGCGCCCATCACCTTGCCCATGTCGCCGGGGCCGCTGGCACCGATCTCGGCGATCAGCTTCGCGACCTCGGCCGCCACCTGCTCAGGGCTCAGGCGGGCCGGCAGGTAGCCCTCGAGCACCTTCAGCTCGGCGGTCTCCTTGTCGACCAGGTCGCTGCGGCCGCCGGCCGCGAACTGCGTGATCGAGTCCTTGCGCTGCTTGACGAGCTTGTCGACGATCGCGATCACCATCGCGTCGTCGACCGTGACGCGCTCGTCGACCTCCTTCTGCTTGATCGCGGCCAGCAGCCCGCGGATCGTCAGCAGGCGGTCGGCCTCCTTCGCGCGCATCGCGCTCTTCATGTCCTCGGTGATGCGGTCCTTGAGCGTCATCGCGATCTCCAGAAATCAGGCTCCAGAAACGACAGAGCCCGCGCGGGCGTCCCCAGGCGGGCTCGGCAGGATGCGGACAGAAACTCAGTAGAGCTTCTTGGGCAGCTGCATGCTGCGCACGCGCTTGAAGTGGCGCTTGACGGCGGCAGCCTTCTTGCGCTTGCGCTCGGCGGTGGGCTTTTCGTAGAACTCGCGGGCGCGCAGGTCCGTCAGCAGGCCGATCTTCTCGATCGTGCGCTTGAAGCGACGCAGCGCGACGTCGAAAGGCTCGTTCTCTTTGACGCGGATGGTGGTCATGTAGCAGTGGATCCCAGGGTGTTGCGCTCGATGTCCCCGCCGGCTTTCCGGATGCCTGACACGGGAATCGCTGCGCGGTTGCCAGCAAAGGAGCGGGATTATAGCCATGCCCGCCTGCCCGGGCAAACGGGCCTCAGGCGGCGGCTGGGCGGGCCTCGGCACAGGCCAGCGCGCAGGCGTGGGCGCTGGCCCAGGCCCACTGGAAGTTGTAGCCGCCCAGCCAGCCGGTCACGTCGACCACCTCGCCGATGAAGTGCAGGCCGGGGACGCGGCGGCTCTCCAGGGTCCGGGAGTCCAGTTCCCGGGTGTCGACGCCGCCGGCGGTGACCTCGGCCTTGCGCCAGCCCTCGGTGCCGGTCGGCGTGAGGCGCCAGGCCTGCAGCGAGGCCGCGAGGGACGCCAGATCCCTGTCCCTGACCTCGGGCAGCGGACGGCTGGCCAGTTCGCCCAGCGGCGCGCACCAGGCCTCGGCCAGCCGGGCGGGCAACAGCGCGGCCAGCTCGTTGGCCAGCTGACGCTTCGACCGGAGCTTGGCATCGCGCAAGGTCTCCGCCAGGTCCTGCCCGGGCGCCAGGTCCACCTCGACCGGCGTGCCGCCCTGCCAGTAGCTGGAGATCTGCAGGATCGCCGGGCCGCTGAGACCGCGATGCGTGAACAGCAGGTCCTCGACGAAGCGGCCGCGCGTCTTGCCGCTGCCGGTGGCCACGCCGACCTCGAGCGACAGGCCCGACAGCGCCGAGAACGGCGCCCAGGCCGCGGCATCGAAGGTCAGCGGCACCAGCGCCGGCCGCGGCTCGACGATCTTGTGCCCGAACTGCCGGGCCAGCCGGTAGCCGAAGTCGCTGGCGCCGATCTTCGGGATCGAGAGGCCGCCCGTCGCAACGACGACCCGGGCGGCGCCCACGACACCGCGCGCCGTGTCCAGCTCGAAGCCCGCCGCCGCCTGCCGGACCGCGGTGACGCCGCAGGGCTGCCAGCGCGTCACGCCGCCGGCGTCGCACTCGCGCAGCAGCAGGCCGATGATGTCCTCGCTGCTCTCGTCGCAGAACAGCTGGCCCTTGTGCTTCTCGTGCCAGGCGATGCGGTGGCGCTGCACCAGCGCGATGAAGTCCTGCGGCGTGTAGCGCGCCAGCGCCGAGCGGCAGAAGTCCGGATTCGCCGACAGGAAGTTCGCCGGCCCGGCCTCGCGGTTGGTGAAGTTGCAGCGCCCGCCGCCGGAGATGCGGATCTTCTCGGCCAGTTTCTCGGCGTGGTCGACCAGCAGCACCTTCAGGCCGCGCTGCCCGGCGATGCCGGCGCAGAACAGGCCGGCCGCGCCGGCACCGAGGACGACGAGGTCGAAGCGCGCGGAGGGGTGCATGGGGCCGGGATTATCCCGGCCGGTGCTTCGGCTCAGGCCTTCGGCTTGCCGACGAAGGGAAACAGCAGCTGCTTCCAGAACCCGTCGGGCACGTCGTCGCCCTGCACGCCGTAGCGCTCGGGCCAGGGGCGGTCGGACTGCACGGCGGTGCCGAACAGGTGGTCGATGAAGGCGAAGTGCGCCGCGTAGTTGCGGTCGATCGCCTCGTCGTCCTGCGCGTGGTGCCAGTGGTGGAAGTTGGGCGTGACGATGACGTAGCGCAAGGGGCCGAAGATCGGTCCTGTGGTCGGCACGCTGACGTTCGCATGGTTGAACACCGCCTGGAAGCCGACGATCACGATGTAGGCATCGATCACTTCCTTGCCGAAGCCCAGCACGACGATCGGCGCCAGCACCAGCGTGCGCGTGATGATCACCTCGACGAGGTGCTGGCGCGAGCCGGCCATCCAGTCCATGGTCTTCACGCTGTGGTGCACCGCGTGGAACCGCCACAGGAACGGGACCTCGTGGTAGGCGCGATGGGCCGCGTACTGCACCAGGTCGGCCACCAGCACGATCAGCAAGAGCGCCGCCCAGAAGTCCAGCCCCTGCACCCAGCCGCGGATGCCGTCGTGTGCGGCCCATCCGAAGAGCTGGTGCACCAGCAGGTTGGTCGCCAGCAGCACGAAGCCGACCAGCATGTGGTTGACGATGAAGTGGTGGAAGTCGGTCTGCCACTCGGGCCGGAACACCGGCTGGTCCTTGCGCAGCGCGAACAGCTTCTCGATGAAGACGAAGATCAGCGCCGAGCCCAGCAGGTCGAGGATGAACCAGTCGAGGCCGATGTAGGGCGTGCCGTCGGCGAAGTCCCTGACCGGCACCTTGTGGCCGCCGAGCGCGAGCGACAGGCCGACCAGCACGAAGGCAGCGGCCGACAGCCAGCGCACGCGGCCGAAGGCCATGTTGAACAGCGCGATGCCGCCGGAGACCACCAGCGACCCGTACATCAGTTGCCGGATCACGTCGACGTCGTAGGACCGACGCAGCTGCGGCGTCGTCAGGTATTCGGGGAAGTGGAAGGCCAGCACGCCCAGGAAGCACAGGATCGCGAGCGCCAGCGCGATCACGCCCGAGACCAGGCCGCGACCGCGTCGCAGGGCGCCGTGCGACGCGGCGAGCCGCTGGAGCTTGTCGAGCATGGGCACGGGCATGGCGCGGCGACCCCGGGGGACGATGCCGCGATTCTGCGGGGGCACCCGGGTCGGCCGGGTGTGCGCAGAGACCGACGCGAGGCGCTCGCCGTGCAGCCGTTCACGCCGCGCGCTGCGCGGCCTCCGGCAGGCTGGCCAGGCCGCGCAACACGTCGCCGACGATGATCACCGACGGACTGCCGAGCGACTCGGATTCCAGCGTCGCGACCAGCCCGCCGAGCGTCGTGACGGCGCTGCGCTGCGTCGGCCGGCTGGCCCGCTGGACGATCGCGACCGGCGTGGCGGCCGGCAGCGCCGATTGCAGCTCGCGCTGCAGGCGCGGTGCCTCGGCCACGCCCATGTAGATCACCAGGGTCAGGCCCTGGGCCGCGGCAGCGCCCAGCGTGCGCCAGTGCAGTGCCGCATCCGCGTCGCGCGGGTGGCCGGTGACGAGGATCACGCCGTGGGCGTGGTCGCGGTGCGTCAGCGGTACGCCCAGCGCGGTGGCCGCCGCCAGGCCGGCGGTGATGCCGCTGGCCACCTCGACCCGCACGCCGTGCGCGCGCAGGAACTCGGCCTCCTCGCCGCCGCGCCCGAAGACGAAGGGGTCGCCGCCCTTCAGCCGCACGACGCGCTCGCCGGCCAGCGCCTCGCGCAGCATCAGCTGCTCGATGAAGGCCTGGGGCGTGCTCTTGCAGCCGCCGCGCTTGCCGACGTGGACGATGCGTGCCGAGCGGCGTGCGCGCCGCAGCACCGCGTCGTCGACCAGGTCGTCGACCAGCAGCACCGTGGCCTGGCGGATCGCCCGCAGCGCCTTCAGCGTCAGCAGCTCCGGGTCGCCGGGGCCGGCACCGACCAGCCACACTGTCGCTGTGAACGGCTTGCCGGTTGTGCTGACGCTGCACCCGTCGACTGCCCCGGCCCAAGCCAGCGGACGCCGTGGATCCGGCTTGGCCGGTCCACTGGCGTCGCCCCCTCGACGGGGAGCGGCGAAGCCGCAACGGGGGTGTTCGTGATCATGCCGAGCGTTCATGAACGGTTCCTTCGTGGATCTGCATCGCTCGGTGCGCACGCACCAGCACCTCGACCTGTTCCTGCAGCGGTGTCGGCAGCGGCGTCTCGCCGCTCACCACCGACTGGACGTAGATCGCGGTCGACGCCGCGTCGTTGACGCGCGGCAGCAGCGGCAGCTGGGTCAGCGCGCCCTCGGTGCCGGCGCAACCCAGCTCGGGCCGCAGGCTGCCGCCGATGTAGACCTCGATGCGCGGCAGGCGGCGTGCGTCGGCGACCGGCTCGCCCTCGGTGCCGCGCATCAGCAGCGCATGCGCGCCGCTGTGCTGCAGGAAGCGCGCATGCGACAGCGCGTACTCCGGGTGCGTGTAGTTGACGACGCGCAGGCTCGCCGCGCCGCGCGGCGCCAGCAGCTTGGCGACCGTGTGGCCGGGGTTGCGCAGGCCCAGCTGCCAGCGCAGGTCCAGCAGCGGCGCGAGCGCCGCGCACAGCGTCGCCGTCGGCACGAACACCGGCTCGTGGCGCGCCCAGGCCGCCAGCACGTCGGCGGCCCCCTGCGCGATCGGCAGGCCGAGCGTCGAGAAGATCTCGTGGGTCGTGACGCGCGTCGGATCGGCGAGCGGCCCGTGCACCAGCACCGGCAGGCCTTCCTGTGCCAGCAGCAGCGCCAGCAGCGCGGTCAGGTTGGGCAGCTTGCGGGCGCCGTTGTAGGACGGCAGCACGATCGGCATCGCGTCGCCGGGGATCGCCAGGCTGCGCGCCATGGCCGATGCGGTGAAGCCGGCCAGTTCCTCCGTGCTCTCGCCCTTGATGCGCATCGCGATCGCGAAGGCGCCGCGCTCCGCCTCGCTGACCTGGCGGTCGAGCACCTGGTCCATCAGGTCGCGCGCCTGGGCCTCGGACAGCGAGCGGGCGCCTTCCTTGCCGCGGCCGATCTCCTTGAGGTACTGAGCGATGCCCATGGTCGAGTGTGGCTCAGGCGGCCTGCATCGAGGCGCGCACGAGGCTGCGCAGGGCGGGCAGGCAGGAGCCGCAGTTCGTGCCGCACTTCAGCGCGGCCTGCAGCTGCGCCAGCCGTGCGTCGGGCGGGCCTTCGCCGCGCGACAGGACCTCGAGGATCTGCGGCTCGGCGACGTCGAAGCACGAGCACACCTGCCTGCCGCGCGGCGCGACCGCGATCGGCGCCTTCGCGCCCGGCTGCAGCAGTGCGCGGCCATAGGCCTGGGCCGGCAGCTCGTCGGTCAGCAGCGCCTTGATCCAGGCTTCGGCGCGCACGTCGCCGCCCAGCACGAAGGCCTCGAGCCGCGCCTGGCCGTCGTCGCCCGGCAGTACCCGCATCGCGCGGTGCTGGCCATGCTTGCGGTCGAAGTAGCGCAGCGCCTGCGGGCCGGCGATGCCGAGCAGGGCCTCGATCTGCGCCAGCATCTCGGGCGCGGCGGCCTCCTGCGCCGCGGCGCGCAGCAGCACGCCGACCACGCCGCGCGCATGCGGCTCGCGGCCGAAGGGCACGCAGTGCGCGTAGTCGAAAGCCGGCATCAGTGCGCGCAGCGCCTGCAGCGCCTGCAGCGCTTCGTCCTCGGGCAGCCACGCGGCGGCCACCAGCTGCCAGGGCAGCTCCGCCTTGAGCAGCTTGACCGCGGCGTGCTTCAGTTCGGGCTGCTTCGACTGCGGGCAGTAGCTGCTGGGCATCAGCGCGTTGATGCCGGTCAGCGGCAGGCCGGTGGCGCTGCGGCCGGAGACGAACTCCTCGCCCCAATGCATGGCGACGAAGGCCTGGGCCGGCTGCACGGCCTCGCTGCCGCGCACCGGCAGCACGATGGAGCCGCGCCGCGAGGTCACGTGCAGCAGCTGGCCCTCGGCCCAGCCGCGGCGCGCCAGTTCCTGCGGATGGAGCTCGATGCCCGGCTCGGACACGTGGCCGAACAGGCGGCCCAGCGTGCCGGTGCGGCTCATGCCGTGCCAGTGGTCGCGCAGCCGCCCGGTCGTCAGCGACACCGGATAGCGCGCATCGCGCGGCTCGGCCAGCGCACGGTAGGGCGCGTCGGCAAAGCGGGCGCGGCCGTCGGCGGTGGGGAAGCAACCGTCCTCGTAGAGCCGGGCGCGGCCCGCGGCCTCGCCCTCGCGGCAGGGCCACTGCTGCGGGGCGCGGTCCAGCATCGGGTAGGACAGGCCGGTGATGTCGAGGTCGCGACCGCGCGTGCTTTCGCGGTGTTCGTTCCACACCGACTCGGGCGTGGCGTAGGGGAAGAGCGTGCTGCCGTCGCTGCGGCGGCGCGGCAGCTTCGCTTCGAGCCGGCGCGCGAAGTCGACGCCGGCCGACCAGTCGTGGCGCGCCTCGCCGGGCGCCTGCACGGCGGCGCGCACGCGGCTGATGCGGCGCTCGCTGTTGGTGACCGTGCCCTCCTTCTCGCCCCAGGTGGTGGCGGGCAGCAGCAGGTCGGCGTAGGGCGCGGTGGCGGTGGTCGCGTAGGCCTCCTGCAGGACGACGTATTCGCAGCGCTCCAGCGCGCGCCTCACCGTCGCCTGGTCGGGCATGGACTGCGCGGGGTTGGTGCAGCTGATCCACAGTGCCTTGATCTCGCCGTCGGCCGCGGCCTGGAACATCTCGACCGCGCTCTTGCCGGGCGAGGCAGGAACGTCGTTGATTCCCCACAGCGCGGCGACCTCGGCCCGATGCTGCGGGTTCGCCAGGTCGCGGTGCGCGCTCAGCAGGTTGGCCAGGCCGCCGACCTCGCGCCCGCCCATCGCATTGGGCTGGCCGGTCAGCGAGAACGGCCCCGCGCCGCGCTGGCCGATCTGCCCGGTGGCGAGGTGCAGGTTGATCAGCGCGGCGTTCTTGTCGGTGCCGCTGCTGCTCTGGTTGAGCCCCTGGCAGTACAGCGACAGCGTCGGCGTGTTCTGCCCGAACCAGCGCGCCGCCTGCACGAGGTCGGCCTCCTGCAGGCCGCAGACCTGGGCGACGTGCTTGGGCGTGTCGTCGCGCACGCGGTCGCGCAGTGCCGCGAAGCCGGTGGTGTGGGCGGCGATGTACGCGGCGTCGGTCAGGCCTTCCCACAGCAGCAGGTGCAGCAGCCCGTGGAACAGCGCGACGTCGGTGCCGGGCAGCAGCGGCAGGTACAGGTCGGCGACTTCGGCGGTCTCGGTGCGGCGCGGGTCGGCGACGATCAGCTTCATCTGCGGGTTGGCGGCGCGTGCGTCCTCGATCCGGCGGAACAGGATGGGATGGGCCCAGGCCGCGTTGCTGCCGGCGATGAAGATCGTGTTCGCGTGGGCCAGGTCGTCGTAGCAGGCCGGCGGCGCGTCGGCGCCGAGCGTGGCCTTGTAGCCGGCCACCGCGCTCGACATGCACAGCCGCGAGTTGGTGTCGACGTTGTTCGTGCCGATCAGGCCCTTGGCGAGCTTGTTGAAGACGTAGTAGTCCTCGGTCAGCAGCTGGCCCGAGAGGTAGAAGCCGACCGCATCGGGGCCGTGCGCGTCGATGACCTGCGCGAAGCGCCCGGCGGCCTCGTCGAGTGCCGCGTCCCAGCTCAGCGGCTGCGGCGTACCGCCGCGCGTCGCACGCCGCATCGGGCGCAGCAGCCGGGTCTGCAGCGTGATCGCCTTCGACGCCGTCAGGTGCAGCGTGCTGCCCTTGGTGCACAGGCGCCCGAAGTTGGCCGGATGCTCGGGGTCGCCGCGCACGCCGGTGATCTGCGTGCCCTGCGACTCGATGATCACGCCGCAGCCGACACCGCAGTAGGGGCAGGTGGAGCGTGTCTCGCGCATCGCTCGTTCGTCGGTTCTCAGGCGGCCTTGAGCCTGGGGCCCGCAACAGGCGCTGCGAGGTCGAGCGCCTTCGAAGCCAGCTCGGCCGCATCGAGAAAGACCTCGCCGCCCTCGACCTTGCAGGCGAACTTCGGCGTGCAGCCTTCGTCGGGCGCCTTCGCGCAGCCGTCATCG
>CAZUUU010000078.1:0-13764 GCA_964622685.1 uncultured Methylibium sp.
GCAGCCCAGCGTGGTGCGCTTGAAGTGGGCCAGGTCCTCGGGCAGGTGCCAAGGCATGACGCCGTCCTTGCCGATGATGCCGTTGGCCGCGCGGGCGTAGATGAGGTGCAGTTTCATGTGGGTATTTTCCGGGAACGTGGCGGCAGCAGCACGGCGGCGATGGCCATCATCACGAAGACGATGGCCACGTAATCCTGCCAGTGCGGCCATTCACCGACGATGACGGTGGCGCTCAGTGTGCCGATCAGCGGGATGGCCATGATGCTCATGGCGCTGGTGGATGGCGGCAGGTGCCGTGCCAGGCCAGCCCACAGGGTCTGGGCAAAACCGTAGTTGATGAAGGCGCCGTAGGCCAGGCTGGCCCACATGGGGCCGGTGAATTGCCAACTGGGCCAGGGCTCGCTGGCCAGGGCGATGAGCCACAGACAGGCGCTGGCCAGGATCATGGTCCAGATGGTGAGGGTCTCCAGCGGCAGGGTGAGGGTGGCGCGGCGCATCAGCAGGGTGCCGATGGCCCAGCAGACGGCGGCGATTTCCATCCAGACGATGCCCAGGGGCCGGCCGCTGAGCGCCGTGAATTCGCTGGAGGTCAGCAGGGCGATGGCGATGGCCACGGCCGCCGCGGCGACGGCCACGCGGCGCGTGAGCCTCTCGCCCAGGAAGAGCACGCTGATCAGCACGGTCCAGATCGGCATGGTGAAACCCAGGATGGCGGCGCGCCCCGAAGCCAGTTCCTTCACACCCAGGATGGACACCGTGTGCCAGCCCAGCATATTGGGCGCGCCGATCGCGAGTACCGAGCGCCATTCGGCGCCGCGCGGCAGCATGCGCAGGCCCTGGGCACGGTACCAGGTGTAGAGAAAGAGCGCACCGGTCGTCATGGTGAGTGCGCGGAAGTACATGGGCGAGAGCTCACGCAGCGAGAACTTCATCATCGGCCAGTTGATGCCCCACATCAGCGTGAGGGCGATCAAGGTCAGCAGTTGCCTGGAACTGATCACACGGCCACCGGAGCCTTGATGGCCGGGTGGCACTGGTAGTCCAGCACCTCGAAGTCCTCGTACTGGTAGTCGAAAATCGAGTCCGGCCGGCGCTTGATGTTCAGTGTGGGGTAGGGGTGGGGCGTGCGGCTCAGTTGCAACTCCACTTGTTCGTGGTGGTTGCTGTAGATGTGGCAGTCACCGCCGGTCCAGATGAAGTCGCCTACGTCCATGTCGCACTGCTGCGCCAGCATGTGGGTGAGCAGGGCGTAGCTCGCGATGTTGAAGGGCACGCCGAGGAAGATGTCGGCGCTGCGCTGGTAGAGCTGGCAGCTGAGGCGGCCTTGCGCCACGTAGAACTGGAAGAAGGCGTGGCAGGGCATCAGCGCCATCTTCGGCAGATCGGCGACGTTCCAGGCGCTGACGATCAGCCGGCGCGAGTCGGGGTTGGCCTCGAGCTGCTTCACCAGATCGGCGATCTGGTCGATGTGTCCGCCGTCGGGCGTGGGCCAGCTGCGCCACTGCACGCCGTAGACGGGACCGAGGTCGCCGTCGGGGCCGGCCCACTCGTCCCAGATCGTCACGCCGCGCTCCTGCAGCCAGCGCGCGTTGGCGTCGCCGCGCAGGAACCACAGCAGCTCGAGGATCACGCTCTTGAGGTGCACCTTCTTCGTCGTCACGAGGGGGAAGCCCTCGTTCAGGTCGAAGCGCATCTGGTGGCCGAACACGCTGGTGGTGCCGGTGCCGGTGCGGTCGGCCTTGAAGACGCCATGCTGCTGCACATGGCGCATGAAGTCTTCGTACTGGGAGCGGATCGGGGGCGAGGCGACGGGCAGGGCGGACATGCCGCGATTGTAGGAGCCAGGGTCCCCGGCGAGACCCTGGCCGCGGCCGGTCAGCGGGGCGTGGCGGCAGCCTGCTGCTCGGGTTCGCGCAGGAAGATCTCGACGCGGCGATTGGCGGCGCGGCCGGCGTCGGAGGTGTTGTCGGCGACGGGCTCGCGCGAGCCGCGGCCTTCGGTCTCGACGCGCACCGGCTGCACGCCGCGGCCGGCCAGGTAGTCGCGCACGCTCTGCGCCCGGTCGACCGACAGCGGGTTGTTGATCGCGTCACTGCCGGTGCTGTCGGTGTGGCCGACCACGCGCACGCGGGTGGCGGGGTCCAGCCCGCTGGTGAAGCTGTCGAGCACCCGCGCCAGCTGCGGCTGCACGTTCGAGCGGCCGACCGCGAAGCCGCTGTCGGCCGGGACGTTGAGCTTGAGTTCGTTGTTCTGCGTGCGCGAGACGTCGATGCCGGTGCCTTGCGTGGACTGCTCCATCGCGCGGCGCTTGTCTTCCATCTTCTTCGACCAGACGTTGCCGGCGATCGCGCCGCCGATGGCGCCGACCGCCGCGCCGGTGGCCGCGCCCTTCTTGTTGTCGCCGATCAGCACGCCGGCCACGGCGCCGACCGCCGCGCCGATGCCGGCGCCCTTGGCGGTGTCCTTCTCGCGCTGGCTCATGTTCTCGCAGCCGGCCAGCAGGCCCGTGGCGACGAGGGCGGCGATGGCGAGGCGGAGGGGGTTCTTCATGGGATTCCTTGGTTCGTTCGGCGAGGCAGGGTTGTACTCGCTGTCGATGACCCTGCTGCAACCAGTCGTTTCGGCGCCGGTGTCAGGTTCGCGCCGGCTGCGCCTCCGAGAACTGCGAGGCCGCCAGCCGGCGATAGAGTCCGCTGCGCGCCATCAGTTCCGCATGCGTGCCGGCATCGACGACGCGGCCGGCCTCCAGCACGACGATGCGGTCGGCGTGCATCACCGTGCCCAGCCGGTGCGCGATGACGAGCGTGGTGCGGCCGCGCATCGCCTCGTCCAGCGCCGCCTGGACCGCGCGCTCGCTCTCGCTGTCGAGCGCGCTGGTGGCCTCGTCCAGCAGCAGCAGCGGCGCGTTCTTCAGGATCGCGCGGGCGATCGCGATGCGCTGGCGCTGGCCGCCCGACAGCCGCACGCCGCGCTCGCCCAGGAAGCTGGCATAGCCCTCGGGCAGGGCGCGGATGAAGTCGTCGGCGTGGGCTGCCTTCGCCGCCGCGATCACCTCGTCGTCGCGGGCCTCCGGCCGGCCGTAGCGGATGTTCTCGAGCGCCGAGGTCGAGAAGATCACGCTGTCCTGCGGCACCAGGCCGATGCGCGAGCGCAGTGCGCCCAGCTCGGCCTGCTGCACGGCGACGCCGTCGATCGCCACGGTGCCGCCCTGCACGTCGTAGTAGCGCAGCAGCAGCTGGAACACCGTGCTCTTGCCCGCGCCGCTGGGCCCGACCAGCGCGACCGTCTGGCCGGGTTCGACCTCGATCGTCACGCCGTCGAGCGCGGCCGTCAGCGGGCGCGAGGGATAGCGGAACACCACCTCGCGCAGGCTCACGCGCGAGCCACCGGGCGCCGCGGCCAGCGCCTGCGGGACCGCGGGGCTCTCGATGGTCGAGCGCGTGGCCAGCAGTTCCATCAGCCGCTCGCTGGCGCCGGCCGCGCGCAGCAGGTCGCCCCACACCTCGGCCAGCACCGCGACCGAGCTGACCAGCAGGATCACGTAGACCACGGTCTGGCCCAGGTGGCCGGCCGTGATCTCGCCGCGCAGCACCGCCTGCGTGCCCTGGTACAGGCCCCACAGCAGCGCCGCGAAGGTGGCGGTGATGATGAAGGCGACCAGGCCCGAGCGCATGCGGGTGCGCCGCACCGCGGTGGCGAAGGCGCGCTCGGTGGCCTCGTCGAAGCGCGCGGCCTCGCGCGCCTCCTGGGTGTAGCTCTGCACCACCGGCACCGCGTTCAGCACCTCGGCGGCGATCGCGCTCGAGTCGGCCACGCGGTCCTGGCTGGCGCGCGACAGGCTGCGCACCTTGCGGCCGAACCACAGCGCCGGCAGCACCACCAGCACGAGGATGCCCATCACCTGGGCCATCACGACCGGATTGGTGACGACCAGCATGGCCAGCGCGCCCAGGCCCATCACCGCATTGCGCAGGCCCATGCTGAGGCTGGAGCCGACGACGGTCTGCACCAGCGTCGTGTCGGTGGTCAGGCGCGACAGCACCTCGCCGGTCTGCGTGGTCTCGAAGAAGGCGGGGCTCTGCCGCACCACGTGGGCATACACCGCGTTGCGCAGGTCGGCGGTGATGCGCTCGCCCAGCCAGGTGACCATGTAGAAGCGCAGCGCCGAGAACACGCCGAGCGCCGCGCCGACGCCGAACAGCGCGAAGAAGTGCTCGCGCAGCGCGAGCAGGCGCTCGCCGGGGTCGGTGCTGATCAGGCCCTGGTCGATCAGCGCCTTGAGCGCGACCGGGAACACCAGCGTCGTCAGCGCCGCCATCACCAGGAACAGCCCGGCCAGCAGGATGCGCCCGCGGTAGGGACGCAGGAAGGGCCGCAGCCCGGCGAGCGGCCGGACCGAACTCGCCTTGTCGCCGTCGTTGCGCGGGGCGCCGCTGACCGCCTGCATCGCGGCCGAGGAAGAAGAAGCCATAGGGGCGGCAGTGTAAGCAGCCCTCCCTGACGGCCCGGATCGCCGGCCCGTCGTCAGCGAGGGGTCTTGGTCGCCGGGCGTGCGCCGGTGTCGGCGTCCGCCGGCAGCCGGCCGCGCTGGCGCAGCGCGTCGCGCAGCAGGTACTCGACCTGGGCATTGGCGCTGCGCAGCTCCTGCGCGGCCAGGCGCTCGATCTCGGCCCACAGGGCCGGATCGATGCGCAGCAGGAAGGGCTTCTTGCCGGGACTGGCCATCGCGTCCTGCGCCGCGCCTCAGCTGTACAGCGTGCCGGCGTTGACGATGGGCTGGGTGTCCTTGTCGGAACACAGCACCACCAGCAGGTTGCTAACCATCGCGGCCTTGCGCTCGTCGTCGAGCACGACGATCTCGTGCTCGGACAGGCCCTTCAACGCCGCCGCGACCATGCTGACCGCGCCGTGGACGATCTTCGAGCGCGCGCTGATGATCGCCTCGGCCTGCTGGCGTCGCAGCATCACCTGCGCGATCTCGGGCGCGTAGGCCAGGTGCGTGAGCTTGGCGTCCTGCACCTCGACGCCGGCGTCGCGGAAGCGCGCCTGCAACTCGGTCTTCAGCGCCGCCGCGACGTCGTCGACGCCGCTGCGCAGCGTGATCTCGCCGGAGTCGATGTCCTCGCCGTCGTCGTAGGCGTACATCGACGCCAGGTGGCGCAGCGCGGCCTCGGCCTGGATCTTGACGAAGAGCTCGTAGTCGTCGACCTCGAACACCGCCTGGGCGGTGTCGCGCACCCGCCAGACCACGGCGGCGCTGATCTCGACCGGGTTGCCGCGCTTGTCGTTGACCTTGAGCGTCGGCGCGTTGAGGTTGCGCGAGCGCAGCGAGATCTTGCGCTTGATGTAGAACGGGTTGGCCCAGCGCAGGCCTTCGCTGCGGTCGGTGCCCTTGTAGCGGCCGAACAGCATCAGGATCGCGGCCGCGTTGGGCTGCAGCATGTACAGGCCGGCCATGAGAGCGATGGCGACGACCGTCAGCGTGCCGCTGCCGAAGATCCACCACGGAGTCAGCCGGTCGGTGGCGACCTGGAACACGATCGTCGCCGCCGTCGCGGCGCAGGCCAGCGCCACCGCGATCATCAGGTAGCCGTCGATCGACCGCAGGGGCCGCTCGTGGCGGCTCGGGGCAGAGGCAGGCATGAATTCCTCGCTGGTTGAAATTGAAGTGATATCACTTTAATTTCAACGCCGAGCCCCTGTCAAGCGCCGCTTTCAGAGCCGCAGGCGGCCCGCGTAGCCGGTCATCTCGAGGTAGCCGCGGCCGAGGCGCTGGCGCCCCGACGCGTCGAGCAGGTCGCTCAGGCCTTCCCAGTAGACGGCGCCGGAGCTGCCGCGGCTGTCCAGTTCCTGCGCGTCGAGCCGCGCCTGCACGAGGTGGCTGCCGGCCGGGCTGTCGACGCGCCACGCCACCGGGTAGTCGGCGTTCGTGGCCGGGCTGCGCCAGCGCCGCTGCGGCGTGAAGCGGACTTCGTCGGGGCCGAAGCTGCGTGCCGCGCCACCGGCCGGGCGCAGGCTGCCGCCCGCCCACAGCGCCGAGCCGTCGGCGCGCCGAAGCTGGAAGGCCGTCAACGCGGCGCCATCGTCGAGGTTCATGCCGATCCAGTCCCAGCCGACGGCGTCGGGATGGAGCAGGGCCTCGCTCCATTCGTGGTCCAGCCAGGCGCGGCCGGCGACGCGGTGCGTGCGCCCGTCGACGCGCAGCTCGCCGCCGACCTCGAGCTGCGGTTCGCTGAGGTAGTGGCTGGCCTGCAGCGGGTCGGGCCCCTTGCGCGAATAGCCGGCCTGGCCCTGCAGCAGCACCGGCTGCGTCGAGGTGAAGTTGAAGTCGAAGGCGAAGCCCTGCGTCGGCGCCGCCAGCGTGGCGAGGTAGACGTGGCGGACGCCCTCGGCGCGACGCACGAGCCGCCAGTCGCGCAGCTGGACGTCGGTGTCGGTCTCGGCGGCCTCGGCGATGCCGAAGCCGGCTCGCGCGATGCGCTGATCGTGGCGCAGCCGGCCCTGCAGCGGGTCGGTGAGCGCCGCATGCGCGAACAGCAGCTGCCGCGCCGCGAAGCGGCTCGGGTGGCCCGCGGCGAGGTCGGTGCGCGAGCGGAAGAAGGTGAGCTGGAAGCCGTACGGCGCCTCGACGTCAGGCAGCTGCAGCCAGCCGGTGACGTACCACCACTCGGTGCGGAAGTCCGGGTGCGAGCCGAAGTCGCGCGGCAGCACGATGGGCACGTCGGCGCGCACCTCGGCCGCCCGCGTGGCCTGCCATGCGGGTGGCAGTCCGGCCAGCCCGGCCAGCATCAAGGCCCGGCGCTTCACCAGTCCTCCTTCACCGCCAGCACCGCGTCGCGCGAGGCCGCGCGCCGTGCCGCAATGGCCGCCGTCACCGTGCCGGCCAGCACCACCGCAGCGCACAGCATCGCCAGGCGCGGCCCCGGCAGCAGCAGCTCCATGGTCCAGTGGAAGCTCTGCGGGTTGACGACGTGCACCAGCACCACGCTGACTGCGACGCCCAGCGCCAGGCCCAGCAGCGCGCCGGCGACGGTCCACGCGGCGGCTTCGCCGGCGACGATGGCCAGCACCTGCCGGCGCGTGAAGCCCAGGTGGGCCAGCAGGCCGAACTCCTTGCGCCGCGCCAGCACCTGGGCCGAGAAACTGGCCGCGATGCCGAACAGGCCGATCGCGATCGCCACCGCCTGCAGCCAGTAGGTCACGGCGAAGCTGCGATCGAAGATGCGCAGCGAGATCGCGCGGATCTCGCCGGCCTGCGCGAACTCGACCAGCGCCGGGTCCGGCGCCAGCGCGCGCAGCTGTCGCTGCAGCGTCGCGACGTCGGCGCCCGGCGCCAGGTGCAGCGCCAGGTCGTTGACGCGCGTGTCGCCGGTCAGCGCGCGGTAGTCGGCGTCGGCGACGACCACGGCGCCCTGCTGGCGGGCGTAGTCGCGCCAGACGCCGCGCACGAAGAAGCTGGACGGCGCCGCATGGCCATCGCTGCGGGTCAACGGCAGTTGCAGGCGCGTGCCGGGCTTCGCGCCGTAGAGCGTGACCATGGCCTCGCTGACGTAGGCGGCGCGCTCGCCGGGCGGCGCATCGAGCAGCTCGCCGGTCAGCGGCAGGCTGCGCACCGGATCCGCGAGCGGACGGGCGATCAGCACCGGCGCCGGTCGCGCCGGATCCAGCGGCAGCGGCGTCGCGCGCAGGCCCTCGCTGCGGAGCACGCCGTCGAGGCGACTCGCCGCGACGACGAAGTCCGGCGGCAGCCAGGCCGCGTCGCCGCTCGATCCGCCGCTGGACGCCGTGCGCACGTAGAGGTCGGCGGGCAGCACCACGTCCAGCCAGCGCGAGACGGCCTCGCGGAAGCTGGCCACCATCACCGTCAGCGCGACCGCGAGGCTGAGGCTGGTCACGACGCCGGCCACGGCGACGGTCGCGCTGCTGCGCTGGCGTCGCGCGCGCTCCACGGCCAGCAGCGCCGGCGCGCTGGTGGGCGTCGGCATCAGCTTCAGCAGCAGACCGACGCCGGCCGGCACGCAGGCGATGCCGCCGACCAGCAACAGCGCGACCGCGAAGTAGGCCGCGATCGGCAGGCCGGCGATCGGCGGCGCCAGCGCCAGCAGCGCGGCTGCGGCGATCAGCATCAGGCCCAGCCAGGGATGCTCGGTGTGCGGGCCGGCGCTGCCCAGCCCCTTCAAGGCCTGCGCCGGCGCAAGTCGCTGCGCGGCGCGCGCGGGGAGCCAGCCGCCGGCCATCGCCGCGACGACACCGAGCGCGCCGTAGATCAGCGCGGCCACCGCGTCGAACTGCAGCATGGGCGCCGCGCCGTCGGCGCGCTGGAAGTAGCCACCGCCGAGGTCACCGCCCAGCCAGCGCAGCGCCAGCGCCGCCAGGCCGGTGCCGAGCAGCAGGCCGAGCGCGCTGCCCGCCAGCCCCAGCAGCGCCGACTCCGCCAGCACCAGCCGCAGGCGCGAGCGCGCATCGAGCCCCAGCACGCCGAGCAGCGCGAACTGCGGCTGCCGTTTCGCGACCGACAGCGACAGGATCGAGAACACCAGGAAGGCGCCGGTGAACAAGGCCACCAGCGCCAGCACCGTGAGGTTGACGCGGTAGGCGCGCGAGACGTTGCTGAGCCGCTGCGTGGCCTCGTCCGGCGTGGCCGCACGCACGCCGCCGGGCAGGGCCAGATCCCGCAGCAGCGCGGCCGGGTCGGCGCCGGCCGCCAGGCGCAGGTCGATGCGGCTCAGGCGGCCGAGCCGTCCGAAGCTGGCCTGCGCGCCGGCGATGTCCATCACCGCCAGCGGCGGGCCGGGGGCCGTGACGCCGCCGCCGACCGTCAGCGCCTGCAGCGCCAGGCCGCTCTGCAGCCGCAGCGTGTCGCCGGCCCGCGCGCCGAGGGCCTGCCGGGCGGCGGGGTTGAGGAACAGCAGTGCCGGGTCGAGAAAGGCCAGCCGGCCGGCCCCCTCGTCGGCCTGCGGCAGCAGGGCGGGCGACAGCGCCGGCGCCACCAGCGCGTCGAGCCCGAGCACGCGCAGTGCCTTGCGCGCGCCGGTGGCGTCGAGCACGTAGGTGTCGATCTCGACCACCGGCGAGGCCACGCTGACGAGCGGATGCGCCGCGACGCGCGCATACAGCGCTTCGTCGAAGCCCCCGGGCCCGCCGCGCAGCACCAGGTCGGGCTCGCCGTTGACGCTGCGCACGGCGCTGCCGAACTCCGACAGCGCGGACGCATTGATCAGCTGCACCGAGAAGGCCAGCGCCACGCCCAGCATCACCGCCAGCACGGCCATGAACTGCCGCAGCGCGTGCTGGCGCCACTCCGGCCACGAGATCTGCCGCAGCAGCGAGGCGAGGCTGGCGTCGGCGACCATGACTCAGGCGCCGCCGACCAGGCCCGACGGGGTGAGCCGCAGCACGCGGTCGGCGCGCGCGGCCGCGGCGGCCGAATGCGTGACCAGCAGGCAGGCCGCGCCTTCGCGCCGCACCTCGCCGGCCAGCGCGTCGAGCACGCGCTCGGCCGTCGACGGATCGAGGTTGCCGGTCGGCTCGTCGGCCAGGATCAACCGTGGCCGGTGCACCAGCGCCCGCGCGATCGCCACGCGCTGCAGCTGCCCGCCCGACAGCTGCTGCGGCAGCCGCGCGCCCAGTCCGTCCAGACCCACCGCCGCCAGCATCGCCTGCACGCGCGCCGCATCCGGCCGGTCCAGCAACAGCAGCGGCAGGCCGACGTTGTCGGCCACGGTGAGCTGCGGCAGCACGTGGAAGGCCTGGAAGACGAAGCCCAGCTTCTGGCGGCGGAGTTGGGCCAGTTCGCGCTCGTTCAGCGTCGTGACGTCGGCGCCGTCGAGCCGCACCGTGCCGGCATCGACGGTGTCCAACCCGGCGATCGCGTTCAGCAGCGTCGACTTGCCGACGCCGGACTCGCCCAGCAGCGCGACGAACTCACCGGCCTGCAGCTTCAGAGAGACGCTTTCGAACACCGGCGTGTCGCCGTAGCGCTTGGCGAGACCCGTGACGTCGAGCAGGCTCATGAACGTGGCGTACGCTTCATCGCAGGCTCAGAACTTGAAGTCGACGATCAGGTCGGGAATCTGGCTCCAGACACCGGCGTGGCCGTAGATGAGAAGCGCTTCCTTGAGGATACAGAGCACGTGGTCGCGCGTTTCAACCGAGTCGCGAGGACTGTCGAAGTGCATCAGACACCAGACCTTCCTGAACGGCTTGTGATGTATGTTGTCGCTGTTGGTGAACGGCTCCAGCAAGACTCGATACTGAGTTCCTCGTAGGAACAGAACGAAGTGGGTGGGCGGCCTGGGCTCCGGCCGTCCGCTCAGTCCATCCTCGCTGATCATCCCCATGCACAACAAGTAGGCATCGCGGTCGCGATCGATCGTCCATGAATGCCTGAACGACGACGGTCTTCCGTTTCGCCATGCAAAGTCTCCCCCCTGCCAGCTTTTCATGAACTCGTCCAGTCCGTACTTGGTCACGTCCGCTTCCGAGATGTACTCATTGATGAACGCCATGCTCTCTGGTCCCTCGGTCAGCCATCGATCAGTTTCAGTCCCAAAGCCGTGATCTGGTCTTCGGCGTTCGGGACGTCGCAGGCGACCACATGCCGCCACGGCATCCCGCGCAGCCAGGTGATCTGGCGCTTGGCGAGCTGGCGCGTCGCGGCGGCGCCGCGCTCCTGCAAGACATCGCGGTCGGCTTCGGTACCGGCGTCGAGCGCGTCCCACACCTGGCGGTAGCCGACGCAGCGCATCGATGGCAGGTCCGCGTGCAGGTCACCGCGTGCACGCAGTCGCCGCACTTCGTCGACGAGGCCGGCGTCGAGCATCGCGCCGAAGCGTTCGCCGATGCGGGCGTGCAGCCACTCGCGCGCCGTCGGCTCCAGCGAGATCAGCGCGGTGCCGTCCGGCGCCGTGGAGGGCGACTCGAAGCGGCCGCTGTGCAGGCTCGACAGCGGCTGGCCGGTGAGCTGCCAGACCTCGAGGGCGCGCTGGATGCGTTGCGCGTCGTTCGGTGCCAGCCGGGCGGCGGTCGGTGGGTCGATGCGTGCCAGCTCGGCATGCAGCGCCGGCCAGCCGCGCTCGCGAGCGTCGGCATCCAGGCGCGCGCGGATCGACGCATCGGCGGCCGGCAGCGCATCGATGCCGTCGAACAGGGCCTTGAAGTACAGCATCGTGCCGCCGACCAGCAGCGGCAGGCGGCCGCGGGCGTGGATCTCGTCGATCAGGCGCCGAGCGTCGGCGACGAAGCGGGCTGCCGAGTAGCTCTCGTGCGGTTCGATCACGTCGATGAGGTGGTGCGGCACGGCGGCGCGCTCGTCGGCGGTCGGCTTCGCGGTGCCGATGTCCATGCCGCGGTAGACCAGCGCCGAGTCGACGCTGACGATCTCGAGGGGCAGGGCGCGCGCCAGCGCCAGCGCGGCAGCGGTCTTGCCGGCGGCGGTCGGGCCGGCGAGGCAGAGGGTGGTCGGCTTCATGCGGGGCGTCGAGCGTACCGCGAGCGTCAAGACTGGTAACACCACCGGGCGATGCGCGCAGTACGATGCTTCGAGCCCCGGCGCCGTCGGCCGGGATGAACAGGAGACGAAGATGATCCGAACGAAGCCTTGGGTGGCCGGCCTCGTGGCCGCCAGCCTCAGTCATGCCGGCGCGCTGCAGGCCGCGCAGGCCACCTTGATCGGCACCGAGCAGGTCGCCGCGGCTCAGGGCGTGGTCTCGGCCGATCAGCAAGCCCAGGCGCAGCGCGCGCAGCTGATGGCCTGGCTGGATCGCGCCGACATGGCCGCCGCGCTGGCCGAACGCGGCCTCGACGTCGAGCAGGCGCGCGCCCGCGTCGCTGCGCTGACCGACGCCGAGGTGGCGCATGTGGCGCAGACCCTGGACACGGCACCGGCCGGTGCCTCCGACGTGCTCGGCGTCGCCGTCTTCATCTTCGTGCTGCTGCTGGTGACCGACATCCTCGGCTTCACGAAGATCTTTCCGTTCACGCGGTCGGTGCGCTGAACGGGGTGCGCCGCGCCGCGTGGGCCGCGGCGCTGGCGGGGGCTTCCCTGCTCGCCGGCTGCGCGCTGCCGCCGCAGACGCAGGCGCTGCGCGACGCGCCGCCGGCCGGATTGCCGGCGCGCGTCGAGCAGGCCGGCGTGCCCTTCTTCCCGCAGACCGAGTTCGAGTGCGGCCCGGCCGCGCTGGCCACCGCGCTCGGCGCCATCGGCATCGCCGCGCGGCCCGAGGCACTGAGCCCGCAGGTCTACCTGCCGGCGCGGCAGGGCAGCCTGCAGACCGAGATGCTGGCGGCCGCGCGCCGCCAGGGGGCGCTCGCGGTGCGGCTGCCGCCGCGGCTCGAGGCGCTGCTGCGCGAGCTGGCCGCCGGACAGGCGCCGGTCGTGCTGCTCAATCTCGGCCTGCCTGTCGTGCCGCGCTGGCACTACGCGGTGGTGGTCGGCTACGACCTGCCGGCGCGTGAGCTGCTGCTCCGCTCGGGCGAGACCGAGCGCGCCGTGTTCGACTTCAGCGCCTTCGAGCGCACCTGGGCCCGCAGCGGTCACTGGGCCTTCGTCGCCATGCCGCCGGGGCGCCTGCCGGCGACGGCCGACGAGAACGAGGTCGCGGCCGCCAGCGTCGCCTACGAACGCGTGGCCGCGCCGGCTGCGGCGCAGCGCGCCTATGCCGCCGCACTGGCGCGCTGGCCCGACAACCTGACGCTGGCGATGGGCCTGGGCAATGCACGCCACGCCGGCGGCGACCTGGCGGGCGCGGCCGAGGCCTTCGAGGCCGCGGCCCGGCGGCACGACAGCACACCGGCCTGGATCAATCTGGCCCAGGTGAGGATGGCGCTGTCGCAGCCTGAGGCCGCGGCGCGGGCGGCCTCACGGGCGCTGGCGCGCAGCGAGGCCGAGCCGGCCTGGCGCGCCGCGGCCGAGGCCCTGGCGACGCGCCTGAACGCGGGTCAGGAGAAGGACTCGAAAGGCCCGAGGTAGCGCCACTGGCCGGGCGGCAGCTCGCCCAGGCCGATGCGGCCGATGCGGATGCGCTTGAGCGCCAGCACCTGCAGGCCGACCAGCTCGCACATGCGGCGGATCTGGCGCTTCTTGCCCTCGCGCAGCACGATGCGCAGGTGCTGCTCGTTCTGCCAGGACACCTGCGCCGGCTTCAGCCGTTCGCCGTCGAGGCTCAGGCCGTGGCGCAGGCGCGCCAGCTGCTCGGCCGGGAAGGCGGTGTGCAGCGCCGCCACGTCCGGGTGCCCGACCCAGGCGACGCGCACGACGTATTCCTTCTCGACCTTGCTGTCCTCGCCGATCAGCTGCTTGGCGACGCGGCCGTCCTGGGTCAGCACCAACAGCCCGGTCGAGTCGAGGTCGAGCCGGCCGGCCGGCACCAGGTGGCGCAACTGGTTGGCGTGGAAGCGTTGCTCGCTGCGGTCGCCGGACCAGCGGTTGGCCGGCGTCACCAGCGTGAAGGCCGGCGCGTGGCCGTCCTCGGCCTGACCGCTGACATAGCCGAGCGGCTTGTGCAGCAGCACGGTGACGCGCGTGGCCTGCTGCTCGCTGGCGCGCGGGTCGATGGTGATCTGCTGGCCGGGGTCGACGCGGGCACCGAGCTGGTCCACGACGACGCCGTCGACGCGCACCAGGCCCTGCTCGATCCACTCGTCGGCCTCGCGGCGCGAGGCGAGGCCGAGCTCGCTCATGCGCTTGGACAGGCGCGGGCGCTCGTCGGTGGACACCGGCGCGGCGGCGGGTTTCGGGGCGGCCGCGGGCCGGGTCGCCGCGAC
>CAZUUU010000079.1:0-13734 GCA_964622685.1 uncultured Methylibium sp.
TCCCGGACCAGCCGGCTGGCGGCGGCGGGCGTGTCGAAGCCGAAATCCACCTGGGTAGCAACCAGTTCTTCATCGTCGTCATGCTTGTTTCTCCGAGGGCACTGCCACTGCAATGGATCTGCGGCGGAGCCTATCAGACGCTGCGGCAGCGCCTTCGTTCCAAGACCCCATGGCCGGTGTCGACGCACGGCGCCAGTAAGCTCCGATGGATGTTGCGATTCGCCCTGCCGTCCTTCCTTGCCTTCACACCCGCCGTGAGCCTTGCCATCGAAGAGCCCGACTACCAGGTCGTCCGCCGGATCGGCGAGCAGATCGAGGTGCGCCGCTACGCCGGCTATGCGGTCGCGGAGGTGGTGCTCGAGGCCAGCGCCGCCGACGCCGGCAACCGGGCCTTTCCCATCCTGGCGGGCTACATCTTCGGCAAGAACAAGGGCGAGCGGAAGCTGGAGATGACCGCCCCCGTGACCCAGAGCGCCGAGCCGGTCAAGCTGGAGATGACCGCGCCCGTGACCCAGGCCGCCGTGGCGGGTGGCATGCGGGTGCAGTTCGTGCTGCCGCGTGACGTGACGCTGGCGACCGCGCCCGAGCCGCTGGACCCGCGGGTGCGGCTGCGCGAGGAGCCCCCGGTGGTGCGCGCGGCCATTCGCTATTCCGGCACCTGGTCTCAGGCCAACTACGACGAGCACTTGAGCAAGTTGCAGGTGGCACTGGCCGCCGCCGGCGTGGCCACCCAGGGCGAGCCGGTGCTGGCGCGCTACAACGGTCCCATGACGCTGTGGTTCCTGCGCCGCAACGAGATCTGGCTGACGGTGCGGTGATCCGTCGGGCCTAGCGCCGGCGCAGCCGGCTGCCATCGCCGAGGCGGCACGCGCGGCCGTTTCGTGACGCGGGTCTGACGCGCAATAACTCGGTACCGGTCACGAGATATCGGCCATCGAACCCGTCGCGGGCCGGCCTTCACTACGATCAAGACGGTGAGGTGTCCGTGGGCGGCCCCTGGTGTTCCACAGGGTGCGCCTTCTCTTCGATGAACAGGGCGGTCGGGCCATGGCGGCGTGCCGCATGGTCCATGTCAAGAGCGTCGAGATCAAGAATTCGTGTGCGGCCCATCGCATGAGCGCCCTGGCACGACCCCACGCGGCTTGCGCGTGCGACGGTCCGACCGGTGGCGCACACGCAGCGGTCGCCGAGGCCCCGCATGTCTGACGACTACGCCCCCACGCTGGCAGCCGCTCAGGCGCGCATCGCCGCCCTGCGCCCCTCCGACTATGCGCGCACGCGCAACGCACTCGACGGTGCGGTGAGCGGTCTGTCGCCTTACATCACGCACGGCTTCGTGACGCTGTCTGACGTGTTGGCCGGGGTCGCATCACGTCACCCGCTGTCGGCTCAGCACAAGTTCGTGTTCGAGCTGGGCTGGCGCGACTACTTCCGCCACGTCTGGTCGCACCGCGGCGACGGCATCCTGCGCTCGCTCCATGCGGGCCCATTGCCCGAGGGCGCTTACGCGCGGGAACTTGGGTCCGACATCCGCCGGGCTGCCACGGGCGTGCCGGTGATCGACCAAGCCGTGCGCTGCTTGTACGACACCGGCCTTCTGCACAACCATGCGCGCATGTGGCTGGCCAGCTACGTGGTGCACGTGCGCAAGGTGCACTGGCGCGCCGGGGCCGACTGGCTCTACGGGCACCTGCTCGATGGCGACCTGGCCAGCAACCACCTCAGCTGGCAGTGGGTGGCCGGCACAGGCAGCCACAAGCCTTACCTGTTCAATGCCGACAACGTGGCCCGGTATGCCCCGCCCTGCTGGCACAGCGCTGGCAGCGTGATCGACACGTCCTACGAAGCGCTGGATCAGCTGGCGCGCGATCCGATCGGTGCGCCGCGGCGCGACCACGGCACGCCACGCGACACCGCGCCGCTGGCCGAGCCGGCGCTCCGGACCGATCCGACGGAGGATCTCGGGCTGAGCTTTCCCGACGCGGCTGCCGTTGCCGATCGGGACGTCTGGATCGTGCATCCCTGGAGCCTCGGCCCGTTGCCGGCCGGGCTGCCGACCGGCGCGGTCGTGCTCGGCCTCTTTGTCGCCGACTTCCACCGCGTGTGGCCCTGGAGCGAGCGGCGCTGGCGCTTCGTGGGCCGCCGCATGGCCGAACTGGCCGAGCAGCGCTGGCATGGCGACGCCGCCGCCATCGGCGCCGCGCTGGCCTGTGCGCGCAGCGTGAGGGCCATCGCAGAACCGCATCTGGCCCCGTGGCTGCCGCAGTGGGCCGAGCTCACGCCGCCGGCGGCGCTGTTTCCCCCGGTCGAGCGGCGCTGCGATTCCTTCTCGCGATGGTGGACACACGCTTCGCGAGGCCGGATCTCTGCCGGCGAACCACCGCGGCATGGCCAGGAGGCTCTGCCATGGTGAACGAGGAGCGGCGGGACACGCCGCCGCCGCTGATCGTCCTGTACGACGGCGCCTGCCCGTTGTGCCGGCGCGAGATCGGCCACGCGCAGCGGCTCGCTGCCGAGCGGGGCGGCGCGGGGATTGCATTCGTGGACATCGTCGGCACCGCTTGCCTCTTGCCCGATGCGCCGGCCCGGCCGCAGCTGCTGGCACGCTTCCACGTGCGTCGCGCCGACGGCACCTGGCTCGACGGCGCAGCGGCCTTCGCCGAGATGTGGTCGCGCCTGCCCGGCTGGCGCTGGCTGGCCATGGTCGCTCGGGCGCCGGCATGCTGCCGCTGCTGGAGAAGGCTTACCGCGGCTTTCTGCGGCTTCGTCCGGCGTTGCAGCGTCTGGCGACACTCTGGGAGCGCACACCGGGGCTGTCGGCACACCTCGAACGCGAACTGCGCTCCGATCACGCCGGCGAGACCGGCGCCGTGGCCATCTACCGCGGCATCGGCGCCGTTGCCCGCTGGCGTGGCCACGGCGCCTTGCTGGCGTTTGCCGAACGCCACGGGGCGACAGAGAAAGAACATCTGCGGCTCGTCGAGGCCTGGCTGCCGGCGCACCGCCGCAGCCGCTTGCTGGGTCCCTGGCGCGCGGCGGGCTGGCTCACCGGCGCACTGCCCGCCCTGGTCGGGGCGCGGGCGGTGCATGCCACGATCGTCGCGGTCGAGACCTTCGTCGATCGTCACTACCAGCAGCAGATCGACCATCTGCGGATCCGCGGGGGGCCTGCGGGTCTGCAGGCGATGCTCGAGCGATGCCAGGCCGACGAGTGCCAGCATCGCGACGAGGCCACGGCGCTGGCAGGCCCTCGCCGATCCTGGGCGCTGCGCGGCTGGTGCGTCCTGGTGGACAGCGGCTCGGCCGCGGCCGTGCGTGTCGCGCGGCGCTTCTGAGAGGCGAGCGACACCCTTCCCGAACGCGGGCCACTTCGCCATCGTCGCCCACGGCACGCACCGGTTGCCATGTCGGCGATGCCAACCCCCCGAATGAGAGCATGACGTGAGTGAACTGATCCGCCTTGTCTACGCCAGTCGTTCGACCTTCGCGCGGACCGCGCAGCATCAGGGCCTGGACCCGGGTGTCGCGCGCATCCTGGCCAAGTCGCGCAAGAACAACGCGCGGCGACAGATCGTCGGCGGCCTGTTGTTCGGCGACGGCTGCTTCCTCCAGTGCCTGGAAGGCGAGGCGCAGGCCGTCGACACGCTGTACGAGAAGATCGCCGCCGATCGCCGGCACCGGGACGTGAAGGTGTTGATGCGTCGCCCGATCAGCCAGCGGAGCTTCGGTGCTTGGTCGATGAAGTACGTGCCAGGCGAACGCGCACTGGCCGACAGCTTGCGGGCCTGGGGGGCGACCCGCTTCGACCCCTACGGCCTGAGCGACGAGCAGATCGGGGCGGCCGTCGAACTGATGCGCGAAGAGGCCGATGCCGTCAACACGCTGCCGAGCGAATTCGACGAAGGTCTCGCCCCGGAGCCGGGGGAGCAACGGTCCAGCCGCAAGGCCAGCCGACCGAGCGTCGCGTCGGGTGTCGGTGGGGCGCGGTCGACGGCATCGAAGGGCGGCGGCACCCGGCTCTGGTGGGGCCTGCTGGCCGTCGCGCTGCTGGTCGGCGGGGCCGCCTACTACTGGCGCTTCGGCTAGCGCGGCTCGAAGAACTCCCAGGCGCTTTGTCGTCGCTTGGATTGGTACATCGCCGCATCGGCGCTCGCGATCAACGGCGCCGCGCTCGTGCCGTGATCGGGGTAGAGCGCGATGCCGATGCTCGGCGTGATGACCAGTTGCAGGCCGTCGATGGTCATCGGGTGGGCGAGCGTCTCTCGCACGAGACCCGCGATGCGCGCCACGTTGTCGCGCCCGGCCGGATCGATCAACAGGTACAGGAACTCGTCGCCACCGTTGCGGCACACCGTGTCCTCGTCGCGCGCGTGGCCCAACAGCCGCTCGGCCACGATCGCCAGCACCGTGTCGCCCGCCGCATGCCCGTGCGTGTCGTTGATCGCCTTGAACCGATCGAGATCGAGAAACATGACGGCAAGCGTCCAGCCGTGGCGCTCGGCGCCCGCGATGGCCTGGGCCAGCCGATCGTCGAACAGCGTTCGGTTCGGCAGCCCGGTCTTCTGATCGTGCATGGCTCGCCGACTCGCCGCGCGCTCCGCCTGACGTGAGATCACCAAGGCAGCCTCGGACTCCGCCAGTGCTTCGCGAGACAGGCTCAAGGCCAGCTCCACCTCCTTGACCTGGCCGACGCCCTGCTCCAGGTTGTCGGTGACCTGCTTCAGGTCATCGGCGCACTCCTGGACCTGGATCTCGACAGCGATGCTGTTCTCCAGCGTCTGCGCGGCGGGCAGCATGGTCTGGCCCTCGACGATCTGCTCCTTCACGAGATCGTTCGCGGTCGCCAGATCGTCGGCACAGGCCTCGACCTTGGCCTGGACCTCGTGGCTCTGGTCGAGTGCCGCCTCCAACGCGTTCAGGCCGCTGGACGGCGGCGTGGGTGAGGCTTCGTGCGGCAAGGAGCTCATGGCGCTGGGTGCCGAGAGGCAGTGCAAGTGCCGCGTTGGGGCTTCAAGTATGCATGACGCTGGAGTGAGGCCAGCGGTCATCTCGGACGGCGCGTCGGCACTCAGCGCGACGAACGGCTCCGTTCGAGCCAGGTCATCGAACTGACGTCAGCGACGCCCTGGAAGATGGGCTTGCTGAACAGATAGCCCTGCATCAGCCGGATGCCGGCGTCGTACAGGAAGTCGCGCTCGCCCGCGGTCTCGATGCCTTCGGCGATCACCTGGATGCCCATGTCGTCGCAAAGCCCGACCAGCGCGCGGACGATCGCCTGTCGCGAAGTGCTCGTGTCGACGTTGCGGATCAGTTCCATGTCGATCTTGATCAGGTCCGGCTTGAAGTCGGCGAGCAGCGTCAGGCCTGCAAAGCCGGCGCCGAAGTCGTCGATCGCGGTCAGGAATCCGCAGCGCTTGTATTCGCGCAGGATCGAGGCCAGCCAGGGGCCGTCCTCGACACGCTCGCCCTCGGTCACCTCGAAGATGATCCGCTCGACCGGGAACTCGTGGGCGCGCGCGGCCTCCAGCGTCGTGCGGATGCACAGCTCGGGCTTGTAGACCGCGTTGGGCAGGAAGTTGATCGACAGGCGCTCGCTGACACCCAGCTGCGACGCGCTCTTGATGGCCTTCACGCGGCAGGCCTGGTCGAAGCGGTAGCGGTTGGCCTCGTTGACCTGCGACAGGACGGACGGGGCGCCTTCGCCGGCCGGACCGCGCACCAGCGCTTCGTGCGCATAGATCGTGCGGGTGTCCAGGTCGACGATGGGCTGGTAGGCGTAGTCGAAGCGAAAGCCGACCCGCTCGCTGGAGCCGCAGTCGGTGCAGTCGGCGGGCAGCTCGGTGAGCGGACCGAAGCCCGATGCCGCTGGTCTGATCTTCATCTTCATGGCTGATGGACACTGGTTGAAACTGCCCTTGTCCGCCCAGGAGGCGGCACATGGCCGAGGATACGATTCAGCAGGGAGGTCGGGCGGGCCGGGAGGCAGGACGGCGGTTCAGCTCGCCGATGAAGGCCCGCATCAAGGCGGCCACCTGCTGCTTGCCCTGGTCCATGTGCCGCCGAGGCAAGAGCGTGCGATAGAGCGCGTCCGGTTGCCGGTAGCCCTCGATGTGCGCCATCGACCACTCGGCGAACAGGCGTTCGGTAGCCAGCTCGATGCTGAGCAGGGCGGGGTCGTGGTGGCGCGGGTCCTTGACCACCTTCCCGTACAGCGCGAGCACCGCCTGGTCCGGTCCTTCGAGGACCTGGAGAAAGTGGCTATCGCCGCTGCACAGCACGCCGGTGATGTGGGACAGCGGGTTGTGGATGCTGGAGGTCCTGAGGATCGACTGGGTCGTATCGACATCGTTGGTCGATGCCGCGGTGCTCAGGTACATCAGACGCAGCAGCTGCTGGGGCCCTGCGCGTGGAATGTCGGCGTGATTCATGACGTGGTGGCTGGCAACTCGAACGAGGCTCGTCGCCCATCGAACGACGCATCGGGCCGAGCTCACCCCGGCCCAACCCGATGACACCCGAATGCCCGCTCCGATCCAGCAAGCAGGGCGGACACGAGTATGGCGACGGCCCGCGGGGCCGGTCAGCGAACAATGGGGCGCGATGTGCCGCTGTTCGGGCGATGGTCGGCTTGACAGCTCAGGCCGGACCGCCGTCCGCAGCGCTCACTCGTCGGCCATGAACCGGCCGCCTGCTCAGCGCCCCCGCACCATCCCCAGCAGCTTTCCGGTGTCCAGCGTGCGCGCCTTCTCCTGCATCTGCGGCAGGTAGCGCCCCTGCAGCCCCTGGGCCTCGCTCATCACCGACGCGTAGGCGTCCTTCAGCATCTGGGCCGAGAGGACCCGGCCGCCCGCGTAGTAGCGCTTGGCGACATGGCCCAGCGCGTAGGTCGACGCAAAGCTCATGCCCGAGCTGACCGCCTGCTTGCCCAGGCCGCCCAGCAGGCCGCCGCCGACGCGGCCGAGCAGCCCGCCCAGCAGCTTGCGGCCGGCCTGCTCCAGGTACTGCGAGGTCAGGCCGACGCCGGCGGTGGCGAGAAAGTCCTTCACGTGGCCGCTGTCCAGCTCGTAGCCGTGCGCCTTGCCGATGCCGTACACCAGCCGCATCTGCAGCGGGATGATGGCCATCGTCGACAGCGTCTCGGGCAGCAGCTCGAGCGCGCCGTTCAGGATGGCCGCGTCGAGGATGGACTTGTCGAGCGCGGCCTGGTCGACGCCGGCGGGCGCTGTGGTCGCGGCCGTCGCGGCCAGCGGCGCGGCGGCGATCGCCTCGGCCTGCTGCGAGAACTCGCGTGCCGACGTGCCGCTCAATCCCAGCGACCGGCCCAGCTCGGACAGGAAGTCCTGCTCGGCCTTGGACTGCACGCCGTCGGCATCGCACACGCACACCGCCATCTCGTAGGCCAGCTGGCGCGACTCGGCGCTCGCCAGCGACGGCAGAGCGGTCGCGAGTGACGCCCGCTTCATCAGCACGTCCTGGTACAGCGTGGGCAGCTGCACGCCGTCGGCGCCCGACAGACCCTCGGCGATGCGCTTGATCTCGGCGCGTTCGCGCTCGTGCTTCTCGCCGTCGACGAAGGCGGCGAGCAGCGCGACGGTCAGGATGGCCTGGGTCTCGGAAGTGGTCATGCGGCGGACGGTTCGGGTGTAGGGCCCGGTTCGTCCGCCGCGCGGGGCGAAGGTTCCGCGGACCGCTCCGTCGGGCTCAGTACATCGACACGGCCTTGCCGCCGCTGGCCTTGTAGCCCTCGACCGACTTCTTCAGCGCGGTGTACTCGCTGCAGGGCAGGAAGCAGGCCTTGTCCAGGGCGGCGAGCCGCTGCTCGGCCTTGGGCAGGTTGCCGGTCATCAGGTAGAGCTCGCCGGAATACTCCAGCGCGCCGCGGTGCCTGGGCTCGATGCGCAGGGCCTCGTCGTAGTAGCGCTCGGCGGCGGCGTAGTCGGGCGTCTTCGCCTTGCGGTGGCTGTAGCCCATCAGGTTGTTCCAGTCGGCGCTGGCGCTGTCGTTGACGCGCTTGAGCTCGTCGATCGCGGCCGCCCACTTGCCTTCGGCGATCAGCGCCCGCGCGGGGCCCAGCTTGTCGGCCGGGGTGGCGGGGCCGGTGTCCGCGGCCAGGGCGGTGCCGGCGACGGCGAAGGCCAGGGCGGTGGTGGCGATCAGGTGGGTGAACGGGCGGGTGAAGGTGCTGTGCTTCATGGGTCTCTCCTGGGTTGGGCAGACACCCCTCGGTGTCCTGCTGCCACTTACGGATCGACCCCCGCCTTTGGACGCAGCCGCCGCTACCAGAGCTTGACGCAGTGACCCTGCAGCACGAAGGCGCCGCTCGGCTTGTCGCCCGGCTTGGCGGCGGCCGGCTCGACGCTGACCGCGAGCTGCGAGACCTTGAAGAACAGCTTCTCCGAGCTGTCGGCCAGCGCCAGCGTCGCCGCCTTGCCCTGGGTCGGCACGACGCCGACCGGGAAGGGCGCGCCGCCGTCCTGCGGCAGCGCCCAGAGCTGGGCCACCGATCCGGCCGGCACGGCCAGCGGCTGCAGCAGCTTCACCGTCAGCTGCTTGCCGTGGCGTCGCGAGCTGGCCAGCACCGCGGGCTTGCCGGCGCCGTCGAGCAGCAGGCCGACGTAGCTGGGCGGCAGGCCGTCGCGCTGCGGTTCCAGGTCGGCCAGGCCGGGCTGCAGGCGCAGCACCAGCACGCACAGCAGCACGCCGGCCAGCGCGCCGCCGAGCGAGCGGCCCGACAGCAGCGTGCCCAGCCAGCCCCAGGCCGAAGACCGAGAGGGCGGCACGGCGGGCGCCGGGGCGCCGGCGAACAGGCGCTGCTCCAGCGTGCGCCACACCGACTCGCGCGGCTGCATCGGCGGCATGGCGGTGGACAGCTGCGCCAGGCGTCGTTGCCAGATGCCGATCGCCAGCATCGCCGCGGGGCTCTGCTGCAGCACGCGGTCGAAGCGGCGCCGCGCGCGCGGACTCAGCGTGCCCAGTGCGTACTCGCGCGCCAGGCGATCCAGCCGTTCGGGCAGCAGGTAGTTCATGCGGCCGTCACCCCGGCGGCCTCGAGGCAGCCCTTGAGCTTGTCGAGCCCGCGCCTCACCCAGGCCTTGACGGTGCCGAGCGGCGCGCCCAGCGACTCGGCGATCTCGGTGTGCACCATGCCGCGGTAGTAGGCCAGGGCCAGCGCCTGGCGCTGCGAGGCGCCCAGGGCGGCCATGCAGCCGTCGATGCGCAGCTTGACGAGGTTGTCTTCCAGCAGGCGCTGCGGCTCGAAGGAGGCGTCGCCGGCGATGGCCATCGCCGCGTCGTCCAGCGCCCCGGTCGTCGCGCGCTCGGTCTTGCCCGAGCGCAACTGGTCGATCGCCTTGTTGCGGACGATGTTGATCAGCCACGTCATCGGCGTTGCCACCGAGGCGTTGAAACCGGCCGCGTTGTGCCAGACGTTCATGAAGGCTTCCTGCAGCACCTCTTCGGCGCGCTCCTGCTGACCGGATATACGGAACGCGACGCTCAGGAGATGCGAGCAGGTGGCCCGATAGAGCTGCTCGAAGGCCGCGCGGTCGTGCAGTGCGACACGCGCCAGCAGGCGGGCGAGGTCTTCGTTGGTGGTCGTGGCCATGGGCGGAGGAAGTCTAGGGCGCGCCGCCGGCTCGCCGTGCCGGTGCCCGGCTCAGGGCGCCAGCTGGCGGCTGACGTTGACCACGTCCTCGGCCTTGAGCGTGCCGGTCGCCTGGCGCAGCCGCAGGTTGCCAAGCAGCACGTCGTAGCGCGCGCGCGCCAGGTCGCGCTGGGTGGTGAAGAGCTGGGTCTGCGCGTTCAGCACGTCCAGGTTGACGCGCACGCCGACCTTGTAGCCGAGCTGCGTCGCCTCGAGCGCCAGCTTGTTGGACGCCTCGGCGGCCTCCAGCGCCTTGACCGAGGCCTCGCCCGACTGCAGGCTCGAGAACGCCTGGCGCGTCGCCAGCGTCACGCTGCGGCGCGCGGCCTCGAGGTCGTTGCGCGACTTCTCCTCCAGCGACAGCGTCTCCTTGACGCGGTTCTGGATCGAGTAGCCGGCGAACAGCGGCAGGTTCAGCTGCACGCCGACCTGGGCCTGGGTGGTGTTGCCCGACACAGTGGTGAAGGTGCTGACGGTGCTGCGACTCCCGCCGACCGAGCCGACCAGCGCGACGGTCGGCAGATGGCCGGCGCGCGCCTTGGTGGTCTCGAGCTGGGCGATGTCGTAGCCGAGCTGGGCCTTGCGCACGCTGGGCGAGTCGACGCTGCGCGAGACCCATTCCTCGGCGTTGGCGGGCGTCACCGTCGGCAGCTGGGCCGGCAGCAGCAGCGGGCGGGGTTCGACGCCGTTGCGGCCGACCAGCTGGTCGAGCGCGATGCGCTTGACGCGCAGGTCGTTCTCGGCGGCGATCTCCTGCGCCAGCGCCAGGTCGTAGCGGGCCTGGGCCTCGCGGGTGTCGGTGATGGTGGCGGTGCCGACCTCGAAGGCGCGCTTGGCCGAGGCCAGCTGCTCGGCGATGCCGGTCTTGTTGGCGCGCGTCGTGCCCAGCGCGTCCTGCGAGGCCAGCACGTCGAAGTAGGCCTGGCTCAGGCGGATGATGAGGTCCTGCTCGGCCAGCGCCAGGTCGGCGGCGGCGATCACCAGGTTCTTCTCGGCCTGGTCGATGCTGACGCTGTTGGGGCGGTTGAACAGCGACTGCGAGGCCGAGATAGAGGTGCCAGTGATCGTGTTGCCGATGCGGCCGCGCGAGGTGTCGGTCTCGCTGCGGGTGCCGCTGGCGGACAGGCCGACGTTCGGCCGGTTCAGCGCCTTGACCTGCTCGTTGCGGTACTGCGCCGAGTCGGCCAGCGCGCGCGCTGCCAAGTAGGTGGCGTCGTAGCCGCGGGCCGCGTCGTAGAGCTCCTGCAGGCTCTGGGCGCGGGCGCCGGCAGCAGCGGCAATCAGCAGCAGGGCCGGCAGGCCGGCGCGCAGCAGGCGCCGGGTGCGGGAACGTCGTTGCACGGCGGGCGTCACGCGAAGCGGAGGGCGCAGGGACATGGTGGGTCTTTCCTTCGTGGGGACGATGGCAGTCAGGACGCGGCGGCGGCCTGGTGGGCCGCCGCGCCGGGGTTGTAGCCGGCCGCGACGCAGGCCGCCAGACGGCATGCGACGGGCTGCACGCCGGTGTCGCCGTCCTGCAGGAACGCGGGCATGAGCCGCATGCTCAGAAGACGAAGCGCGAGGGCTCGGACACGCCCTCCAGCCGCGGCGCGACGGTGTCGAACAGCTCGACGCGGCGGAAGGCCTGGGCCGCGGTGCGCGTGACCAGCAGGGCCTGCATCACCGGCTCCTGGCCGACGATGGCCGCGAGGCGCCCGCCGATGGCCAGCTGGTCGAGCAGCGCCTGCGGCACCTCGGCCACCGAGCCGGACAGCAGGATCACGTCGAACGGCGCCTCGTCCGGCAGGCCGCCCGCGCCGTCGGCGCTGCGCACCTCGATGTTGACGACGGCCGCGCGCTGCAGGTTGATGAGCGCCTGCTGCGCCAGCGCCGGACGGATCTCCAGGCTGGTCACCTGCCGGGCCTTGTGCGCCAGCAGCGCGGCCATGTAGCCCGAGCCGGTGCCGATCTCGAGCACGCGCTCGTGGCGTTGCACCGCCAGTTCCTGCAGCAGCCGGGCCTCGACCTTGGGCGCCAGCATGCGCTGGCCCTCGCCGATCGGCAGCTCGAGGTCCATGAAGGCCATGCCGCGGACCGCCGGCGGCACGAAGTCCTCGCGCTTGACCAGCGCCAGCAGCGACAGCACCGACGAGTCCAGCACGTCCCAGGGACGGATCTGCTGCTCGATCATGTTGAAGCGGGCGAGTTCGAGGTTCATGGCAGGGTCTCGCAGGGCAGGAGCGTGGGGCGCGGCATTCTATTTCGGGCCTACTTGGCGGTTCCCGGCTGGGCGGCCGAGCCGGACAGGGGCGGCGAGGCGCCGCGGCCGCCGAAGCGGCGCTTCGCCCAGGCGGCCAGGTCGTCGAGGTAGCAGTAGATCACCGGCACCACCACCAGGGTCAGCAGCGACGAGGTGATGACGCCGCCGATCACCGCCTGGCCCATCGGCGCGCGCTGCTCCGAGCCTTCGCTCAGCGCGAAGGCCAGCGGCACCATGCCGAAGATCATCGCCAGCGTCGTCATCAGGATGGGCCGCAGGCGCACGCGGGCGGCGTGCAGCAGCGCGTCCTCGCGGGCCATCGGGGCGTGCTCGCCCGCCGCGCCGTGCGTGCCTTCGCGGCTGCGGATCGCGAAGTCCACCAGCAGGATCGCGTTCTTGGTCACCAGGCCCATCAGCATCACGATGCCGATGATGCTGAACATGTTGAGCGTGGAGCGGAAGAACAGCAGCGCCAGCACCACGCCGATCAGCGTCAGCGGCAGCGAGCTCATCAGTGCCAGCGGCTGCAGGAAGCTCTTGAACTGGCTCGCCAGGATCATGTAGATGAAGACCACCGCCAGGCCCAGCGCGCCGACCGCGTAGGCGAAGGACTCGTTCATGTTCTTGGTCGAGCCGCCGAAGCTGTAGCGGTAGCCGGGCGGCCAGGCCACGCCGTCCAGCACCTTGCGGATCTCGGCCGAGACCTCGCCCGAGCTGCGCCCGAAGGCGTTGGCGTCGATGTTGATCTCGCGGTTGAGGTCGCGGCGGTTGATCTGGTTGGGCCCGGTCGAGGGCGTCACGTCGGCCACCTGCGACAGCCGCACGACGCGCGGCGAGCCGTCGGCGGCGGCCGTCACGTTCAGCGGCAGGTGCTGCAGGTCGGCCAGCGAGACGCGCTGCTCGGGCACGAGGCGCACGTTGACGTCGTAGTTCTCGCCGTCGGGCGCGCGCCAGTTGCCCACCGTCGTGCCGGCCACCAGCGTGCGCAGGCTGCTGGCCAGCGCGTTGACGTTGAGGCCGGCATCGGCCGCGGCGTCGCGCCGGACGGCGATCGCGACCGTCGGCTTGTCGGGCTTGAGCGTGCTGTCCAGGTCGACCAGGCCGGGGATGTCGCGCAGCTTCGCGGTGATCGTCTTGGACAGGCGCTCCAGCTCGGCCAGGTCGCTGCCCTGGATCGAGAACTGCAGGCTCTTGCCGCCGCCCAGGTCGGTCTGGCCGATGTTGGTGACGGTGATGCCCGGGATGCGCGACAGCCGCTCGCGCAGCGGTACGGCCAGGTCGCTCACGCTGCGGCTGCGGTCCTTGCGGTCGACCAGGCGCACGTAGACCGCGCCGTAGATCTTGCCGAGCGTCTGGCCGCTGTTGATGGTCGTGACGGTGTAGCGGACCTCGGGCATCTCGCGCAGCACCGCGTCGATCTGCTTCGCACGCTGCTCGGTGACCTCGAGCGAGGAGCCGACCGGCGTGTAGAAGTTGATCTGCGTCTCGGAGAAGTCGGCCTTGGGCACGAACTCCGCGCCGAGCACGGGGATGATGAAGAAGCTGCCGACGAAGGTCGCCAGCGCGACCGCCAGCGTCGAGAGCTTGTGCGCCAGCGACCAGCGCAGGATGCGCTGGTAGAGGTCGGACAGCGACTCGGTGAAGCGGTCGAAGGCGTGCGTGACGCGGCCGATGGTCCTGTCGTACAGCGTCACCGGCGGCCCCGCCTGGCGCCCGTGGGCCTGGGGGTCGTGCCACACCGACGACAGCATCGGGTCCAGCGTGAAGCTCACGAACATCGAGATCAGCACCGCCGCGACGATGGTGATGCCGAACTCGTGGAAGAACTTGCCGACGATGCCGCCCATGAAGC
>CAZUUU010000080.1:0-13540 GCA_964622685.1 uncultured Methylibium sp.
CCCTTGTAGTCGATGCCGTACTCGGTGTTGTCGTAGCCGATGCGCTTGATGGTGTTGCGCGCGACCTCGATGTAGTCGACGTGGGCGTTGGTCGTGATCTCGCCGGCCAGCACGACCAGGCCGGTGTTGGTCAGCGTCTCGGCGGCCACGCGCGAGCGCGGGTCCTGCGTGAAGATCGCGTCGAGGATCGCGTCGGAGATCTGGTCGGCCACCTTGTCCGGGTGACCTTCGGAGACCGATTCCGAGGTGAAAAGAAAGTCGTTCGCCACTCTTAAACTCCAGTCCATCAAGTTGCAACTCGCGTTGCCGGCCTGGTGGGAGGAGCGGCGAACGCTTTAGCGGTTTTTTGAGCCCGATTCGTCATCGTGACCCGGCGGTGATGGCACCGCGATCGCCCCGCAAGTAGTCCTGTAACTCGGCGACCCCGCGATTCTAACGACCCCGATGAGCCGCTTTCTGATGACCCTGATGCGTGCCCTGGCCGGCTGGCCGCTGTGGCTTTTGCACGCGTGCGGCGGCGCGCTGGGCTGGCTGGTCTACGCGACGTCGCCCAGCTACCGCGGGCGTTTCAGGGCCAACGCGGCCCGCGCCGGCGTGCCGTGGTCGCAGGCGCGCGCCGGCATCGCCGCCGCCGGCCGCATGCTGGCCGAGCTGCCGCCGCTGTGGCTGCGTCCGCACGACGCGAAGCTGCTGGTGCCGGTGCAGTGGCAAGGCGGCGAGCTGATCGAGCGCGCCCAGGCCGCCGGCCGCGGCCTGGTGATGCTGACGCCGCACCTCGGCTGCTTCGAGGTCGTCGGCCAGTCCTACGCCGAGCGCTACGGCGCCGGCCGCGGCGCGATGACGGTGCTGTACCGCCCGGCGCGCAAGCCCTGGCTGCGCCCGCTGATCGAGGCGGCGCGACGCCGCCCGGGGCTGGACGCCGCACCCGCCACGCTGGCGGGGGTGCGCCAGATGATGCGTGCGCTCAAGCGCGGCGAGGTCGTCGGCCTGCTGCCCGACCAGGTGCCGCCCGATGGCCTGGGCGTCTGGGCGCCGTTCTTCGGCCAGCCGGCCTACACGATGACCCTGGCGGCGCGCCTGGTGCAGCAGACCGGCGCGGCCCTGCTGCTGATCTGGGGCGAACGCCTGCCGGGGGGCGCCGGCTACCGCGTGCGCGTGGCCGAGCTGACCGAGCCGCTGCCCGAAGACGCCACCGCCGCGGCGGCCGCCATCAACCGCGCGATGGAGCGGCTGATCCTGCAATGCCCGCAGCAGTACCTGTGGGGCTATCACCGCTACAAGCAGCCGCGGGTCGAGGGACCGGGTGCCACGGCGAAGGAGACCGGTTGATGCGGCTTGTGTTGATCCTGCTGTGGCTGCTGCACTGGCTGCCGCTGCCGCTGCTGGCGCTGCTGGGTCGCGGCCTGGGCATGCTGCTGTGGCCGCTGGCCGGGTCGCGCCGGCGCATCGCGCTGCGCAACCTCGAGCTGTGCTTCCCCGACTGGCCCGAGGCGAAGCGCCGCGCACTCGCCTTCGAGCACTTCCAGTGGCTGGGCCGCAGCCTGCTCGAGCGCGGCCTGCTCTGGTATGCCTCGCCCGCGCGGCTGCGCCGGCTGATGCACGTCGAGGGTCCGGCCAGCTTCGCCGACACCCACGCCGGCCCGGTGATGTGGCTGGTGCCGCACTTCATGGGCCTGGACGTCGCCGGCGCCGCGGTGCAGCTCTTCATCGCGCGGCCCGGCTGCTCGATCTACCAGGCACAGAGCAACAAGGTCTTCGACGCCGCGCTGCGCCGCGCGCGGCTGCGCTACGGCAACGCGAAGATCTTCGCGCGCAACGAGACCGCCAAGCCGCTGATGCGCGCCATCAAGGACGGCATGGGCTTCTTCAACCTGCCCGACATGGACTTCGGCGCCAAGGACGCGGCCTTCGTGCCCTTCTTCGGCGTGCCGGCCGCCACGCTGCTGGCGCCGTCGCGCATGGCGCGCCTGCTGGGCATGAAGGTCCAGCCGGTGATCGCCGAGATGCTGCCCGGCGGGCGCGGCTACCGCGTGCGCTTCCACGAGCCCTGGGCCGGTTTCCCGACCACCGACGCCGAGGCCGACACCGCCTGGATGAACCGCTGGATCGAGGACCGCATCCGCGAGAACCCGGCGCAGTACCTGTGGGTGCACAAGCGCTTCAAGACGCGGCCGGAGGGCGAGGCGCCGCTGTATTGATCCGATGTCCCGGCGTGCGGTGCAGCGGTCGCGCTGGGACGGGGCGCTGTGTTGCGTTCATGTCCCCCGACGCGGGCCTGAACGGCCGCGTCTCCTCCTTCACTTCACTCCACACAGCACCCCATCCCAGCGCTCGGGCGGCGCCGAGACTTGTCGCCGCCCGCTCGAGTGCCGATCGGGGCTAGGATGGCTCGATGAACGATCGCTTCCCGGGCCTGGGCGGCCGCGCCAAGGACGCCGACCCGGCCGAAACCCGCGAGTGGCTCGACGCGCTGGCCGCGGTGGTGCAGCAGGGCGGCCGCGAGCGCGGCCTCTACCTGCTCGAGCAGCTGGAGGAACAGGCGCAGCAGCAGGGCATCGTTCCGCACGTGCTGCCGTACTCGGCCTACCGCAACACCATTCCCGTCGAGCGCCAGGGCCGCTACCCGGGCGACCTCGACATCGAGCAGCGCCTCGCGACCATCATGCGCTGGAACGCGCTGGCGATGGTGATGCGCGCCAACCGGGCCTACGGCGACCTCGGCGGTCACATCGCGAGCTACGCCTCGGCGGCCGAGATCTTCGAGGTCGGCTTCAACCACTTCTTCCGCGCCGACGACCTGGTGTACTTCCAGCCGCATTCGGCGCCGGGCGTGTACGCGCGCGCCTTCCTCGAAGGACGGCTGAGCGACGAACAGCTCGCACGCTATCGACAGGAAGTCGGCGGTGGGGGCCTCAGCTCCTACCCGCACCCCTGGCTGATGCCGGACTTCTGGCAGTTCCCCACCGGCTCGATGGGCCTGGGGCCGATCAGCGCGGTCTACCAGGCGCGCTTCCTGCGCTACCTGCAGCACCGCGGCCTGGCGGACACGCCGACGCGCCACGTCTGGGGCGTGTTCGGTGACGGCGAGATGGACGAGCCGGAGTCGATCGCCGGGCTGACGCTCGCGGCGCGCGAGCGGCTCGACAACCTGACCTACGTCATCAACTGCAACCTGCAGCGCCTGGACGGCCCGGTGCGCGGCAACGGCCAGATCATCCAGGAGCTGGAGTCTCTGTTCACCGGCGCCGGCTGGAACGTGATCAAGGTGCTGTGGGGCAGCGACTGGGACGCACTGTTCGCGCGCGACACCGACCACGTGCTGCTGCGCGCGCTGGCCGGCACGGTGGACGGCCAGTACCAGACGCTCGGCGCGAAGGACGGCGCCTACAACATCGAGCACTTCTTCCGCCAGGACCCGGCGGTGCAGGCGCTGGTGGCGCACATGAGCGTGGCCGAGATCGATGCGCTCAAGCGCGGCGGCCACGACTTCCGCAAGCTGCACGCCGCCTTCGCCGCCGCGCAGGCGCACGAGGGCCGGCCGACCGTGATCCTAGCCAAGACCAAGAAAGGCTACGGCATGGGCGGCGCGGGCGAGTCGCGCATGACCTCGCACCAGGCCAAGAAGCTGGACCTCGACGGGCTCAAGACCTTCTGCGAGCGCTTCGGCCTGCCGCTGACCGACGCCGACCGCGAGCAGCTGCGCTTCTACAAGCCCGACGACGACAGCGCCGAGATGCAGTACCTGCGCGAGCGGCGCGCTGCGCTCGGCGGCGCGCTGCCGCAGCGCCAGCGCGAGGCGCCCGTGCTGCCGGTGCCGCCGCTGGCCGCCTGGGGCGGCTTCGCGCTCGACGCCGACGGCAAGGAGATGAGCACGACGATGGCGGCCGTGCGACTGATCGCCGGCCTGCTGAAGGATCCGCAGCTCGGTCCGCGCGTCGTGCCCATCGTCGCCGACGAGGCGCGCACCTTCGGCATGGCGAGCCTGTTCCGCCAGATCGGCATCTACGCGCCCGACGGCCAGCTCTACGAGCCCGAGGACGCCGGCTCGATGCTGAGCTACCGCGAGGCCCGCGACGGCCAGCTGCTGGAAGAAGGCATCACCGAAGCGGGCGCGCTGGCCTCGTGGACGGCGGCCGCCACCTCGTACAGCGTCAGCGGCCTGCCGATGCTGCCGATCTACATCTACTACTCGATGTTCGGCTTCCAGCGCGTCGGCGACCTGATCTGGGCCGCGGCCGACCAGCGCGCCCGCGGCTTCCTGTTCGGCGCGACCGCGGGGCGCACCACGCTCGGCGGCGAGGGCCTGCAGCACCAGGACGGCAGCTCGGTGCTGGCGGCCGCGCAAGTGCCGAACTGCCGCGTCTGGGACCCGTGCTTCGCCGGCGAGCTGGCGGTGATCGTCGAGCACGGCGCGCGCCGCATGCTGGAGCAGCAGTGCGACGAGTTCCACTACGTCACGCTGATGAACGAGAACTACGCGCAGCCCTCGCTGCCGGCCGCCGTGCACGACGACCTGCTGCGCGGCATGTACCTGCACGCGCAGCGCGAGGCGCCGGACGCCGCGGCCGGCGTGCGGCTGCTGGGCTCGGGCGCGATCCTGCGCGAGGTCATCGCCGCGGCCGAGCTGCTGGCGGCCGACTGGCAGGTGCCGAGCGAGATCTACTCGGTGACCAGCTTCGCCGAGCTGGCGCGCGAGGCGCGCGAGGTCGAGCGCGCCAACCGACTGGCACCGGGCGAACGCGACCGCCGCAGCCACGTCGGCCGCCTGCTGGCCGGCGACGCGCCGGTGGTCGCCGCCACCGACTACGTGCGTGCCTGGCCGCAGCTGATCGCCGAGTACGTGCCGGCGCGCTACGTGACGCTGGGCACCGATGGCTTCGGCCGCAGCGACACGCGCAGCGCATTGCGCCGCCACTTCGAGGTGGACCACCACCACGTCGTGCTGGCCGCGCTGCAGGCGCTGGTGCGCGATGGCCGGCGCGAGCGCGCGGTGCTGGCGCGCGCCGCACAACGCTACGGACTGGACACCGCGGCCGAGCCGCCCTGGGGCCGCTGAGCCCCATCGATCGCGAAGGAGACCCGCCATGGAACTGACTGCCGAACAGCTCGCGCGCTTCGACCGCGACGGCTACCTGTTCTTTCCCGGCCTGTTCCGGCCGGACGAGGTGAAGACGCTGACCGACGAGGTGCCGCGCCTCTACGCGATGGACCGGCCCGAGAACGTGCGCGAGAAAGGCAGCCGCGCCGTCCGCACCAACTTCGCGGCGCACCTGTACAGCGCGCCGTTCGCGCGGCTGTCGCGTCACCCGCGCATGATCCGGCCGGTGGAGCAGCTGTTCGGCGAACAGCTCTACATGCACCAGTTCAAGATCAACGGCAAGCAGGCCTTCGACGGCGACGTCTGGCAGTGGCACCAGGACTACGGGACCTGGCTCAACGACGACCTGATGCCGACGCCGCGCGCGATGAACGTCGCGATCTTCCTGGACGAGGTCAACGAGTTCAACGGCCCGCTGATGTTCATCCCCGGCAGCCACAAGCTCGGCGCGCTGCCGGCCGGCCACGACCTGACGACCACCAGCTATCCGCTATGGACCATCGACCACGACGCGATCGCCACGCTGGTGGCCAAGGCCGGCGGGCGCGAGGGCGGCATCGTGTCGCCGGATCAGGAACGGCGCGCCGGCATCGTCGCGCCGAAAGGGCCCGCGGGCTCGATGATCATGTTCCATTCCTGCCTGGTGCATGCCAGCAGCAGCAACCTGAGTCCCTGGCATCGCGTCAGCGTGTATCTCAGCCTGTGCGCGGTGTCCAACCACATCCGTCGCCACAAGCGCGTCGAGTACATCGCGCACCGCGACTTCACGCCGATCGAGGCGCTTCCCGACGATTGCCTGGTGAAGCCCTATCCGGTGGACCTGCCGTGGAAGGACGGGACGCCGGCGTCGGCGCTGGTGACGTCGATGGACGAGCTGAAGGAGATGGCATGAACCTCCACCGCATGTTGCAGGCGCGTCAGGCCGAAGGACGCCCGCTGCGCGTCGCGCTGATCGGCGCCGGCAAGTTCGGCTCGATGTATCTCAGCCAGGCGCGCCGCACGCCGGGCATCCATCTGGTCTCCGTCTGCGACCTGAGTCCGCCGCGGGCGAAGCAGGCACTTATGGGCGTCGGCTGGGACGAGGCGCAGCTCGGCGCCCGTTCGCTCGACGAGGCCCGCCGCGCCGGCACGACCTTCCTGACCGACGACACGCCTTCGGTCATCGCCAGCGACGCGGTCGAGATCGTCATCGACGCGACCGGCTCGCCCTCGGCCGGCATCGCTCATGTGCTGGCCTGCTGCAAGCACGCCAAGCACATCGTGATGGTCAACGTCGAGGCCGACGCGCTGGCCGGGCCGCTGCTCGCGCGCAAGGCGCGCGATGCCGGCATCGTCTATTCGCTGGCCTACGGCGACCAGCCGGCGCTGATCTGCGAGATGGTGGACTGGGCGCGCACGGCGGGATTCGAGGTGGTGGCCGCGGGCAAGGGCACCAAGTACCTGCCGGCCTACCACGCCAGCACGCCCGACACCGTGTGGCAGCACTACGGCCTGAGCGCCGACGACGCCAAGGCCGGCGGCATGAACGCGCAGATGTTCAACAGCTTCCTCGACGGAACCAAGAGCGCGATCGAGATGGCCGCCGTGTCCAACGCCTGCGGCCTGACGCCGGCCGACGACGGCCTGGCCTTCCCGGCCTGCGGCGTCGACGACCTGGCGCGGCTGCTCAAGCCCAAGGCCGACGGCGGCCTGCTGCAGCACCGCGGCCAGGTCGAGGTGATCTCCTCGGTCGAGCGCGACGGTCGCCCGGTCTTCCGCGACCTGCGCTGGGGCGTCTACGTCACCTTCGCCGCCGACAGCGACTACGTGCGCCGCTGCTTCAAGGAGTACGGCCTGGTCACCGACCCGAGCGGCGAGTACTCGTCGATGTACAAGCCCTTCCACCTGATCGGCCTGGAACTCGGCATCAGCGTGGCCAGCGCCGGCCTGCGCCGCGAGCCGACCGGCGCACCCGTCGCCTGGCGCGGCGACGTCGTCGCGACCGCCAAGCGGCGCCTGGGCGAGGGCGAGATGCTCGACGGCGAAGGCGGCTACACCGTCTACGGCAAGCTGATGCCGGCCGCGGCGTCGGTGGCCGGCGGCTACCTGCCGCTGGGCCTGGCGCACAAGCTCAAGCTGCGTCGCGAGGTGGCGGCCGGTGCGCCGGTGCGCTGGGACGACGTGGTCTTCGACGCCAAGGCCGAGGCGGTGGCCTTCCGGCGCGAGATGGAGCAGGGGCTGGCAGCTACACCCGGTTCTCCGGGCACTTGACCACCTTGCACTTGCAGCCGCCGTCACCGCGGCAGTCGCAGTGCATGCACACGACGATGACGCGGCGCGCGCGCGTCGTGGTGCGCGGCGGCGTGACGCGCCAGGGCAGCGGCGCGCGGCCCATCAGCACCTGCAGCGGCGTGGCCTCGCGCGCGCCGGGTAGCGCGGCCGCGAGGCGGTAGCCGGCACGCACCAGCCGGGCACGGGCCGTGCGCAGCGCCACGCGATAGGCCTCGCAGCCGGCCTCGAAAGGCATCATCGGCAGGCGCTCGGGCTGGCTGGCGCGCAGCCGGGCCCGGCCTGCGGAAATCACGAGTTCGAAGTCGAGGTGCTGGGGCTTCTTCATCGGTGTCTCCTCATCGAAGCCCGAGCTTGCCGGCCGAAGCCCCGCGAACGCCATCCCTCGGTCGCAGTTCAGCCCGGCACGTTCAGCGAGATCGAGAACACGCCCGCGACGAAGCCCAGCAGCGACTTGGCCAGGCCGGCAAGAGCGGGCTCGGTCTGGTCCTTGCTCTGCGAGTAGAAGTACACCGCCAGCGCCAGCGAGGCCACATAGAGCAGCGCGCTGGCGACCTGAAGGTAGCTGGCGCTGCTGCTGACGACGGCGGCACCCCCGGCTGCGCCGCTGTCCGGCGGCGTCAGGCCGACCACGAAGCCGACGTAGGTGGCGAGCGACACGCTGATCGTCGTCACCGAGAGCGACTGGAACTGCCGGAAGCCACCCGCCTGCGTGCCGGTGGGCGTGGGATGCCTGCCCATGTCCCAGAGGCACAGGTAGTACCAGCTCAGGCCGGTCACGCCGGCGATGAAGATCAGCCAGTCCTTCAGCTGCGCATTGGTGATCGACGTGCCGATCGATTGGATGACGTCCATGGCAGGCTCCACAAGGCCGCGTCGGCGGCGATGCGTGGCACGCTAGCCCGGTGCCGCGGCGGGCGTCAATCCTGCGGCTTGTGGAGCAAGCGTGCCGTGACGACGGGTAGCGGCTGGCCGCCTCGCGACCACCCCGATACTCTCGTGGCGATCCCAGCGAATCACAGAAGAACACCACTCCATGATCTCGACTCCGCTTCGAATGGAATCAAAGCCCGAGCAGCTCGGCCCGGGTAAGGCATCACGTCGTGTGCGAAGGGTCTTCGCCCCGCTTCTGCTGCTCATCGCTGGGACAAGTCAGGCCCAGTCCCCGTTTGCCGGAGAGTTCTTCATCACGAGAAACGAGGACCCGGTTTGCGTGCCCTTTGTTCGCAATCTCAACCAGTTCCGGCGGCTCGACTTCGATGCATGCCGGTTGCGCTTGTCCAGCAAGTTCCCGCAGTTCGAGTCCGCGCCGTGGCGCGAGGTGCCGCTGGACCTGGCGATCGCCGAGAGGGCGTTCAAGAGCACATCGATGTTCAAGGGCGATCGCGGACAGCAGGCCTCGGAGCCGCTTTGGCAGGCCTGGCTGCAGGGGACAGAGGATCTGCGCGCGCAGGGACAAGTCAAGATGTGGCTTGCCGACGTCGATGTATTCGGGGACGGGCATTCCAGGACTGTCGCTCGGGTTCAGTACGGTATGCAGGCGTCAGATCGAGCGGTTCGCGACAGGGCATGTGCTCACACGCACAGCGCGATGTGGATGCTCGATGCCCCGGGTGACGGCGCCTCCAAGCCCTTCAATGACAACGTCTACGGCGGCAACGACATCGTCATCGATACCGTCACCAAGCAGTCGTACGTGCTCAGCTGGCAAGAAGGAGATGCCGGCCCGGAGTTCGAGGGGCGGAACATCGGGGCAACCCGCGGCGTTCTACTGCTGAAGGCTAGCGTGTTCGGCCTCGCTCCCGTGTGTCGAATCAACTGGGTGCCGACCGGCAAGTTCCGGACGTTGAAGCGCAAGTAGCGTCAGTCCTTGGCCGAGCCCGCTCGCGGGTTGGGTCACGCGTGTGCCACGATGCTGTCACGGGGCCGGCGCAGGCTCGCGAGGTCTGAGGTCAAACTGCTGGGAGCCGACATGAGCATCGTCGACTGGGCTCACGTGGTCCTGCCCCTGCTGGCGCTGGTCGTCGGCGTGGCGCTCGCCGTCAGGCACTCGGACGACATCGACCGCTGGGTCGAGCGGCTGGACGAGTTGCTGCGCGCCCGCTGAGACTCGCGCGGGCTCAGCGCCGCCAGCGCGCTGCTGCCCACGGCGCCACCAGCACCACCAGCAGCACCACCGGCCACAGGTTGCCGCCCTCGAAGCGATAGGCATCGATCAGCTCAGCCCAGGCCTTGCCCTGCACCAGACGGCCGAAGCCGAACTCGAAGGCCAGCGTCGCCGCCAGCCAGCCGGGCCCGATCGCCGCGTACTGCCGCGCCGGCAGCCGCGGTAGCCACGCGACCAGCAGCCAGGCCGCGACCAGCACGCAGGCCGACAGCAGCAGGCCGCTCAGCACCAGCGCGGCCGTCCGTCCGAGCCAGGGCACGAGCACCGCCTCGCGCAGCGCGCCGTTGGCGATGGCGCACACCAGGATCAGCAGCCACACGGCGGCGGCGCGCAGCGCGATGGCGGCAGCAGGCGACGCCATGCCCGCGACCGCAACTAGCGGCGGTCGATCTCCTTGATCATCTCGGCCGCGATGGCCTGGATCTGCTTGTCGGTCATCGCCGAGAAGATGCCTTCCCAGGCGCTGGACGAGGTGGCGTACTTGCGCGTGCCCAGCTCACGCTGCGAGGGCAGCTCGAAGAAGCTGGCCTCGGCGTCGATGTAGGCGTTGCCGGTCATCACGCCGAAGCCGTAGCGCGCGCCGGGCGACAGGTAGCGGTAGTCCTTGACCGTCACGACCACCAGCGTGCCGGGCGTCGCGGTCGCGCCGGGCTGGGCCTCGAAGTAGTCGAACTGCTTGCCGGCGCCGGACGCGGCGGTCGACACCGCGGTGCGCCACTCGGTGCGGAACAGCTCCCAGTCCGTCGACTTGGGCAGCGACGGCGCGGGCTTGACCAGCAGCGCCACGCGCTTGCTGGCCGCGGCGGGCACCTGCAGCGTGGCCGCGTTGTCGCCGGCCGGGCGCTGCACGGTGGCGGCGCAGCCGGTCAGCAGCGCGAGGGTCAGGGGGACGAGCAGGGCGGCGAGTCGGCGCATGGGGCAGCGTGGAGTGAGCGGTGCGCGGATGCTAGCCGGCTGGCACCGCGCGGCGTCACCGCGCTTCCATCAGCCAGGCCCGTGCGGGCGAGCACAGCAGCACGAAAGCGATGACATTCAGGACCACCGTGGCCCAGAACACCGACCGGAACTCGGCCTTGGTGGACTTGTGGCGCAGGACCTGCTGGGCCAGCAGTGCACCGGGCCAGCCGCCGGCCAGCGACATCAGGTGCAGCGTGCTCTCGGCCACGCGCCAGCCGCCGCGCCGGGCCGCGGACTTGTCGATCGCGTAGAGCACGAAGGTGATCGGTATCGTCGTCGCGTAGACGACGGCCACCCACGCCGGCGGCTTCTTCCACAGCAGGCTGACGGCGAGGGCCAGCAGCAGGAAGGACGGGACCGCGAACAGCGTTGCGGTCCCCCACTGGGCCGGCGTGTCGCGCCGTGGCCTGGCGGCCGGGCGCGCAGTCTGCACGACCTCGACCTGGCGCGCGCGCTTCTTGCCCTGCGGCCCCAGCTCGACCTCGAACGACACGCGCTGGTCGACCTGCGGCCGCCCGGCGCGCCGCGAGAACGCCTTGATGTGGACGAAGATCTCGTCGCCGCCTTGCGTCGGCTCGATGAAGCCGAAGCCCCGGTCGTCGTTCCAGGACTTGATGACGCCTTCGAAGCGTGCGGTCATGGGGCTAGCCGTGCGGCATCCGGCCGCCCGCCGGCGACCAGTTCTCCCACGGCACGTCCTGGAAGCAGACCATCAGGTTCTCGGTATCGAAGCCCTGCGCGGCCAGGCGCTCGACGATCGCCGCCAGCACCTGCTTCTTCACCTTGACGCTGCGGCCCGCGCCCAGCAGCACCTCCACCAGCACGAAGTCGTCGGTGCGCCGCGTGCGCACGTCGGGGAAAGCGGCGTCGTAGCGGAAGTCGTCGTCGCCGAGCTCGATCACGCGATGGAAGCGGTCGCGAGGATCGACACCGACGCCCACCAGCGCGGCCTGGACCGCGTCGAGGACCATGGTCTTGAGGGCGGTGGTCTTGGGGTTGCGGAGGGTGAGGGTGACGATGGGCATGGGGTGGTCGGGGCCTAGCCGTCGGTCAATCGCTTGTTTGGCCTGGGCGGCAACGAAACCGGTACAAGCTCCAAGTCCGCTCGAGCAAAGGGCTAGCCGCCGTACTCTGCGTCGAACTTGCGGAAGATGGCATTGTTCACTCTGTCGATCCAGTCCAGTGACCGCATGAGGTTCGGATCATCTGCTCCAATTCGCACCAACCAGAGACGGAACGGCTTGTTGGCAAACCGCAGAGTTGGTGAAACGAAGCGAACATCCGCCGGGTGATAGAAGGGGTACGCAGAGTAGGTTCCGTCCTCGTTGCGGGAGAGACAGTAGTCCATCGACTCGTTCCACGAACCATGGATTGATTCCGACATCATTCCGTAGGTACAGGCGTACAAGTGCTCATGTTCCACAGAAGAAAAGATATCGAAGAAGGTCTTGCCTTGGATCTTCCAGCGGTTCTTCTTCTGCTCCGCGAAGCTACTGGCTTCAAGCGCCTCGTCCTGCATCTTTCGCTTCACCGATTGCAGCAGGCGCTGACCGGCCTTTGTCTCGAAGAACTTTGAGCCGCCCTCCAGGTCCCGCAAGATGCGCAGTCGGTCTTTGTATGAGCACTTGCGGTAGTCCTCGACAACTGCATCCGCAGACTCCATCAAGTAGGTTGCGACAACTGATGCCTCGATGAGCGGTCGCTCAAGAATGCTGATGATCTCGGCATTGTCTTGCTCGTAGTACTTGATGATTTCCTTGAGAAGCTTCCACACCCGTACCAGTAATCCGAGGATTGGAGCGTCACTCAGGTCGAAGCCGGTTGGATTGCGATCAAGGTTCCTTACGCGTGTGATCGAGTCGTAGATTTCCGCCGCATCCCCGTAGAACGTCAGAGCGAAATCGTTGATCGACGCGGCATCTAGAAAGTGATGACGGACATAGTCTTCGTCGTACTTCTTGATGAGTCGTTCTATTTCGTCCATCTACAGAGGTAGTGTTGTTGCGACGACCAACGTTCTAGTTGAGTGGGCGCCAGAACGACGGGTTGGGCATCATTGTGAGCATACTGAAGCGATGGCTACCGCGTTCCATTGACCGTAACGTCATAGTCAACCCATCCATTGCCCTTGCAGTCGCCCAACGGGCTGCGACCAGAGTCCGAGTAGTGCAGTCGTAGGACCACGCAGTTTGGCCGCGTACCGTGGCGCTCAACCGTGGCGCTGCCGTTCCGCGCGCTGCGGTATGCGCCGGTCCAGTTGGCTACTGCAAATCCCTCCGCAAGGCAGAGGTCGTAGTCGCCTCTGACATTGCGTTCAGTGCAGCTACCGTCGTTTCCGATGCGACGATTGAAGGCCTGGGATGCGTGCTCGGGCGCCGGGGCGGGAGCGCTTGCCGCTGGGTCGGCACCCGTTGCAGCATTTGCACCTGTTAGCCAAGACGATAGATCAAGTGGCTTCTGAAAGAAGACCGACGAGAACAACGAGCCACTTGTCGCCATGAACAGAAGGAGCACAAACCATGTGAAGACGAGTGCTGGCCCGGCGAGGCGGTAGCCCGGCAACGACGACATTCGAGCAAAGACAACCAGCACGCCCATAAGAACGAGCATTACGACAGTGCCGACGAAAGCGACTCGCGGGTCGATCTTGAACGAGTAGATGATCGCGATCGCTGCGACGACACCTCCAATGCCCAACGCGTACTTGACAGCTGGGACGGCGCGAACTGCCTCGCGGAGAAACTCCAAGGGGGTAGTCATGTCTGGCCTCCTCGTAAGCAGCGACGATCTCGTGATGCCCAACGTGAAGTAGATCAACCGGTGGCGCTTGGCAGGATCGGTGTATGCGCGACCATGGCGCGCATCATCGTCGCTATGGTTTTCCCTGGAAACCCCACGCTTCATGCCTGTCCGTCGATGGCGTCAGCGGTGCAATAGGCGGCTCAAGTAGCAGCGGACAGACGCTGAGGGTTCCGCCCCCCTCGCTACACTGCCCGCCGTGGAAACCAAGTGGCTCGAGGACTTCGTCAGCCTGGCCGAGACGCGCAGCT
>CAZUUU010000081.1:0-13416 GCA_964622685.1 uncultured Methylibium sp.
CCGCCGCACCGGTGCGGGCCGCGGTCGATGCGGCCGTGCCGGCCGGCGCCGGTGCGTCGTCGGCCTGGGCCGCGGGCCCGGCCAGGCCCAGCAGCAGGGCGAGGATCGTGAGGGAAAAGCGATGCATGGGCAGGTGTCAGTCCCACGACTGTAGCGCCGCCGGTCCGGCGAAACCGGGCAAGATCGGCGTCGAGGGGCCCTCCAGGCCCCGCAAGGCGCCGCTCGTGCCGGACTCCGACGCCCCGCTGACGCAATGGCTGGTCCTCGCTGCGCAAGGCGAGCGTGGCGCGCTCGACCGCGTGTTCGCGGTGCTCTATCCCGAGCTGCGCCGCATCGCCCACGGCCGCCTGCGCACGCAGCGCGACGACGCGATGCTCGACACCACCAGCCTGATCCACGAGACCTTCCTGCGACTGGTCGACGCCGCGCAGCTGGTGCTCAACGACCGCAAGCATTTCTTCGCCTACGCGGCCAAGACCATGCGCCACATCATCGTGGACTTCGCGCGCGAGCAGCTCGCCGAGCGCCGCGGCGGCGGCGTCGCGCCGCTGGCGCTGGACACGGCGCTGGGCGAAAGGCTCGGCGGGCCGTCCGGCGAGACCACGCTGGTGCGCATCAACGACGCGCTGCTGGCGCTGGAGGCGGTCGATGCCGAACTGGCGCGCGTCGTCGAGATGCGCTACTTCGCCGGCTACAGCGAGACCGAGATCGCCGCGCTGCTGGGCAGCTCGGAGCGCACGGTGCGGCGCCAGTGGGACAAGGCCCGCAGCTTCCTGCTCGCCTCGCTGCAGGAGTGAGCGGCGGCTGGCCGGTTCCGGCGCGCGTTTGCGTACGTGGGTCAGAGGTTCATGGACATCACCGCCACGCACTGGCCCCGCCTGTCCGCGCTGCTCGACGAGGCCCTGGACCTCGATGCCGGCGCGCGCGCGGCCTGGCTCGATCGCCAGGGGCGCACGCACCCGGACCTGGCGCCGGCGCTGCGCCGCCTGCTCGCCGCGCACGCGACGAGCGAAACCACCGACCTGCTGGCGCGCCTGCCGACGCTCGATGGCCGCCCACCGGCACCGCCTCCGCACGAGGCGCTGCAGGCCTGCGCGCGCATCGGCCCCTACCGCCTGGTGCGCGAACTCGGCAGCGGCGGCATGGCCGACGTGTGGCTGGCCGAGCGCGCCGACGGTGCCTTCGCGCGTGAGGTCGCCCTCAAGCTGCCGCGGCTCAGTCGCCTGCGTCGCGACCTCGCGTTGCGCTTCGCGCGCGAGCGCGACATCCTCGCCCGGCTGGAGCACCCGCACATCGCGCGGCTGTACGACGCCGGCGTCGACGGTGATGGCCACCGCGACGGCCTGCCCTGGCTGGCCATGGAGTTCGTCGACGGTCAGGCGATCGGGGCACACTGCGATCGGCTGCGTCTGGATCTGCGGGCACGGCTCGCGCTCTTCGCGCAGGTACTGGAGGCGGTGCAGTACGCGCATGCGCACCTGGTCATCCACCGCGACCTGAAGCCGTCGAACATCCTCGTCAGTACCGACGGCCAGGTGCGGCTGCTCGACTTCGGCATCGCCAAGCTGCTGGCCGACGACGATCAGGCGCACGAGACGCAGCTGACCGAGCTCTCGGGCCGCGCGCTGACGCCCGACTACGCGAGCCCCGAGCAGATCCAGGGCCGGCCGCTGACGATCGCGAGCGACATCTACTCGCTCGGCGTCGTGCTGTTCGAGCTGCTGACCGGCCATCGACCCTACCGCCTGAAGCTCGACTCGGTGGCCCAGCTCGAGCAGGCCATCGTCTCGGTCGACCCGCCGCGGCCGAGCAGCGTGGTCGACGCCGACGCCGCCGAGGCCCGTCGCAGCAGCGCGCCGCGGCTGGCGCGCGCGCTCGCCGGCGACCTGGACACGGTGGTGCTCAAGGCCCTGGCCAAGTCGCCGGCCGGGCGCTACGCCACCGTCGCCTCGTTCGCGCAGGACCTGCAACGCCACCTGGCCGGCGAGCCGGTGCTGGCGCGGGCGCCGTCGTGGATCGACCGCAGCCGGCGCTTCGTGGCGCGCCACCGCTTCGCCGTCGCAGTCACGGCGACGGTGACGGTGGCCTTGCTGGCGGCCGCGGCGCTCTCGCTGCAGCAGGCGCAGCACGCGCGCGAACAGGCGGCGCGCGCCGAGGAGGTCAAGCAGTTCGTCGTCGACATCTTCCGCGGCGCGGACACCAACGCCGGCAGCGACCGCCGCACCACCGGCGTCGAGCTGCTGCGCCAGGCGCGCCAGCGGCTCGATGCCGTGCCTCTGAGCGACGAGGCGGTCCGCGTCGAGCTGTTGACGACGATCGGCTCGGGCCTGTCGGGCCTGGGCGAGACCGCACTGGCCGAGTCGGTGCTCGCCGAGGCCGCGCAGCGCGCCGACTCGCTGGCCGAGGGGCATCCGCTCGCGGCGGCGGCGCGCGCCCACCATGGCCAGGTGCTGCTGGAGACACGCGAGCCGCGCCGCGCCGCCGCGCCGCTCGAGGCCGCCGAGCGCGTGTTCCGCCAGCGCGACGATCGCGCGCGGCTGTCCGAGGTGCTGCGGGCGCGCGCCGTGCTGCGCTCGCACGAGGGCCGCCTGATGGACGCCGTCGCACTGGCCCGCGAGGCGGCGCAGGTCGCCGACAGCCAGCGCGCCCCGGCCGACCTGCGGGTGCAGGTCGACGCCTACTACATCCTCGCGGCGCTGCTGCAGACCGCGCAGCAGCCGGGCGCGCTCGACGCCGCGGCGCGTGCCCATGCGCTGGCGCAGCAGCTGTTCGGCAACCGCCCCACCGCGCTCGGCCTGACGATCCGCAGCAAGTACGCGATGCTGCGGGCCAACGACGGCGACGTCGCGGCCGCGGTGGCCGAGTTCGTCGAGATCACCCGCCTGCACGGCGAGATGCTCGGGCCCGATCACCCGGTGGTCGCCGACGACCTGAAGAACCTGGGCGTGCTGCAGCGCCGCCTCGGCGACCCGCGGGGCGCGATCGCCAGCTTCCGCGAAGAGCTGCGCCTCCGCGGGCTCACGGCCGTCGAGGGTCGCTCGGTCGCCGTCGCGGTGGCGCGCACCAGCCTCTCCGGGGCGCTGCTGCTGGGCGGGTACGCCGAGGAGGCGCTGGCCGAGGTGCGCGAGGCCGCGCGCATCTACGTCGCGCTGTTCGATGCCGACCATGCCGACGCACGCGCCGCGCGCGCGGCCGAGGGCCTGGTGCTGGCCCGCCTGGGCCGCCTCGACGAGGCCGAAGCCGTCTTCGCCACGGTGCTGGCGCGTCCGGCCAGCAGCCCGGTCGAGACCGCGATGGTGCGCGGCCGGCTGGCCATCCTGCGCGCCGCCCAGGGTCGCCACGCCGAGGCCGCCGAACTGCTGGACCAGGCCACCGCCTTCTACACCGACGCGCCCTGGGCACGCGCGCGCCTGCAGGCCGAGCGGGCCCGCTCGCTGCTCCTGACCGGGCAGCCGGCCGAGGCGCTGGAGACGCTGCAGGCCTCGCGCGCGGTGCTGGCGCGCATCCAGGTCGCCGAGTCACCCGACCTGGCGGAGATCGATCTCGACATCGCGCGCGCCCAGCTGGCGCTCGGCCGGCCGGTCGAGGCTGCGGCCGCCGCCGCGGCCGCGGCGACGGCCTGGAGCGGCTTCGAAGGACGCCGCCGCGATGCCGGCATCGCGCTGCTGTGGCAGGCCCAGGCGCAAGCCCGGGCCGGACAGCGCGCCGCGGCGGCCGACGCGGCACGGCGCGCCGAGACGCTGCTGGCCCGGGCCGAGGATCCGGCCGCCCGGGCCATGCTGCGGCAGACCCGGCGCGCGCTGGCCACCCCCTAGAAGCGCCGGCGTCGCGTGGCCGGTTCGGCGCCGGCGCGCCGTTCGTCCACCTGCCAGCCGGTGATCGGCTGCGCATCCCTCGACGAAACGGAGCCCACGATGAAGCACCTGTCCTGCGCCGCGATCGCGGCCTGCCTGCTGTCGAGCACCGCCTGCGGTGGCGGCGACTACCTCCTGCCCCCCGCTGAAACCACGGCGTCGCCCGCGACCGTCCAGCTGCGCGGCTGCGTCGTGGCCGGCTGGCTGACGCCGCGCGCCGGCGTGCCCGTGTCGGCCCGCGCCACCGACGGCCGCCTGCTCGATCGCAGCCGCAGCGACCGCGACGGCATCTTCACCTTGCGCCTGCCGGCGCGCCAGACCATCGCGCTCGGCCTCGACACCGCAAGCGGCGAGCCGCTGCTGATGACCGTCGGCAGCAGCGACGGCTGGCTCGGCGGCTGCCTGCGCGAGAGCGGGCCGGTCCACGACGACCAGGGATGAAGCGATGACGGACCTGAGCTGGATCGGGCCGGCCTTCGCGCTGGCCAACAGCCTGCGGGCGCTGTCCTTCGTGCCGCAGATCCTGGCGGTCGCGCGCAGCACCGACGGCGCGCGCGACATCGCGCTGCTGACCTGGAGCATCTGGACCGCGACCAACCTGCTGGGCGTCGCCTACGGCGCGGTGGTGGCCGGCGACGGCCTGCTGGCGCTGTCGTTCGCGGCCTCGGCGCTGGCCTGCGGCCTCACGATCGCGCTGACCGTGGTCAAGCGCCTGCGCTTCCAGCGCCGCGCGCCGGCGGCGGGTAGCGCACCGCCAGCACCTCGAGCTGCTGCGGCCCGGACGGCGTCTGCAGCGTGACCTCGTCGCCCTCGCGCGCCTTCAGCAGCGCGCGCGCGACCGGCGACACCCAGCTCACCTCGCCGTTCAGGTTGTCGGCCTCGTCGATGCCCTTGATCGTGATCGTGCGCTCGCTGCCGTCGGGCGTGGCGTAGGTGACGGTGGCGCCGAAGAAGATCTGGTCGTTGCCGTGGTGCAGGCTGGGGTCGGCGACCTCGGCGATCTCCAGCCGCCTGGTCAGGAAGCGGATGCGGCGGTCGATCTCGCGCAGGCGCTTCTTGCCGTAGAGGTAGTCGCCGTTCTCGGAGCGGTCGCCGTTCTTCGCGGCCCAGGACACGGTCTCGACGACCTGGGGGCGCTCGTCGTCGATCAGCCCCAGCAGCTCGGCGCGCAGCCGCGCGTAGCCGGCCGGGGTGATGTAGTTCTTGCCGCCGGCCGGCAGGGGCGGCAGGCCGGCGCTCTCGTCGCCGCCGTCGCCGCCATCGTCGGCGTCGCCGTCGCTCTCCTTGGTGAAGGCCTTGTTCATCATCGCCATTTTCGCGCGCGGGCCACCCGTCCTGTCCTGAACTCCCTGCCCCGGTACGCCGCGCCCTCGCGCTGCGCCCATGACCGCCGCGCCGCCTTCTCGGGCGATTCCGCGGGCGCCATCGTCGATTCGTGACGCGCATGCCGGACGACCTGGAGGCCTCTACGTCGAGCTGCAGGGCTTCATCCAGGACTACAAGTTGTACGGCACAGGCCGACACGCGCCAGGATCTGGCGCGCGTCAAGCTGGCCTGGGCATCGACAACCTCGGCAACGAGAAATACTGGGCCTTCCATCCCTATCCCCAGCGGACTTTCCACGCCGAGCTGAAGTTCGACCTGTGAGGCGGCGGCCCACAATGTTGCGGCGCGCCACCGGCGCGGGGAGCGGGCCATGCCGACCAAGCAGATCCAGTGCGCCGACTTCGAGGAAGAGAAGGCCGCGGTCGAGGCCAGCGGCCGCTACCGCGTCACCGGCCAGCGGGCGGTCGCCGGCGAGCCCGGCGTCTGCACACTGCGCTACGAGCCGCGCAGCGACACCCGGCCGCGCCCGGTGAAAGCGCTGCGCGGCATCGCCGGCGCGCGGGGCCGCGTCGAGATGAGCCGCAGCCGGCGCACCGCGCGCCGCCTGTTCGACCTGGAGACCCCGGCCTCGAAGGATGCGCCGCGGCGCATCGCCGAGCGCTGGCTGAAGCGCTTCGCGCCGCTGCTGGGCATCGCCCCGGACCTGGCCGACCTGAAGTTCGACCAGGTCAAGCCGTCGGTGCTGGGCCGGCACGTGCTGTTCCAGCAGCACGTCGGGCGCACGCAGATCTCGGGCGCCTGGGTGCGCGTCGATCTCGACGAGGCCGGCCGCGTCTTCAACCTGCAGAACGACCTGGTGCCCTTGAGGGTGCTGGCGGCGCGGCGCGACGGCGCGACCAAGGCCTCGCGGCTGCACGGCGACGAAGGGCGCGCGCTGACGCAGGCCGAGGCCGAGGCACGGGCGCTGGCCGCGATCGCGCCGGCGCGGGGCCTGAAGAAGCGGGTCATCGGCACGCCCGAGCTGCTGTACCGCCCGACCGACAGCGACCCGCGGCTCACCTGGAAGATCGTCGTGAAGAGCGGACCGCCCGCGCGCGAATGGAAGATCTACCTCGACGCCTTCAGCGGCGAGCTGCTGTGGCGGCGCAACCTGCTCAAGCGCGCCAGCGGCAAGGCGCTGGTCTTCGACCCGAACCCGGTCGTCGCGCTCAACACGACCGGGCTGTCGAACCGCCGCGCCGTGCCACCGGCCGCCTACCGCGAGGTCGAGCTGCGCGGCCTGGACGGCAGCGGCTTCCTCGACGGCGAGTTCGTCAGCACGCGCCTGACGAAGCGCCGCGTGAAGCGCGCGAACGGCGACTTCCGCTTCCGGCGCGGCGAGCGCGGCTTCACCGAGGCGATGGTGTACTTCCACATCGACCGCATGCAACGCCACCTGCAGGCGCTGGGCTTCGACAAGCTGCTGAACCGCGGCATCGAGGTCGACGTCGCGGGCCAGCGCGAGGACAACTCCTACTACAGCCCCACCGACAGGCAGCTGTCCTTCGGCACCGGCGGCGTCGACGATGCCGAGGACGCCGAGACCATCCTCCACGAGTACGGCCACGCGATCCAGGACGCGCAGCTGCCCGGCTTCGGCGAGAGCGACGAATGCGCGGCGATGGGCGAAGGCTTCGGCGACTTCCTCGCCGCCAGCTACTTCGCCGACTGGAAACCGGCCTGGCTGCGGCCGGCGATCTGCAGCTGGGACTGCATCGCCTTCGCCGGCGACCCGCCCTGCCTGCGCCGACTGGACAGCAACAAGAAATACCCCAAGGACATCACCGGCGAGGTCCACGACGACGGCGAGATCTGGTCCGCCTGCCTGTGGGAACTGCGCCACGAGCTGGGCCGCGCCAACGCCGAGAAGCTGGTGATCGCGCACCACCACCTGCTCAACCGCTGGGCGGGCTTCGAGGACGCCGCGAACGCGATGCTGACCGCCGACCGGCGCCTCTTCGACGGCCGGCACCGCGAGTTGATCACCTCGGTGTTCGTGAAGCGCGGCATCCTGCCCGACCCGCGGCGGCCGGGACGGCGGGCCGGGGATCGATTCGAGGGCTGAGCTCGATCTCGCTAGCGCGAAAGCCGCGGCGCGATCACCCGGTCGTGCAGCAGCATGCCGACCAGCATCGCGCCGACGAACCACGCAGCCTCGGGCATGCCGCGGCCGAGCGCGACCAGGGCCGGGCCCGGACAGAAGCCGGCGATGCCCCAGCCGATGCCGAACAGCAGGCCGCCGCCGATCAGGCGCGCATCGATGGTCCGGTTGACGGGCAGCTCGATCGGCGCACCGACCCAGGCGCGCCCCTGCCGCCGAGCGACGGCGAAGGCGACCAGCCCGACCGCGATCGCACCGGCCATCACCATCACCAGGCTCGGGTCCCAGGCGCCGGCGAGATCTAGGAAGTTCTTGACCTTGGCCGGGTTGGCCATCCCGGAGAGGATGAGTCCCAGCCCGAAGACGATACCGCTCAGCAGCGCGATCACGTGCGTCATCTCGTCGTCTCCTTCAGACCACGTGCCGCAGCACGAAGACCGTAGCAAAGCCGGCGCCCATGAAGGCCAGCACATTGACGAGCGAGCGCAGTGACAGCCGGCTCAGCCCGCAGATGCCGTGCCCGCTGGTGCAGCCGTTGGCCATGCGCACCCCGACGCCAACCAGCAGACCGGCTGCGACCAGGCCCCCGGTGCCGACGTCGACGCTGGCCGCCGGCTGCGGCTCGCCGATCCACCACAGCCACGGCGCGACGAGCAGGCCCAGCAGAAACAACAGCCGCGGCAGCTCGGGCCGCAGGCTGCGCCCACCGATCAGCGCGGCGAGCGATGTCGCCACCAGACCGGCGACGCCGGCGATGCGTCCCAGGCCCAGCAGGTAGATCGCGGTCGCGAGGCCGATCAGCAGGCCGCCGGCCAGCGACATCCAGGGGGTGAACGAGATCCAGTCGATGCTCAAGAGGGGCTCCTTCTTTGACGACCCGAGCGCCGGGGGGCGCAGTAAACCTCATGCAGTGCCTTCAGCACCGCCAGTGCCGCCGGCGACCCGACGCGGTAATGGATGTTCTTTCCTTCACGACGCGTCAGCACCAGACCCTGGGCGCGCAGCACGGCCAGATGCTGTGACAACGAGGGCTGCGCAACCGCGGTGCGCTCGCCGAGTTCGCTGACGCTGAGCTCGGCCTCCACCAGCTGGCAGACCAGCATCAGCCGGTCCGGATGGGCCAGCGCCTTCAGCAGCGCACTGGCCTCGCCGGCCCATTGCGCGAGTTGAGCCGGCGACGACGAGGACGCAGCAGTTCGAAGCATGAGAGCTCGTAAATCATTAATATGCGATATTGTATATTGTATCCGGTACCACCGCAGGAAACTCGATGAACGACCCACGCGTCCAGACCTTCTTCGACCCGGCCACGCACACCGCAACGCACGTCATCGCCTGCCCACGGACTTGCGTGGCCGCCATCGTCGACAGCGTGCTCGACTACGAACCGGCATCGGGCCGCACCAGCACCACCTCGGCCGACCGGTTGATTGCCTGGGTGCGAGAGCAGCACCTGCGCGTCGAGTGGCACCTGGAGACCCACGCCCATGCCGACCACCTCTCGGCCGCGCCCTATCTGAAGCGGCTGCTCGGCGGGCGCATCGGCATCGGTGGGCGCATCCGCGAGGTCCAGCGGGTCTTCCGGAAGCTGTTCAACGCCAGCGACATTCCGACCGACGGCCGGCCTTTCGACCACCTGTTCGATGACGGCGAGTCCTTCCGCTTCGGCGACCTGGAGGCGCACGTGATCGCGACGCCCGGCCACACGCCCGCCTGCGTCAGCTACCGCGTCGGCGACGACATCTTCGTCGGGGACACCCTGTTCATGCCCGACTACGGCACCGCGCGCAGCGACTTCCCGGGCGGCGACGCACGCACGCTGCACCGCTCGATCCGTCGACTGCTGGCCCTGCCGCCCGCCACGCGCCTGCACCTGTGCCACGACTACCAACCCGGGGGCCGCAGGCCCTGCTGGCAGACCACCGTGGCAGACCAGCGCGCCGGCAACATCCACGTGCGCGACGGCATCGGCGAGGACGAGTTCGTCGCGATGCGCACGGCACGCGACCGCACGCTCGGCATGCCCGCGCTGATGCTGCCGTCCGTGCAAGTGAACGTGCGCGCGGGCCGACTGCCGGACGCCGAGGACAACGGCACCCGCTACCTCAAGATCCCGCTGAACGTGCTCTGAGTGCCGGCTCGACGATCGGCCTCGTTGACCGACGCGGGGCTCGAGAGGCCGGGGACGCTAGGCGCGGCTCGGGTCGAAGTGCTTCTTGAGGCCTTGCCAGCAGCGCTGGTATTCGCGCTGGCGCTCGGCGGTGTCCAGCGCGTGCTGCGTCGGTCGCCAGACATGACGGGTCTCGAACATGAAGGCCATGGTGTCACGGATCACGTCGGGCTTCGACAGGTCGGCACGGCTGGCCTTCTCGAAGGTGTCGGCGTCGGGGCCGTGGCCGCTCATGCAGTTGTGCAGGCTGGCGCCGCCGGGCACGAAGCCCTCGGCCTTGGCGTCGTAGGCGCCGTGCACCAGGCCCATGAACTCGCTGGCGACGTTGCGGTGGAACCAGGGCGGGCGGAAGGTGTCCTGCATCGCCAGGATGCGCGGCGGGAAGATGACGAAGTCGAGGCTGCTGACGCCGGGCGTGTCCGACGCGGCGTGCAGCACCAGGAAGATCGACGGGTCCGGGTGGTCGTGGCTGATCGAGCCGATGGCGTTGAAGCGCCGCAGGTCGTACTTGTAGGGCGCGTGGTTGCCATGCCAGGCCACCACGTCCATCGGCGAGTGGTCCATCGCGGCGCGCCACAGGTGGCCGCCGAACTTGGCGACCAGCTCGTGCGGGCCGTCGATGTCCTCGTAGGCCGCCACCGGCGTCAGGAAGTCGCGCGCGTTGGCCAGGCCGTTCGAGCCGATCGGGCCGCGGTCGGGCAGGCGCAGCGGCGCGCCGTAGTTCTCGCAGACGTAGCCGCGACCCGTGCCGTCCGGCAGCTCGACGCGAAAGCGGATGCCGCGCGGGATGACGACGATCTCCTGCGGCTCGGCCTCGATGACGCCGAGCTCGGTGACGAAGCGGTGGCGCCCCTGCTGCGGCACGATCAGCAGTTCGCCGTCGGCGTCGTAGAAGGCGCGGCCCTGCATGGAGCGATTGGCGGCGTAGACATGCGCTGCCGCGCCGCTCTGCACCAAGGGATCGCCCTGCCCGGCCATCGTGACCAGGCCTTCGAAGAAGTCGGTGGGCGCCTGCGGCATCGGCAGCGGGTTCCAGCGCAGCTGGTCGGGTGGCGTCGGCACGCCGGAGAAGTCGCTGACGATGCGGCCGTCGGCCATGCGCTCGAAGGGCTGGTGCATCGCCGCCGGCCGGATGCGGTAGAGCCACGACCTGCGGTTGTCGGCACGCGGCGCGGTGAAGGCGGTGCCGCTCAGTTGCTCGGCGTACAGGCCGTAGGCGCAGCGCTGCGGCGAGTTGCGGCCGACCGGCAGCGCGCCGGGCAGGGCCTCGGTGGCGAACTCGTTGCCGAAGCCGCTCTGGTAGGTCAAGGTCGCGGGGCTCATGGGTCCTGTCTCTTCAGGCGGTGTCGGCGCGGCGGCCGGCGCGCGCCGCGTGCAGCGCCTCCAGCAGCACGTCCTGCGCGCCGATGTGGTTGGCCAGCAGCAGCACCAGGCGCGCGTTGAGCGCGTGGCTCTCGGCGGCGGGCAGCTCGCGGTGGGCGTCGATCAGCGCTTCGTAGAAGTCGTCGGGCGCGTCGAGGTGGGGCGTGGTGATCAGCTTCATCGGCGGGCTCCCGGGGCGATCGCCAGCGCGCGTTGCAAGGCCGCCTCGACGAGCGCCGCCGTCGGCCGGCGCCAGCGCGCGCAGACATGCTGGTCGGGCCGGATCAGGTAGGCGGTGCCCGGCTGCAGGTCGTAGCGGCGCGTCGCCAGGCCGTCGACATCGAAGAAGCGGTCCGCCCCGGCGTCGGCGTGTGCGGCGATGCGCAGTTGCCGGACCGGCATCGCGACCGTCGGCGCCAGTTCCGGCGCCGGCTCCGCGACGAGCAGCGTGAAGCCCGCGCCCCGCTGGTTCAGCTCGCGCAGCAGCCAGGTGGGCGCACCGTCGGCGCGCCGCAGCGGCGCATCGGCCGCGACGGCCCCCGGCCGCAGGCTCCCGTCGAAGGCCTCGGCGTCGGCCGTGCCGAGCGGCGATCCGTCCAGCGTCGCCGGCACCGACAAGCGCCCGCTGTTGACCAGCGTGCGCGCGAAGGCATGCTCGCGCGCCAGGTCGAGCACCGCGTCGCGGAACACGCGGCTGATCTCGCTCTTGGGCGTGATGAAGTCGGTCGAGCGCGTCGAGGCGCGGATGTTCTCGTCGGCCGCGGCCTCGCGCTCGCCGGCGTAGCTGTCGAGCAGCGCATCACCGCCGCGGCCCTGCACCACGAGCGCCAGCTTCCAGCCCAGGTTGTCGGCGTCCTGCACGCCCGAGTTGGCGCCGCGTGCGCCGAACGGCGACACGCCGTGGGCCGCGTCGCCCGCGAACAGCACGCGGCCGTGGCGGAAGCGCGCCATGCGCTGGCAGGCGAAGGTGTAGACGCTCGCCCACTCCAGCGTGAACGGCACGTCCTTCAGGGCGGAGTTCGCGAGCAGGGCCTTCACGCGCGGGATGATGCGCTCGGGCTGCTTCTCCAGCTCGGGGTCGGCGTCCCAGCCGAGCTGGAAGTCGATGCGCCAGACGTTGTCGGGCTGGCGATGTAGCAGGACGCTCTGCCCCGGATGGAAGGGCGGGTCGAACCAGAACCAGCGCTCGGCCGGGTGATCGATCTGCATCTTCACGTCGGCGATCAGGAAGCGGTCGCGGAAGACGCGGCCCTGGCTCTCGAGCCCCAGCATCCGGCGCAGCGCGGAGCGGCTGCCGTCGCAGGCCGCGACGTACCCGGCCACCAGCCGGTAGGGACCTTCGGGCGTCTCGATCGTCAGCGCCGCGTGGTCGTCCGCGGGCTCGATGCCGACGAGCTGGTGCTTCCAGCGCAGGTCGATCGCGTCCAGCGCGGCGGCGCGCTCGACCAGGAGGCCCTCGACGACGTACTGCTGCAGGTTGATGAAGGCCGGCCGCTCGTGGCCCGCCTCGGGCAGCAGATCGAAGGCGTAGACCTGCTGGTCGCGGAAGAACACGCGCCCCTGCTGCCACGACACGCCCCGCTCGACCATGCGCCGGCCGCAGCCCAGGCGGTCGAAGATCTCGAGCGTGCGCTTGGCGAAGCAGATCGCGCGCGAGCCGCTCGAGAGCCGGTCGTCGTTGTCCAGCAGGACCACCGGCACGCCGCGCTGCGCCAGGTCGATCGCCAGGCTCAGGCCCACCGGCCCGGCGCCGACGACCACCACCGGATGGCGGGCCGGCGTCGCCGCGTCCTGGTCGGCGTGGCGGCGGTAGGGAAAGACGACGCTCTGGTAGTCCATGGTGCGGACATGCCGGGCGGGCCTCAGCCGCCGCTGGGCCGCCCCAAGGCGGCTGAGCGCCCCCTCGGGGGGCAGGAGCGCAGCGACGTGGGGGCTGTCATCACTAGCCCTCCAGCGTGGCCCACATCTCGCGGTCGCGCTCGGCGGTCCAGATGCGCGGGTCGCGGTACTGCGTGACCTCGTCGTAGCAGCGCGTCACGTCGAAAGGCATGCAGTGGTCGAAGATGACCCAGTGGCCGTACTTCGGCTTGAGCTTGGCGAACGTGTCCTTGTAGACCGCGTTCAGGTCCTTGCCCGCCGCCACGCCGGCCTGCACGCTGGCATGCACGTCGGCGATGAAAGCACGCGTGCCGGACAGGCCGGCCTGCACCCGCTCGGGCGTCGTGAGCGCGGCGCCGCGACCGGGCACCAGCTGCTCGGGCTGCAGCGCGGCCAGCCTGTCGAGCGTCTTCGGCCAGTCGGCGAAGTAGGCGTCGCCCGCGTAGGGCGTGGCATCGAACTCGACGAGGTCGCCGCTGAACAGGATCCTCTGTTGCGGCAGCCAGGCCACCGTGTCGCCCTTGGTGTGGCCGCGGCCGAGCTGCAGCAGCTGCACCTCGAGCTGGCCGAGCCACAAGCTCATCTTGCCGGTGAAGGTGATGGTGGGCCAGGTCAGGCCGGGCGGCACCGACTCGGCGTTGCGGAACAGGCGCGGGAAGCGGCCGATCTCGCTGGCCTTGTCCTGC
>CAZUUU010000082.1:0-13396 GCA_964622685.1 uncultured Methylibium sp.
GCCTGGTGGTGCCGATCCTGCGCAACGCCGACCAGATGAGCTTCGCCGACATCGAGAAGAAGATCGCCGAGTTCGGTCAGAAGGCCAAGGACGGCAAGCTCTCGCTCGACGACCTGATGGGCGGCACCTTCTCGATCAGCAACGGCGGCGTGTTCGGCTCGATGCTGTCGACGCCGATCATCAACCCGCCGCAGAGCGCCATCCTCGGCGTGCACGCGACCAAGGACCGCGCCGTGGTCGAGAATGGCCAGGTCGTGGTGCGGCCGATCAACTACCTGGCGATGAGCTACGACCACCGCATCATCGACGGCCGCGAGGCGGTCCTGGGGCTGGTGGCGATGAAGGAAGCGCTGGAGGACCCGGCCCGGCTCCTGTTCGACATCTGAGCTTGCCGGTGGCGGCGTCGTCCGTCATCCACCGTGCCTGCGGTTCCGATCCTCACGCCTCTGACTGGGAGTTCACCTTGGCAACTTGGCGGCAAATGGCGGTGGCCTGTGTGACGCGCCGGTACCCGCTGTCGAGTGGCTGCGCGAGATTGGCCAACCACCAGTGGGTGCATCGCGCGGCCGGCGCGGGTCGCGGCGATGTCTGGGCGCACGTCCCGGGTGGCCAGGTGCTGGCGTCGCTGGACGACTACATCGGACGTGCGGCCTTCTTCGTCGGCGACCTCGACCGCAAGATCACGACGCTGTGCCGTCGGATCATCCGGCCGGGCGACACGGCGCTCGACATCGGGGCGAACATCGGGCTGGTGACGCTCCTGATGTCGCGACTCGTCGGGGGGGCCGGCCGCGTGCATGCCTTCGATCCCAATCCGCGCATGCAGACCGCCTTGTCGATGATGATCGAACGCAACGGGCTCGCGAACGTGTCGCTGCACCCTTTTGCATTGGGCGCCGAGGCGGGTGAACTGGAGCTCTGCATACCCCAGGGCAACGCCGGCTCCGCCTCGCTCGTGCGGCGCTACGAGCACCTGGGCTTCGAGCGCTGCATGGTGCCCGTGCGTACCTTGTCGAGCGTGCTGGATGCCGCCGGCGTCGACAAGATCAGGATGATCAAGATCGACGTCGAAGGCTTCGAAGCGGAGGTCTTGCGCGGTGCGGAGTCCTTGCTGTCGCGCCGGGTGCCGGATGCAGTCCTTTTCGAGTTCAACGTGAGCACGGCGTCCTCGTTGCGAGAGGAGCCGCTGTTCCGGCTTCTGGACGAGAGCGGTTATGGCTTCTTCGCCATCCCGGCATCGCTGTTCAAGACGCGCGTGCTCCGCTTCGACCATCGCCACGGCGGCGCGCTTCCTGGGCACGACCTGCTGGCCGCGCCGCGGGGGCCGCGCTACGAGGAGCTCGCGGTGCGGCTCGGGGCCACCGGCTGAATGCACCGCTGACCACCGCCATCCGGCAGCAAGATTCTGGGAGATTCAACGTGAATGCTTCATTCGATGTCGTCGTCATCGGCGGCGGTCCCGGCGGCTACATCGCGGCGATCCGTGCGGCGCAACTCGGCTTCGTCACCGCCTGCATCGACGAGTGGAAGAACGACAAGGGCGGCCCGGCGCCGGGCGGCACCTGCACCAATGTCGGCTGCATCCCGAGCAAGGCGCTGCTGCAGTCGAGCGAGCACTTCGAGCACGCCGGCCACGCCTTCGCCGACCACGGCATCGGCCTCAAGGACCTGAGCATCGACGTGAAGAAGATGCTGGGCCGCAAGGACACCGTCGTGAAGCAGAACAACGACGGCATCCTCTACCTGTTCAAGAAGAACAAGGTGACGTTCTTCCACGGCCGCGGTTCGTTCGCCAAGGCGACCGAGGCGGGCTACGAGATCAAGGTCGCCGGCGCCGCCGAGGAAGCGATCGTCGCCAGGCATGTGATCGTCGCCACCGGCTCCAATCCGCGCGCGCTGCCCGGCGCGGCCTTCGACGAGGAGCAGATCCTCAGCAACGACGGCGCCTTGCGCATCCCGGCGGTGCCGAAGAAGCTGGGCCTGATCGGCGCCGGCGTCATCGGCCTCGAGATGGGTTCGGTCTGGCGCCGGCTCGGCGCCGAGGTCACGGTGCTGGAGGCGCTGCCGGCCTTCCTGGGCGCGGTGGACGAGCAGATCGCGAAGGAGGCGCAGAAGGCCTTCGTGAAGCAGGGCCTGAAGATCGAGCTGGGCGTGAAGATCGCCGAGGTGAAGACCTCGAAGAAGGGCGTCAGCGTCGCCTACGCCAGCGCGAAGGGCGAGGCGCAGACGCTTGAGGTCGACAAGCTGATCGTCTCGATCGGCCGCGTGCCCAACACGACCGGCCTGAATGCCGAGGCCGTGGGCCTGAAGCTGGACGAGCGGGGCGCGATCGTCGTCGACGACGAGTGCCGCACCAGCCTGCCGAACGTGTGGGCGGTCGGCGACGTGGTGCGCGGCCCGATGCTGGCGCACAAGGCCGAGGAGGAGGGCGTGGCGGTGGCCGAGCGCATCGCCGGCCAGCACGGCCACGTCAACTTCAACACCATTCCCTGGGTCATCTACACCAGCCCCGAGATCGCCTGGGTCGGCCAGACCGAGCAGCAGCTCAAGGCGGCCGGCCGCGCGTACAAGGCCGGGACCTTCCCGTTCATGGCCAACGGGCGGGCCCGCGCACTGGGCGACACCACCGGCATGGTCAAGTTCCTGGCCGATGCCAGGACCGACGAGATCCTGGGCGTGCACATCGTCGGCCCGATGGCCAGCGAGCTGATCGCCGAGGCCGTCGTCGCGATGGAGTTCAAGGCCAGCAGCGAGGACATCGCCCGCATCTGCCACGCCCACCCGTCGTTGAGCGAGGCGACCAAGGAGGCGGCCCTCGCGGTCGACAAGCGCACGCTCAACTTCTGAAGCCGGCGGACCGGAAGTCGTGGCGGTCCGCGAGCTCTTCGAACGCACGCTCGCCGAGCGCGGCTACACGGCCGACCCGGCGCAACGCGGCGCGATCGACGCGCTGGAGCGCTGCGAGAACGAATGGGCCGACTACAAGGCGCGGCGCAGCAACGCGGTGACCAAGCTGCTGCGCCATCCGCCGATCCCGCGCGGGGTCTACATGCACGGTGGGGTCGGTCGCGGCAAGAGCTTCCTGATGGACTGCTTCTTCCAGTCCGTGCCGCTGGTGCGCAAGACGCGCCTGCACTTCCACGAGTTCATGCGCGAGGTGCACCGCGAGCTCCAGGACCTGAAGGGCCAGGCGGATCCGCTGGACGAGCTGGGCCGGCGCATCGCGCGCCGCTACCGGCTGATCTGCTTCGACGAGTTCCACATCGCTGACGTGACCGACGCGATGATCCTGCATCGGCTGCTGTCGGCGCTGTTCGCCAACCGCGTGAGCATCGTCACCACCTCGAACTTCCGGCCCGACGACCTGTACCCGAACGGACTCCACCGCGAACGCATCCTGCCGGCCATCGCGCTGCTGAAGGACAAGCTCGAGGTGCTGAATGTCGACGGCGGCGTCGACTACCGCCGGCGCACGTTCGAGACGGTCAAGCTCTATCACACGCCGCTCGGGCCCGAAGCCGACGCGGCGATGACCGAGACCTTCGAGCGCCTCGCCGAGGCCCGCGACGAGGACCCGCGGCTGCACATCGAGCAGCGCGAGATCCGCGCCAGGCGCCGCGCCGGCGGCGTGGTCTGGTTCGACTTCCGCACGCTGTGCGGCGGCCCGCGGTCGCAGAACGACTACCTGGAGCTGGCGACGCAGTTCCACACGCTGCTGCTGTCCGACGTGCCCGCGATGCCGCCTCGGCTGGCCTCCGAGGCGCGGCGCTTCACCTTGCTGGTCGACGTGCTCTACGATCGGCGCGTGAAGCTCGTCGTCTCTGCTGCCGTGCCGCCCGAGCAGCTGTACATCGAAGGCCCGCTGGCGCACGAGTTTCCGCGCACGGTGTCTCGCCTCAACGAGATGCAGTCGGTCGAGTTCCTCTCGCAGGGCCGGCGCGAGGTCGACACGACGCTCACATGAAGGCGGCTGGCTTCCTGATGGTGCTGGTGTCGTCGGCTGCGGTCGCCGAGGACCCGGCCAGCGAAGCGGCCGTCCGCGAGCGGCTGGGGGCCCGGCGCGCCGCGATCGAGGCGGCCCATGTCTCGGCCGAGCGGGAATGCGCCCAGCGCTTCTTCGTCACCGACTGTCTCGAAGCCGCGCGCACGCGCCGCCGCGAGGCCCTGATCGAGATCGACCTCAGCGAGGCGACGCTGGACGATGCCGAGCGCGGCCGTCGGGCCGGAGCGCGCCAGAAGCGGATCGACGAGAAGCGGGCGCGCCAGGAGGCGGACCAGCGCAATCGCGCCGCGGTGCTGCTGCTGCCGCCGGAGGCCGCGAGCGCGGCCGTGCGCCCCGGGCCGCGGACCGCGCCGGTGCCGGTCAAGCCGCCGGCCGCGACCGCGGGCGAGGCGTCACCGGCGGACGCTGCGCAGCGCCGTCGCGACGAGCAGCGCGCACGCGCCGCTTACGAGGCCCGCCAGAGGCAGGCCATCGAGCGCCGCGAAGAGTTGCAGCGGCGTCAAGAGGGCAAGACCAAGGCCGCAGCCTTGCCGCCGGTCGCGCCCGCCTCGAAGCCGAAGCCGTAGCCGGCGCGGCCAGCGTCAGCCGAGCGGCTCGATCCGCACCAGCGCCAGCGACAGGTTGTCGCCGCCCCCGCGGGCCCGGTGTCGCGCCTTGCCGACGAGCATCTCGCTGGCCTCGCGCGGCGGCAGGGTGTGCACGATCGCGCCGAGCTCGCGCGGCGTGAAGTAGTGCCACAGGCCGTCGCTGCACGCCAGCAGGCTGTCGCCGACCTCGAGCCGCTCGATGCGGCTGACGGACAGCGGCGGGTCCTGGTGGGTGCCGAGGCAGCCGGTCAGCAGGTTCGACTGCGGGTGCGTGTTGGCCTCTTCCTCGCTGATCTGGCCCTCGTCGACGAGGCGCTGCACGAAGGAGTGGTCCTTCGTGCAGCTGGCCATCTCGGCGCCGCGGAAGTGGTAGACGCGCGAGTCGCCGGCGTGGATCACGTCGCAGGCGCGCCAGGGATGGACCAGGAAGGCCGCCAGCGTGCTGTGCGGCTCTTCCTCGGCCGTGATGGCCGTCAGCTTAATCATCAGGTGCGATTCGAGCACCAGTTGCTTCAGCGCCTCGACCGGGTCGTCGCGGTTCGGCGTGTAGCGCTCGAACAGCTGCTGCGCGGTCAGCAACACCTGGTCGGCCGCCTTGCGGCCGCCGCTCTTGCCGCCCATGCCGTCGGCGACCACGGCGAGCAGGCAGCCCGCGACGCGCGGGTGGGGCAGGATGCCGACCTGGTCCTGCTGGTAGGCGCGGTCTCCACGGTGCAGGCCGGTGGCAGCGGCGACGCGGTAGCCGGGAGGCGCGGTGGTCATATGCGAAAACTATAATCCCATTACTTTGCAAACCCGCGTTCCGACGACGCGCCATACCGTGCCGGCGTGAGGCTTGCACACTCTTTGCCGCATGGCTGCGGTCGCGATGGACGACAACCTGCACTCGCCGCAACGCCGGCTGATCGAACTGCGCATCGAGCACGGCGATCTCGACAGCCTGATCGACCAGGCCTCGATCGAGCGGCCCCTGGACGAACTGACGCTGCGGCGCCTGAAGAAGCGCCGGCTCGCGTTGCGCGACCAGATCGCCACGCTGGAGATGCGACTCAGCCCCCCCGAGCCCGCATGAGCGTCGGCCTGCGCTCGTGACCGTCACGACCCCTTTGCCCAGCGACTTGCGGGATGCCGTGGCGCGGGCGTTCGCCGGCACGGGCCCGCTGGCCGAGGCCGATCCGGCCTACCGCGAGCGGGCCGGGCAGCTCGAGCTCGCGCAGGCCGTCGCCGATGCGATCGACGAGCGCTCGGTCCTCGTGGCCGAGGCCGGCACCGGCGTCGGCAAGACCTTCGCCTACCTCGTCCCGGCGCTGCTGGCGGGCCATCGCACCCTCGTCAGCACCGCCACCAAGAGCCTGCAGGACCAGCTCTTCCTGCGCGACCTGCCGCGGCTGCGCGACCTGCTGCAGCTGCCGGTGACCGTGGCGCTGCTCAAGGGGCGCAGCAGCTACCTGTGCCTGCAGCGCCTGGCGCAAGCGCGCCAGGCCGAGCAGTTGCCCGATCGCTGGGCCGTGCGCACGCTCGCCAAGATCGAGCAGTGGGCGCAGCGCAGCAGCAGCGGCGACCTGGCCGAGCTGGAAGGGCTGGACGAGCGCTCGCCGGTGATCCCGCTGGTGACGTCGACGCGCGAGAACTGTCTCGGCAGCGAGTGCCCGGAGTACCGCAGCTGCCACGTGATGAAGGCGCGTCGCGACGCGATGGCGGCCGACCTCGTCGTCGTCAACCACCACCTCTTCTTTGCCGACCTGGCCTTGCGCGACACCGGCATGGCCGAACTGCTGCCTTCGGTCGACGTCGCGGTGTTCGACGAGGCGCACCAGCTGACCGAGGCCGGCGTGGCCTTCCTCGGCAGCACGCTGGGCAGCGCCCAGGCCATCGACTTCACCCGCGACATGCTGGCCGCCGGCCTGGGCCAGGCGCGCGGCCTGCAGCCCTGGCAGGAGCTGGCCGGCGCCTGCGAGCGCGCCGCGCGCGAGCTGCGCCTGGCGGCCGCCGGACCGGTGCGCGACGTGCGCGGCACGCTGAAGCTTCGGTGGGACGAGCGAGCGGGGCGGGCCGACTTCCGTGCCGCGCTCGAAGCGCTGGGGGCCGCCTGCAGCGAGGCCGGCGACGCGCTGGGCGCCGTGCGCGAGATCGGCCCGGACTTCGACAAGCTCGCCGAACGGGCGTCGACCCTGGCCGGCCGGGCCGCGGCCTTCGCGCTGGAGGCCGAACCGGGCAAGGTGCGCTGGATCGACCTGACGCCGCAGGGCGTGCGGCTCGTCGAGTCGCCGCTCGACGTGCGCGACGCGATGCGCGAGCAGGTCGCTGCCGCGCCGAAGGCCTGGGTCTTCACCTCGGCAACGCTCGGTGCCGACGCCAGGCTGGCCTGGTTCACCGAGCAGGCCGGGCTCGACGACGCCCGCACCCTGCGTGTCGACAGCCCCTTCGACTACCCGGCGCATGCGCGGCTCTACGTGCCGGCACGCTTCCCCAAGCCCAACGAGAGCGGCCATCCGGCGGCGGTGGCACGGCTCGCGGCAGCTTGCGCCCGGGCCGCCGGGGGACGGACCTTCGTGCTGACGACGACGCTGCGGGCCTTGGCCAGCATCGGCGAGGCGCTGCAGGCCCAGCTCGTCGAGGGAGAGGCGCCGATCGAGGTGCTGGTGCAGGGCAGCGCACCCAAGCGCCAGCTGCTGCAGCGCTTTGTCGACACGCCGCGCGCCGTGCTGGTCGGCTCGCAGAGCTTTTGGGAAGGCATCGACGTGCCGGGGGACGCGCTGCAGTGCGTGATCATCGACAAGCTGCCGTTCCCGCCGCCAAACGATCCGCTCGTCGAAGCGCGTGTGCGCCGCCTCGAGTCCGAGGGGCGCAATGCCTTCAACGACTACTTCGTTGCCGAAGCCGCGGTGTCGCTGAAGCAGGGTGCCGGCCGCCTGATCCGCAGCGAGACGGACCGCGGCCTGCTGGTGATCTGCGACCCGCGCATGGCCGCGATGGGCTACGGCAGCAAGCTGAGGGCGGCGTTGCCGCCGATGCCGGCGCTGCGGGAGGAAGAGGAGGCGCTGGCGTGGTTGGAGGAGATTCGCTAGGGGGTGACTTCGAGGCGGCCGAGAACGCGGATGCCTTGCTGCGCAACGGCTGCCGCGGCCTACCGCTTGGTGACCGCTGCTACCAGATCTGCCACCACGGCTTGCTCGCGCTGACGAAGCCTTCCTTGACGTAGCGCGACTCGGGGAAGTTCTGGACCAGCACGCGCTGGGCATCGTCGCGCAGCTGGGTCAGACCGAGCTTGTCGTAGCTCAGTCCCATGATGTACAGCGCCTCCTCGGAAGCCGGCGCGCGCTGGAACTCTTGCACGGCCTGCTGGGCGCGGTTGGCGGCCGCCACATAGGCGCCGCGCCGGTAGTAGTAGCGCGCGACGTGCACCTCGTACTGGGCCAGCGTGTTGACGATGTAGCTCATGCGCAGCAATGCGTCCGGCGTGTACTTCGACTCCGGGAACTGCGTCGTCAGCTGGCGAAAGCTCTGGTAGGCGTCGCGCGAGGCCTGCTGGTCGCGCTCGGACAGGTCCTGGCGCGCCAGGCTGCCGAGCAGGCCGAGGTTCTCGTTGAAGTTGACCAGGCCCTGCAGGTAGTAGGCGTAGTCCAGCGCAGCGCTGCTGGGGTGCAGCTTGATGAAGCGCTCCAGCGTCGACAGCGCCTGGGCCTTCTCGCCGCCCTTGTAGTACGCATAGGCCAGGTCGATCTGGGCCTGCTGCGCCTGCTGGGTGCCGGCGGCGCGGGCCTCGATCTTCTCGTAGAGCTTGGTCGCGCGCTCCCAGTTGCCGTTGGCAGCCTCGTCGCGCGCGTCTTCGTACAATTTCTCGGTCGCCTTCGCCGCGTCGGCGTCCTTGGGGGTGCCGCTGCAGCCGGCGAGGCCGAAAGACAGCGCCAGCGCGGCAAGCACGGCGCGAGCGCCGCCGGTGGGGTCGAGTCGCATCAGGGTCATCACCAGCTGGCGGCGCACGGGGCTGGCCGCGGTTGAAGGAACACCAAAATTATATGAGCGCCCCTTCCGAGCGCATGCCGGTCGACGATGCCGAGGCCGACGAGGCGCCGGAGTCCGTCGACGCCGAACGGCGCAGCGCCCGGGTCGAACCGTCCGAGCACGGCGAGCGGCTCGACCGCTGGCTGGCCGCCCGGCACGCCGAGTTCTCCCGCAACCACCTGCAGGGCCTGGTCGAGGCGGGCTGTGTCCTGATCGACGGGCGCGTCATCACCAGCTGCTCGCGGCGCGTCGTGCCCGGGCAGCAGGTCGAGGTGACGCTGCGCCCGACGCTGGAGAGCCAGGCCTTCCGCCCCGAGCCGATGGCGCTGGCGATCGTGTTCGAGGACGAGCACCTGCTGGTCGTCGACAAGCCGGCCGGGCTGGTCGTGCATCCGGCGCCGGGCAACTGGTCGGGCACGCTGCTCAACGGCCTGCTGGCCCATCACGCCGGAGCCGCCGCGTTGCCGCGCGCCGGCATCGTCCACCGCCTCGACAAGGACACCAGCGGCCTGATGGTGGTCGCGCGGACGCTGGCGGCGATGACGGCCCTGACGCGAGCCATCGCTGCCCGCGAAGTCCAGCGCGAGTACCTCGCGCTGGCGCACGGCGTGCCGCGGCAGCAGGCCTGGAGCATCGACGCGCCGATCGGCCGCGATCCGGTGTCGCGCGTGCGCATGGCCGTGGTGCCGGACGGCAAGCCGGCGCGGACCGATGTTGCCGTGGTCGCCGCCGGCGACGGGCTGAGCGCGCTGCGTTGCCGCCTGCACACCGGGCGCACGCACCAGATCCGCGTGCACCTGGCGCACCAGGGCCATCCGCTCGTGTCGGATGCTCTCTACGGCGGCCGGCCGGCTCTCGGCCTGGAGCGCCAGGCCCTGCACGCCCATCGGCTCGGGTTCGCGCATCCGATCGACGGCCGGCCGCTGGCCTTCGAGGCGGCGCTCGCGGCGGACCTTGCGGCGGCATGGCAACAGGTCACCGCCCGCACGCCGGGGTCCGATACAATGGATGCAAAGGGTTGATGCAACCCTCGCCGGTGCTAGATCGATGTCTCGCCGGCCCGACCGCCCCAGGTCCCCCTAGAGTTCCGCCGCCAGCCGCCCGGGTTCCGAGACCCGGTGTCCAGCTGCAGCGAACGAGGCACCGCCCGATTCCATGCCGGCCCCGAGCCGGCCACGACGACAGACGAATCGATGAACACCCAGGATGCGAAGCGCGTCCTCGAGACCGCGCTCATCTGTGCGCAGCAGCCGCTGCCCTTGCGCGACCTGCGCCTGCTCTTCGACGACGAACTCGGCCCCGACACCCTGCGCATGCTGCTCGACGAGTTGTCGCGCGACTGCGAAGGACGCGGTGTCGAACTGGTCGCCGTGTCGACCGGCTGGCGTTTCCAGAGCCGGCCCGAGCTGCGCGAGTATCTCGACCGGCTCAACCCCGAGAAGCCGCCCAAGTACACGCGGGCGACGCTGGAGACGCTGGCGATCATCGCCTACCGGCAGCCGGTCACGCGGGGCGACATCGAGGACATCCGCGGCGTCACCGTCAACAGCCAGCTGCTCAAGCAGCTGGAAGACCGCGGCTGGGTCGAGAGCATCGGCCACCGCGAGACGCCGGGCCGCCCGGCGCTGTTCGCGACGACCCGCCAGTTCCTCGACGATCTCGGCCTGGCCAGCCTCGATCAGTTGCCGGCGCTGGATGGCGCTGCTGGCGCGACGCTGCTGGCCCAGGCGCTGCCGGACCAGCCCTCGCTGCTCGATGCCGGCGTCGCCACCGATGCCACCGACGACGTCGATGCTGCCGACGCGACCTCCGACGGCGGGCCCACGCCCGACGAGCCTCCCCTCGACCCCACTGCCGGGGAGGCCGACACCGCCGTCTCCGTCGAACCCCAGACATGAACCCGAACGACACCCCGATGCACGAGTCGCCGCCCGATATCCCCACCGGCGACGAGCCGGCAGGCGAAACCGCGGCCAAGCCGCCGCGCCGCCGGCGCGCCTCCAAGGCGCCGGAGGGTGAGGTCGACCAGGTTGCGCCGCAGGCCGCAGGCGAGCCGCTCCCTCCGACCGGAGCGCCGATGCCCGAAGCGCCGGTTTCCGAAGCACCGAGCGCGGCGTCCGCCGGCGATGGTCAAGATGGTCAAGCCGATGCCGACGAGGGCGTGGGCGGCGGTCGCCGCAGCCGCAACCGGCGGCGGGGCCGTGGCAAGGACCGCGCCGATCGTCCGCCAGGCGACGGGGAGGCGGCAGCCGCCCCGGAGCCGCGCCCGGCGCCGCTGGCCGTCGACCCGGTGCTGACCGAGGAGCGGTTTGCCGAGGTGCTGTCGGGCGCCTACGACGCCGAGCCGCCCGAGCCCGATGACGAAGCCAGTGTCGAACAGATCAGCAAGCGGGTGCTGCGTCCCGAGCCCGAGGCGCCGAAGCTGCACAAGGTGCTGGCGCAGTCGGGCATCGGCTCGCGGCGCGACATGGAACAGGCCATCGCCGACGGCAAGATCACCGTCAACGACGAAGTGGCGCATGTCGGCATGCGCATCTCCTACGGCGACCGCGTCGCCATCGACGGCAAGCCGGTCAAGCTGCGCATCCAGGGCGGGCCGGCGCGCCTGCTGGCGTACCACAAGCCGGTCGGCGAAGTGGTCAGCTTCAACGATCCGGAGGGACGGCCGACGGTGTTCCGCCGCCTGCCGCGCCTGCAGCACGGCAAGTGGCAGTCGGTCGGTCGCCTCGACATCAACACCGAAGGGCTGCTGCTGTTCACGACCTCGGGCGAACTGGCCAACCAGCTGATGCATCCGCGCTTCGGCGTCGAGCGCGAGTACGCGGTGCGCGTGCTCGGCAGCCTCGACGACGAGCAGCGCCAGCGCCTGCTCGACGGCGTCGAGATCGACGGCCAGACCGCCGGCTTCCAGCGCATCGAGGATGGCGGCGGCGAGGGGGCCAACCGCTGGTACCGCGTCGTCATCACCGAGGGCCGCAACCGCGAGGTGCGCAAGCTGTTCGACAAGGTGGGGCTGGCGGTCAGCCGCCTGATCCGCATCCGCTACGGCACGGTGGTGCTGCCCCGCGGGCTGAAGCGCGGCGTCTGGGTAGAGCTCGACGACCAGGACCTGCGGACGATCCGCCAGCTGGCCGGCGGGGGGCGCAGCCAGCCGGCCGAGGCCCGCGAGGCGCGGCCTGCCCACCGCGAGCAGCGCCGCGATGGCCGGGGCGGTGGCAAGCCCGGCCGGGGGCCGCAGCAAGCGGGGCCGCGCCAGAACGACCGGCCGCCGCGACGCGAACGCGAGCCGCGCCCCGTGGATGCCGAGCCGCGTGCCGACGGTGAGCCCGGCGACGACATCGGGCCGATTCCCAACCCGCTGGAGCAGACCTTCGACCGCCGCTTCGCCAAGGGGCCCAAGCGCCGCGGCGGCCAGGGCTTCGGCCACGGCGCGCCGCCGCCGGACCTCGACGGCGACGGGCCGCCCGGCACGATCCCCAACCCGCTGGAGCAGACCTTCGATCGCCGCTTCGTCAAGGGCTCGCAGCGCATCACGGCCGGCTTCGGGCGCCACGACGCCCACGAGTCGGGTCAGGGCGCCGGACCCAAGAAGGGCGGACCGAAGCAGCCGGACCCGATGCAGACCTCGGTCGGCTACATCGGCGCCGACGCCTACTTCAACAAGGCCGGCGGCAAGCGCGGCGGGCGCAGTGGCGGCGGCGGTGGCGGTGGCGGTGGCGGAGGAGGTCGCGGCCGGGGCCGCTAGTGCCCTGCAGCCGCGGCGGAACCCACCCCGCCCACTAGAATCCCAGGCTTTGCCCAATCACTGATTCCGGAGAGAACATGGCGATCGAACGCACCTTGTCCATCATCAAGCCCGACGCCGTCGCCAAGAACGTCATCGGCCAGATCTATGCGCGCTTCGAAGGCGCCGGCCTCAAGGTCGTCGCGGCCAGGATGGCGCACCTGTCGCGCGGCGAGGCCGAGCAGTTCTACGCCGTCCACAAGGCGCGCCCGTTCTTCAAGGACCTGGTCGAGTTCATGATCTCCGGCCCGGTGATGATCCAGGTGCTGCAGGGCGAGAACGCCATCGCCAAGAACCGCGAGCTGATGGGCGCCACCGACCCGAAGAAGGCCGAGAAGGGCACGATCCGCGCCGACTTCGCGGACAGCATCGACGCCAACGCGGTGCACGGCTCGGACGCCCCCGAAACCGCCGCGGTCGAGGTCGCCTTCTTCTTCCCGGGCATGAACGTCTACGCGCGTTAAGCGTGTCATGGCCGTCAATCTTCTCGACTTCGATCTCGAGGGGCTGACGGCCTTCTGCGACCGCCTGGGCGAGAAGCGTTTACGCGCGGTCCAGCTGTTCCGCTGGATCCACCAGAAGGGCGAGGCCGACTTCGAGCGCATGTCGGACCTCGCCAAGGGCCTGCGCGGCAAGCTGGCCGGCGCGGCCGAGTTGCGGGCGCTGGCTGTCGTCAGCGAGCATGTCTCCGCCGATGGCACCGTCAAGTGGCTGTTCGACGTCGGTGGCGGCAACGCCGTCGAGACCGTCTTCATTCCCGAGGACGATCGCGGCACGCTGTGCGTGTCCTCGCAGGCCGGCTGCGCGGTCGGTTGCCGCTTCTGCTCGACCGGGCACCAGGGCTTCAGCCGCAACCTGACGACCGGCGAGATCCTCGCCCAGCTCTGGCACGCCGAGCACGCGCTGCGGCGGCGCTTCGGCACGACCGATCGCATCGTCAGCAACGTGGTGATGATGGGCATGGGCGAGCCGCTGCAGAACTACGCGGCGCTGCTGCCGGCCCTGCGGGTGATGCTG